>QJPH01000594.1 GCA_003242955.1 Candidatus Methylumidiphilus alinenensis
CGTCACGGTACGCCGAACGGCAGCCCCACGCGTCATAGTCCCAGTACCCGCCGCGAACCACATGGGCTGCGCCAGTGTCCGGCCCTGTCGGGTTGTTCACTGGACCATGCGACTGGCAGACTTGATAATAACCGCCATCATACCAATCGGCACACCACTCCCAAACATTGCCGGCCAAGTCCAACACATCTTCAGGCGTTGCACCCATCGGATAGACCCCGACCGGCGTGGGATTGTCCACATTGCCGTTGTAACTCAACTGTTCTGCTGTAGGTTCAGCATCGCCCCAAGGAAAACGTCGGGCAACACTGCCCCGAGCGGCGTATTCCCATTCCGCCTCAGTCGGCAGGCGTATCGACTCGTTGGGTGTCAACTTGCCAAGCCGGTGCAGGCGGTCGGTCAGCCATGCACAATAGGCCATAGCCTCAAACCAAGACACGCCAACCACCGGACGGTTTTTGTGCTCTATCCATTTTTGCCAATCTCTTGGTTCTTGCCAACGACCAAAATCTTCCGGTAGCCACCAGAGGGTTTCGGTATAGCCATCATCCTCTTTGAACACGGCGTATTCCTGCACCGTGACCGGGTAGCGACCAATGTTGAAAGTATCCACTTCCACCCAGTGTGTAGGCGATTCATTGCCACCGGCATCAGCATCATAATTAGGTGCATTTTCGTCATACTTCTGCGCCCCCATTAAAAACTTGCCCCCAGTTATTTCCACCCAGCGCAGCTTATCATCAGTCAGGCGGGGGTCGCCCACCCTGCCCAATGCTTCGGCTGTTTCGATGCGCAGTTTTACAGGCACGGATTTTGACGGTTCTGGTTCGAAAATGCGCATGACCTCGGAGAAGGTCTGGCGATAGCGCGGGTCGATAGGTTGGTATTGAAACGGTGACAGGTCGCGCACGATGCCATCAAGCAGGCCAACGGCACGGGCTTGGTCGGCTAAATTGGGTGGCTTGCTTTGGCTGCCAGCATCTCCATACAATTCATCCAACACCGCCGTAATCAGCCCATCCACTTTTTCCCGGCCTTGCTCGTACAGCACCCCGCCGAGCAATTGCCCCACCTCGCGCCATTCGGGTTCATACAATCGTTTGTAGGTTCCAAACAGCATTGCGCGTTGACCTTGCTCGGATAAGCCGCCTATCGCCCTAGCCGCCAAGTATTCTTGGAAGCTGAGATGCCAAAAGCGCACGTCGTTGCCACGCCGGACGATGATGCCGCTGTCCAGTTCCTCTTCTTCCAGAAATTTTTCGGCCAGGGAAATAGACCGACTCGGTTTTGAAAACCGAGTCGGTCTTGCTGGTTCGTCAGGGAACAAGCCGGCAATTTGTTCTGCCGCCCAATGTCGTGTGACTTGAATCTTCCGCCCCCCCTCGGCGTTTTGCATCGCCAAAGCCAAGGTGCGCAACACTTCCAGGCTACGCTCAGGTCCGGCGCGTCCGGGGCGCAGTTCACGGGAACGGGACAGCCACAACAGGATGGACTCGTACAACTCGGCACGTTGTTCCGGCAAACGCTTTTCGTTCCAATGCACCACCGCCAGGGCAGTTAGCATCACCGTGTTGCGGGCTAGGCGGCGAATGTTGGGACGGGCGTTCAAAGCTTGCAGCAATGCTTGCCGATGGGCTTCCGCTGCTAAAGTGTCGGTAGGGTACAGGGCGCGGCTCCAACGGTCCAGAAACGTCTCCACCGCTTGATCGTTTAAAGCTTCGATGGTGCTAGGCTGGAAATTCGGCAGCACTGAACGGTCTTGGTAGCCGGAAGGCCGGGAGGTGACGAGGATGGGGCATCGCTTCCATGTAGAGGCAACCGCTTCCAGCAAATCGGTGGCATACTCACGGGTTTTGCGGTCAGGGGCTTCGTCCAGTCCGTCGAACAACAACAGGCACTCGCCGGCATTCAATCTTTCTTTGAACCAATCCGCATCCAAGCCCCATTCCCGGCTGGCCGATTGGCTGCCAAGGAAATGCACCAGCCATTGAGGGTCTTTGGCGGTGGTGGGGGTAGGTAATTCTGCGCTTCCCTGATTTGATTTAACTCGCCCCTTACTAGCGGGTTTGAAACCCGCACCTACCCCCATGGTAACGGGGAAAACTTGCTCATAATACGCGACATGCTCCAACCATTCCGCTATCGACACAAAAACCGGTATCAACGGACGGGAAATCCCTAACAATTCCCTAGCGGCATTGTCAGTGACGCCCAGCCGGTCGCCCACCAAGGCATGGGCAATCCAGCGCAGAAAAGTCGTTTTACCCGCACCGGGGTCGCCTACGACCACACGACGCGGATTGGCGAGAGTGTTTTTCAGCTTGCCGCCGCCCGTGATGTCCAGCTCGATATACAAGTCTTCAATCGGGAACCGGTGCGCCCTGCCACTGCCAACATGCAAGCCGCGGATGTCGATATAAGCACTGAACTCATACAGTTGGCCTAAATAACGCTCGGGGTTGGCCTGGGCTTTGGCTTGTGACTTGGCGACGGACGCATATACCGGGTTATTGTGAAGCCAGTCTTTCAGCGCGGATTCGACCTTGCGCTCCAGTTCCTCGGATGTGGCAAACATGGCACGGATGCGGTTTTGCGTGAGCCAAGTTTTAAATTCTTGCAATGCGACAGTGTTGCGTTGCACCTCCTGCGTAAGAGCGGGTATTAGTTCAAATTTCCCCTGCAAAGCGGCCTCGGTCAACCGGTACGCCTCTTTTTCATCGTCCGGCCATGGCGCAGTTTCATCAACCACAAACACCAGCAATGCTTTTCGATTGTCC
>QJPH01000293.1 GCA_003242955.1 Candidatus Methylumidiphilus alinenensis
CCGTGAGGCAACGCCAGCCAACCTGTTGTTCGACAGCCAACCCGCCAATCTGGCTGATGTGCATTCGCTGTTGCAAGAGCAGCGGATGGTCGGCTTCAACGGCCGGCAATGGCTACTGGCGTTTGATCGCACCTCGAAGGCCTCCGCCATGGATTACGCATCTGCAGGGTCTGCCGCGGCGGGCGGCTTCGCGCTGAGTGGCATGCTGTTCTGGTTGATGCTTTCGATCACCAATACGCGAAATTTTGCCCTCCGCATTGCCGACAAGCTGACCGAAGCTGGCCGGCGACGCGAAGAAGCGTTGCAGGAAAGTGAAGAAAAAACCCGGCTTCTGTTAGATTCCACTGCCGAAGCGATCTATGGCATAGACATGAACGGTGACTGCACTTTTTGCAATAACGCTTGTCTAGATATCTTGGGATACCGGAATCCTGACGAGTTGCTCGGCAAGAACATGCACTGGCAGATTCACGGAAAACACGCCGATGGAACGTTCTTTCCCGTTGAAGAATGCCGCATTTTCCAAGCATTCCATAAATCGGAACCCATGCATGTGGACGACGAAGTATTATGGCGTGCAGATGGCACCTGCTTTCCTGCCGAGTATTGGTCGTACCCGCAAACCCGCGACGGTGTGGGTGTAGGGGCTGTGGTTTCTTTTTTGGACATCACCGAACTCAGGAAAGCACAACAAGCAAGGCTGGATGATTCGGAAAACCGATATCATGCTATTTTCCAGGGAAGTCCCGATGGAATCATCATTGCCAACGCAGAAAATAAGATGATGCTATTTGCGAATTCTGCGGCATGTCAAATGTTTGGCTATTCAGAAGAACAACTCATAACGATGACTGTTGCCAATCTTCATCCTGAAGATACTCTTCAGGATGCCTTGGCCACCTTTGAAAGGCAAGCGCATGGGGAGATGCCTCTTGCCCAAAATATGCAGTGTGTCAGACAGAACGGGGAATATTTTTACGCAGACATCAGTGCGAGCCAGATAATCATAAACGGCAGAAAACACATTACCGGTTTCTTCAGGGACATGACCGAGCGCAAACAAGCCGAAGATAAACTCCACCTTATCGCCAGCGTCTTCACCCATACCTCGGAAGGCATCATGATCACCAGTGCCGACGGCACGATCATCGATGTCAACGATGCCTTCAGCCGCATCGCCGGTTACCGCCGCGACGAAGTCCGGGGCCAGAACCCGCGCATCCTTAGCTCCGGTCGTCAGGGAAAAGAGTTCTACGCCGCCTTCTGGCGCAGCCTGATCGAGGAAGGCCAATGGTGTGGCGAAAACTGGAACCGGCACAAGAACGGGGAAGTGTACCTCGTGAAGCAAACTATCAGCGCGGTGCGTGATGCACAGGGTAAAACCCAGAACTACGTGGCACTGTTTTCCGACACCACCGCGCTCAGGCGGGCCGTGGATGATCTCGCCCGGCGTGAGTCGGAAATGAGAGCCACACTTTATAGCATTGCCGATGCCGTGATATCGCTTGATATCAACGGTTGCGTTTTGCTGATGAATCCGGTTGCCGAGCAATTGACCGGGTGGAGCGAGTCTGAAGCGCATGGCAAACCCATTGAAGAGGTGTTTTGCATTATTGACGAAGAGACACGCGCCAAGATTGATAGTCCTGCCGCTTCGATATTGCATAATGGTGACAGGCGAGGAATGGCATTACATTCCCTGTTGATTGCCCGCGATGGAACCGAACGCTCGATTGGCGATAGCGTCGCGCCCATATTCGACCAAAATAATACGATAACCGGTGTCGTGCTGGTCTTCCGCGATTTGACTAAAGAAAGGGAATCGGCGAACATCATCTTACAGCAGCTTGCCATCATTGAAACCTATGTTGGTTTAGTTGCCCTTACAGACATGGATGGGAAGCTCATCTATATCAATGCGGGTGGCGCAAAAATGCTAGGGGTTAACCGTGCGGATGAACTGAAGACCAACATCATCACGGATTTCATCGCACCAATAAACTTTGGCCATACAGCAGATAAATTGATCCCAGATGCCGTCAATGACAAAGAATGGAATGGCGAAAGTATGCTGAAGCGCATTGACGGCACCAGCATTCCGGTTTCCCACACAATATTCCCTATCTGCGATGCTGATGGAATACCCAGGCATATCGGTATAATCGTGATGGATATTTCACTACAGAAAAAATTACAGGAGAAATTGCTGCTTTCTGAAAGACTGGCGGTCATTGGTCGGCTCGTGGCAGATGTGTCTCATGAACTCAATAATCCCTTAGCGATTGTAATCGGCAGAACCGAACTCATACTTAGCCATATTGACGAACAGTCGGCATCGTTCAAAGCTAAACTTGAAACCATATTGAAGAGTGCCCAACGCTGTAAGACCATTTTGAGCAATCTACTGACCTATAGCAAAACCATCGGCAAGACAGAAGGCCCCCTCAATCTGCCTGATTTAATCAGGGAGGCAGTTGAGGCAGTCAATTATCAATATGACATGAGTGCTATTGAGGTGGTGGTGAATTGCTCTCTGCCGGAAGACATTGGAATTATCGGTAACAAGGATGCCCTGCTTTCCGTCTTTATCAATATTATCCGCAATGCGGCGCGGGCTATGGCGAAAAAGGGCGCGCTGACATTCTTCGTTGCAAAGGGAGGTGAGGGTCACCTCAGCATCGAAATTCATGACACTGGCATCGGTATAAGCAAAGAAAAGTTACCACAAATATTTAAGCCATTCAGTTCTGGTTGGG
>QJPH01000081.1 GCA_003242955.1 Candidatus Methylumidiphilus alinenensis
AACACCGCCCTTCTGACTTGCTATTACTAATGTGCGCATTTGGTTATCTCTTGATTAGCGTAACTGCTCAAATATTAAAGTACGTATCGTATTTTTACAATAAATACGTATTTATGTAGATGTCTATTTGCGCATTTAAACAGAATATCACAGCACTATAGCTCAACCGGTTAGGCGAATTTTACGTTCTCCATCGCTCAATCTTCATAAAAACAAATCAATCGCGCATCGTTGTTTTATTGGATTTTATCGAACAGATGGGCTATAAATAACAATCTTTGCTATTTGTTGTTATTAATAGCTAAATTGGAGAAATTACGATTATGAACATTTCATTGACCCCCCATCTTGAAAAGCTGGTGCAGGGCAAGGTCGAGAGCGGCCTTTACAACTCGGCAAGCGAGGTGATGCGCGAAGCTTTGCGCCTCATGGAAGAACGCGACCAGTTGCGCGAACTTCGGCTTGAGGAATTAAGGCGCGAAATCCAGAAGGGGATAGACAGCGGCGAAGCCACCCCCTTAGATATGGAAGAGATCAAGGCAAGAGGACGAATGCGACTTGCCGCACGACGAGAAGAAGGATGAAATCCTGATGTCGCGTTTAATGAAAAGGCCAGAGGCCGAAAGCGACCTTGACGAAATCTGGTGGCATATCGCACAGGACAGCCCAGACAATGCAGACAGGTTTCTTGATCGCATTCAGGAAAGTTGTTTAGGGCTGGCTGACTTCCCACAAATGGGAACGGCTCGCAACGAGCTTAAAGCAGGATTACGCTGCCAGCCCATAGGGAATTACCTCATCTTCTATTTCCCGCTTGAAGACGGCGTTGATATTGTCCGCGTCCTTCATGGGTCTAGGGATATTGAAAGAATGTTTTAACCCCGGCAATTGGCGGTGTTTCGTCGTTTCGTCCTCAACTTTTTTCGCCTACGCGAAAATCGTAGCGACGCATGAAAGCCAAAGCATTTACATTTTGTCGAGTTGTAACGAATTGGTCATATTTTGTACAGTGCGCTTAGACCATAGAGTAGGCTAGTTTTGACAGCATAGGCACAAAGTTTTCCACAATTTCTGTTGATAACTTCCGAGATCAAACAATCATCAGCCTTTTTCAGTTAAACTTTTCCCATTTAGCTCATGGTAATCTAGTAATGAAGCCTGTTCTGCATGACCACAACCATTCATTCCATCCTTGAAGAATTCCGCCAAGCCGCTCAATCCAATAGAAGTTTAGGCGACCTCTTTGAACGCCTAATCGCCAATTATCTGAAAACAGATCCACAGTACGCCGAACTGTTTAGCGACGTTTGGCTATGGGGTGAATGGTCCGACCGGTGGAGTGTGGACACAGGGATAGACCTCGTGGCGAAAGAGCGCGACACGGGCGATTATTGGTCGGTGCAATGCAAGTTCTACGATCCAGACCACACGCTTCAAAAATCTGACATTGACTCGTTTTTCACGGCTTCCGGGAAACGCTTCGCCACCTTGGAAGGTGAAAGGGGTTTTTCCTACCGCCTCGTAGTTTCAACTACCGACAAATGGGGCAAACACGCCGAGGATGCACTGGCCGACCAATCCATACCGACATCGCGGCTGCGCATACAAGACTTAGCCGACAGCCCCATTGATTGGAGCCAGTTCAGCCTTTCCCACGTCGAAAAGATCAAGTTAAAGCCCAAAAAGACTTTGCGGCCTCACCAAGTCGAAGCCATCGAACTTACCGAGGATGGTTACAAAACCCATGACCGTGGAAAGATCATCATGGCTTGCGGTACGGGGAAAACCCTGACTGCATTGCGCCTAGCGGAACAAAAAACTTCAATAGGCGGACACATTCTGTTCTTGGCCCCTTCAATTTCGCTGATTTCCCAGACCTTGCGCGAATGGACGGCGGAGGCTGTAACGCCCATTCACGCTTTTGTCGTCTGTTCCGATAGCAAAGTAGGCAAGGATGAAGAGGATTTGCGCACCCATGATCTAGCCTACCCTGCCACTACCGATGCCAGGAAAATTGCCCTGAGTGCCGAAAAACTGTCCAAAGACCGGCGCATCGTGGTTTTTTCCACCTACCAATCAATCCAAGTGGTAAGCGATGCCCAAAAGCTAGGCTTTGGCGAATTTGATTTGATCGTTTGTGACGAGGCCCACCGCACTACCGGCTTGACGCTGCCGGGGGAAGACCCGTCTGAATTCCAAAAGGTACACCACAACCACATCGTCAAGGCTAAAAAACGCCTGTACATGACGGCCACCCCGCGCATTTATGCGGACGCATCGAAGACAAAGGCCGAGGAAAACTATAGCCGCAGTTCCGCCAAAAAAAATTGCAGCAGAAGCCTGTTGTCCTAGTGGCTTAAAATCCATCTGTTTAATAGACCAACCTACTTCGTTGCCCAGTTTCAAGCCAAATGCTTCTACACCCTGAGAGACAAGTTTTTCGATCTCATCCAATTGTTCGTCAGTGGGATCACCCAGAACCGCAAGTTCATACAAAACCATCTATCGCTCCATCAATGAATTCCTAGAAAATACGCCGACAACACAGCGAACCGTTTTTTGTGGTCGCCTGTGCTGTGGAGAGTCTTGTGCAACTAAGGAACGAAGGAGCACAATCCCCCAGTAACACCTGAAACATTATTTTACACCTTTCTGCGCCTGGAGCGCGGCCCGGATAACTCCGGAAGCTTTTGGGACGAGGGCAGGAAAGCCCGACTGCGAGACACAGCCGCACCTACCAAGCTTTTT
>QJPH01000561.1 GCA_003242955.1 Candidatus Methylumidiphilus alinenensis
CCGTGCGACACCCGTTTGACGGGCAGCCGCCTCAACGGCCTTGGCCACTGCGGGTACAACCCGTTTGTCAAAAACGGAGGGGATGATGTATTCAGATTGGAGTTCGCTTTCCGTGATAATTCCGGCAATGGCCCCTGCCGCAGCCATTTTCATTTCTTCATTGATTTGCGTGGCGCGACAGGCAAGCGCACCGGCGAAGATACCGGGAAAACAGAGTACATTATTGATTTGATTGGGATAGTCTGATCGACCGGTAGCCATTACTGCGACATAAGGGGCCGCATCCCTGGGCATGATTTCCGGTGTGGGGTTGGCCATTGCAAACACGATTGGCTTCACCGCCATATTTTTCAAATCGTCGGCTGTCAGAATTCCCGGAGCCGAAAGCCCCAAGAAAACATCGGCCCCTTTGATGACATCGTGTATCGTGCCGTGTTCGTGGTGGGGGTTGGTGTGGGTGGCATACCAGTCTTTCATGCTATTCATGTTTTCCACCCGCCCAGCATAAATCGAACCTTTTGTGTCGCATCCAATGATGTTTTGCACACCGGCCGCCATCAGGATTTTGCTGCAAGCCACACCCGCCGCGCCGACACCGTTGACGACCACTTTTAGGTCGGCCATTTCCTTACCCACCAACTTGATCGCATTGATCATTGCCGCCAACACCACCACCGCCGTGCCATGCTGGTCGTCGTGGAAAACGGGGATGTCCAACTCCTCGCGCAGCCGCTCTTCGATTTCAAAACAGCGCGGTGCGGAGATGTCCTCCAAATTGATGCCGCCAAACCCGGGGGAGATGGCTTTCACGGTGCGGACAATCTCATCCACGTCCTTGGTGGCCAGGCAGATGGGAAAAGCGTCTACCCCGCCGAATTCCTTAAATAGCATTACTTTCCCCTCCATGACCGGCATGGCCGCTTCAGGGCCTATGTCACCCAATCCAAGCACCGCCGTGCCATCGCTCACCACTGCCACCATGTTCTTTTTGATGGTCAAGGTATAAGCCAATTCGGGAGAACTATGGATGGCCTCGCAAATGCGTGCGACCCCTGGCGTATAAGCCATGGATAGATCGTCGCGGGTAGTGAGAGGCATCTTGGACACCACCTCGATTTTACCCCCTTGGTGCATCAAAAATGTGCGGTCGGATACACTAACGACTTCGATCCCTTCCACTTGCCGTGCTGTGGCGACGATTTGTTCGGCATGTTTGCTGGAGGCAGCATCCACCGTGATGTCGCGCAATACGGTGTCGCCAACCACCGCAACTAAATCGACAGCGCCAATGTCTCCTCCTGCCGAGCCTATTGCGATGGCTAAAGCACCTAAGGTGCCGACTTGTTTTGAGAGTTTGACTCGTAGGGTAAAGCTGTAACTTGCACTCGGGCTAGTAGGCATATTGATCTATCACAATTAGGGGTTCAAATTATTGCCTGATTATAAGGCTACAGAGGGGTCCGTACCTAAGGTGCCGGTCAAAGTTTCCAAGTAATTTGGGCTTTTGACGGTTAATAGCATATTTCTCGCCTGTTCAAGCCGGTTATTCAAATCCAGTTCCGCGCACCAGTTTGATCCTCCACGCTCTTTCAGGAAAGACTCCAGATAATCGCAATGTCTCTGCCAAAGGGCGAAATCTTGTTTTTGCTTGGTAGCGAGGCGAACAAGATACCAGTCCGATGCCAACAGGGATTCTCTACTGAACAACGCACGGATATCGGAATGGTGCACATCTTTTCCATTATACGCACCCTCTGCCATGCAATGCAGCAGGGCTCGGATTGGCGGACAGGCATCCTCGATACTGCCGTCGTCCAGATATCGCTGTGCAACGCGTCTCTGGGTTTCGACGATGTTATCTACACCATCGGCAAAAGATTCAAGGTCTTGGGTTTCCGGCCTTAGTATGGCCTCATTGAACACCGCAGCCGGACTGTCGAAGATTTTGCCCAAAAAGCTATGCACAAAATGGCTAGTTATCCGGTAGCCAAGGCGACTGGCAAGCACTGTGCGTCCTTGGTACTCAAAATCGTCAACCCGTTCTAGATGACCTTCATTGACCAAATAGTATGGGTCGCGTGCTTTACTTGAAAGCCGCGACCAAATTTCCGGCATCAACAAGCTGATATCATGGTCAACCCGCACATTTGGGCCAATATGACCGGCAGGGGTACTGAAACCAGCATATCCAGAGAGGATGAATCCCACCAGCGTATTGTTGAGATCAATCACCGGCCTTAAAGCGTTGAAAGGCCCTTTGGTCAATGCTCCCTCGCTCCCCGCCCCCGTAGTGGAAGGGGATTTGCCGGTGAGGCTGCAAATATAGTCCATGAACAATTCCGGCAGTTCCTGGTAATGAATCGGGTTGTAGACCGCTAGGGAACGTATGCCGGTTTCGGGCTCAGGGGGATTATTGCGGCGGCCAGCCAGAATGGCATCCACCGGGTAGCAAAGCGGTTTGTCCAACGGGATGCGCCGGTACAAGCGCGCACCCATATCGGCAATATGTGCTTTGAACGGGTCTGCCAAATCATCGCGCAATTGCAAATAGCGTGGATTTTTGCTGGGCTTGCGGTCTACCAGGCGGGTATGGGCGGAGGAAACGGTATAAAAATTACCATTCTCGACAGACTTTTCCAGCAGGTCTTTCATCGGTTGGGTGTACTTGTCGAATTCAATGACATCTCGAACAATAGCCCTAACCTGTTCTTTGGTCAGCGGCTCGAAATTGGAAATGAAATTGCC
>QJPH01000311.1 GCA_003242955.1 Candidatus Methylumidiphilus alinenensis
AGAGGGTCTCAATGTGGTGGTTGCAACTTCTTGTGCCATTATCGGGCCGCACGATTACGTCCCATCCCGCATGGGGCGTGTGCTGATCGATTATGCCCATGGTCGGTTAAGGGCCTACATACCCGGAGGTTTTGAATTCGTCTCCACCCACGATATTGTCCAAGGCCACATTTTAGCCATGGAGAAGGGCCGGTCCGGGCAGAAATATATTTTCAGCACCGCTTACGCCAGTGTCGATGATCTAATGGAAATGTTTCGTGAGACTACAGGACTTCCCCTGCCTAAACTTAGGCTCCCTTCGCAAATAATGGCTATGCTGGCGGAGCTGGCCGACAAAACTTGGTTTCGTGTATTCCCGAACCAATCAAGGCGATTTACACCAGCAGCGGTACGCTTGTTGCAAATGCGCCGACGGGCCGACCACGGCAAGGCCCGCCGCGAACTTGGCTATCAACCCACGGAGCTATCGCAGGCAGTTCACGATGCCTACGTGCATTTCTTGCAACGGGGGGTCATTGACCCGTCGATAGCCGGTTCACGATTAACTTAGGCCGACTCGATTTTCTGCTCGTTCCCAAGCTCCAGCTTGGGAACGCAATCTTTGAAGCTTCGGCTTTAGGTGTTAAGTCAAGCTGGAGCTTGCAATACAAAGGTTCCCAAGCTAGAGCTTGGGAACCAGTACAACAAGAGAGACCACATAATGAGTAATACGCAAAACACTGCCTCCCGGCAACCGCCTAGCTTCAAAGAAGCCCAAAACTTTAGGCAAAAATCCAGGTCTGCGGGTTTGGACCCAGACCGCTGGTACGCCGTGGAATATGACAGTGGAGTAAAAAAGGGCCAGATAGTCGAGGTTGTTTTTTGGAATACCCCCATTGCGCTATACCGGAGTGAAGACGGTCAATTGTCCGCTGTTCTGAACCGTTGCCCACACCGGCAATTGAAGCTATCACATGGTGCCGTTGAAAATTGCAATTTACGCTGTGCCTATCATGGTTGGTCATTCAATCGCGAGGGCTGGCTGGTCGATTTTTCACATGACAGCTTTGGTAAGCCGCTGCTTAAAAAGCAGTTGAGAACCTACCCCGTAGCCATCCGCTACGGTCTGATCTGGGTTTTTCCCGGAGACCCGGCCAAAGCCGAATCGGTGGAAATCCCCAATATCCCGGAATTGGAGGGAGATGATTCATGGGCATCCGTTACCGTCGATTTCACTTGGAACACCCATCACTCCATGGTGATCGACAATGTCTGTGATTTTGCCCACGCATTTCTGCACCGTAAATACAAGCCCTTTATTGATGCCAAGCTCCGCCACTTCGAGGCCGACGAAAACCGGGTATTCCTGCGTTATGACACATTCATCGGCGGCGGACGGTTCTCAGGTCTGTTTGTCGACCGTGAGCGAATCAATACCCGATCCATTGATTTGTGTTATGAATATCCTTACCAGTGGTCCGATACCGGCGGCAAAATTAAACACTGGTGTTTCCTATTGCCAATCGGTGAACGGAAAACGCGGGTATTTTTCGTGTTTTACTTCGACGCATTCAAGATTCCATTGACTTCACTCAAAACCCCAAGGTGGCTGACGCAAACGGTGTTGCGGATAGCCAACCCATTACTGTTGAAACCTATACTGCTAGAAGACGGAATCGCACTGGAAGCTGAACAAGAAGGATACGACGAGTTTTGGGATGCCCCGCCGATTGAGCTTAACCCGGTAGTACCCTTGTTCCAACAACTGACCGCCAAAAAATGGGAAGCCTACCTGCAAGGGCTGGAGAAACCTAAAGAGATTTTCGAAAATGCTTAATTTTTCGGACCGCACTCAGGATGGGCCGACGAAGGAGGCGCATCAACAGCGAATGATGCGCTTCGCAAACTCAGCACATCCTTCTACGAACTAAAAACAATATATATAACCCCGTCATTTCGGCAGGGATGCCGAAATCCAGGCCATGGACGGTAACTAGAAAGAATCATCATCAATGTTATTCGAACACCTGCTCACTCGCTATCGGGGCTTGTTTGCCACCGTCGTGCTTTTGCCGATTTCGGTAACCTATGCCATTTGGCTTGGTATTCGTAATCGCATTGTGTTTTTATTAAAAAGCGCACCCGCCAAGCATGACCTTAAAGTTCAGAAAGTCATAGAGCAAATCGAAGATTGGAAACAGGCAGGTTGCAAGGAAAAGCTCTGCACAGCGCGATCAGGCTGGAAATCCATGAGCGAATTGGTGCCTAAATATAAGCTCTCCCACCGCAACATCCACATCGACCTC
This sequence comes from Candidatus Methylumidiphilus alinenensis, assembly GCA_003242955.1. GTDB lineage: Bacteria > Pseudomonadota > Gammaproteobacteria > Methylococcales > Methylococcaceae > Methylumidiphilus > Methylumidiphilus alinenensis. The sequence goes on from QJPH01000311.1 coordinate 2,286, forward strand.
TATGACATACTCGATTTGGATGAAGCTCGAGAGGTCGTTAAGGTTGAACCCCTAGTCACCATGGGTCAACTTTCACGCAACTTGTTGTCACGCGGATGGACCTTGCCTGTAATGCCGGAATTGGAAGATCTAACGGTTGGTGGCTTGATCATGGGATTCGGCGTGGAAACCAGCAGCCACAAATATGGCTTGTTCCAATTCATTTGCGAGTCATTTGAAATTGTGACTGCCGAAGGGAAGTTGCTTAGATGCAGCCAATCAGAAAACCAAGAGCTTTTTTACTTGATTCCATGGAGTCATGGCACTCTCGGTTTTTTAGTCTCCGCCGAGCTGAAAATCATTCCGGCAAAAAAATATGTCAGGTTAGAGTATTTACCGCTCTATGGCCTTGATGATTTGATGCGCACATTTGAAGACGAAAGTAGAAACACAGA
>QJPH01000562.1 GCA_003242955.1 Candidatus Methylumidiphilus alinenensis
CCAACCTCCGCCTGTATGTAGCCCACCCATTCCCAGTGGGCAGGAGGACGATAGCCTTCAACCTTAGTGCGTGCATGGACAAACAATTCTTGTGCACCGCCGCTTTCCATGGCGAGTGCGCATGCGATGGCTAAGTGCTTGTCTTCATATCCCAAACGCATTTTTGCCGACAATGGAATATGCCTTGGAATCGCCTCGCGCACCGCTTGAACTATGGTGTAGATGCGCTCTGGCTCACGCAGAAGAATGGCGCCACCCTGATGGCGGTTGACCGTTGGGGCCGGGCAACCGAAATTGAGATCAATGCCCGCAGGTTCAAGTTTAGCAAGCCGATGGGCGTTGAGGGCAAGGAAATGAGGATCGGAACCCAACAATTGCACCCTTACCGGCACTGCGGACAGGGTAAGGCCACCGGAAAGCAATTCCGGGGCGATGCGTTGAAAAGTGCGATTCGGCAATAACAAACCCGACACGCGCACAAATTCAGACACACACAGATCCACCCCACCTACACGGGTCAATATATCACGCAAGACAAAATCAAGCAGCCCATCCATCGGGGCGAGAAAAATTCGCACGTCATCCCACTCCGGTTTAAACGCTATTGTATTCCAAAGGAACAAACAAACGGCACATTGCCGCCAGCAATCGTCATTAAATTTAGATTGAAATAATTATTCTGTTACAAAATCAGATTTTTTCCTATAGTCAGCTTCGTTTGGGTTTGCTAGAGTGGCCTGACACACTCATCATTAGGAATAATTCAATGAAAGACCTAACTCAAAAAATGATAGTCACGGCTGTCTCGATCGCCTTGCCTATTTTAGTTGGCATTGCCGCAGAAGCCCCTCAAAGCGAAGGGACCAATCCCCCGGGAGCCCAACCTAGCACAGCCCACACCCAAGCACAAAACGCGAAAGTGTTTTCCGAACTTGATTTTCAAATCCCCGAGGAAGCCGAGAATGCCGGTTATGGACTCGTCGCCAAACCAACCCAAAACATAATGTTACTAGACAAGACCGTCTGGGACTTTTCCGCTTATGATTTTGAAAAAGCCCAGCCTCCGACAACGGCAGATGAATACAAGACCTACAGCGTCAATCCAAGCTTATGGCGTCAAGCCCAGCTAAATAATAACTACGGCTTATTCAATGTCACCGACCCCGAGGGGAAAAACCCCAATAATCCGCAAATCTTCCAAATTCGCGGCTACGACTTGGCAAACATGACCATTGTCGAGGGGCAGACGGGGCTTATCCTCGTCGATACCCTTACCTCCGAACAAACTGCCAAGGCAGCCATGGCGTTTTACAACGAACAGCGTGGCAACTCGCACTATGGCAAAACACCCGAAATCAAGGCGATCATCTATTCCCACAGCCATATCGACCACTATGGCGGTGTCGGCGGTCTTATCAAAGCCAGTGACACGCTTGCCGACAAAGGCAACAAAGCAAAAGTCTTGTTGATCGCCCCGTCGGGATTCCTCGAACATGCGGTAAGTGAAAATGTCTTCGCCGGCAATGCAATGAGCCGCCATGCCACCTACATGTATGGCACCCCATTGCCGAATGGAGTGCTAGGCCAAGTCGATGCCGGGCTAGGGAAACGAGTCTCCGCCGGGATACCCACCATCATCGCCCCCAATGTGAGCATTGACAACGACACTTTCGCTGTCCGGCCCTGCAACGTGGATGCCTTGAAAAGCAGCGACCTTAGCAAACCTTGCGGCGTGGATGGCGTGACACTGGAGTTTCAGTTGACCCCGAACACCGAGGCACCCTCGGAAATGACTGTGTATTTCCCTGATTTCAAGGCACTGGACATGGCCGAGTTGGCCTGTCCGCTGATGCATAATTTGTTGACCATGCGCGGCTCGCAAGTGCGCAGCTCTCAGGACTGGGCCCATTATCTGACCCAAAGCCTGGAACGTTACGGCGACAAGGCAGAAGTGGTCCTTGGCCAACATAATTGGCCGCACTGGAAAAACCAATCAATCCGAGAGTACCTGGCCAGCCAGCGGGACTTGTACCAGTATATCCACGACCAGTCCTTGCGTCTTGCCAATGAAGGCTATTCGATGAACGATTTGGCGGAGATGGTCGTATTGCCTGAGAGCCTGAAAAAGCCATGGTTTCTTCAAGGGTACTATGGCAGTTTGAAGCATAATGTCAAAGCCGTCTATCAAATGTATCTCGGCTGGTACGATGGGAACCCGGCACTGCTGGACCCGCTTGCAGATGTGGCCGCCGCCAAAAAATACGTCGAGTACATGGGAGGGGTTGGCAGTGTCATTGCCAAGGCCCAAAAAGATTTTGCCAGCGGCAATTACCGTTGGGTGGCACAGGTGATGAACCAAGCAATTTTCGCGTACCCAGACAATAAGCCTGCCAAGCTGCTCCAAGCTAAAGCCCTCGAACAGCTCGGCTACCAAGCGGAGGCAGCGACCTGGCGAAATGCTTATCTGATGGGAGCGAAAGAATTGCGGAATGGCATTAAAGTGGGGGGCGGGAGCACGGTCACTCCCTCCACTTTGGAGGCGATGACAGTACCCATGTATTTCGAATTTCTGGGCATACGGCTCAACGGTCCCAAAGCGACTGGAAATAACCTTTCCATCAAATGGAACATCGTTGATTGCGACACAGACCAGAAGGACATGTGCGGAAACTTTGTTACAGTAGTGGAAAACTCGGCCCTGACTTATCTGTCCAAG
>QJPH01000080.1 GCA_003242955.1 Candidatus Methylumidiphilus alinenensis
CTCATTCGTCCGGTTCCTCCGACAGCGGCAAAAGCCCCGAGGATGTTGTGGATGCGGAGTTTGAGGAAGTGAAGGATGATAAAAAATAAAAAAATAAGCTGGCGCTTATTTTTTTAGACAAAAGACGGGCAAACTTGAGGGTTTGCCCGTTGGTTTGTGAAACAGCAGGGATTCCAATAGCCGGGTAGCTCGGGCAACAACTTCACCGTTGTCCGACTTTCTAACGTCGGGCGCAATGCAAAGAGACGCCCCCGACCTACTTGGCTACTTAGCTTTCTTTTGGAAAAAACTTACCATGTATATCTGGTAGTCACCAATGTAACTTGAATGCTAGATAACAGCAAAATTCAAAACTAGGAATAATAATGAAAATAATTTTTTTACTATTATCGATCTTCTCGTTTAATGTAAAAGCGGAGGTTGATGATCAAATCATAAAAAAAACAATTACTGATAATAGCGAAAAATTGAATTCTTTTGCTAGGACGCTTGATGTTGAATCAATTAAAAAAATTTATGCACCAAATGCGGTGACTATAGTTGATGGAAAAATTGTAACTAAAGAAGAAATTGAAAAATTTTGGTCAGGTTTTAAAGAAAAAATAAATCTAGGTAATCCAATTCGTATTTCATATAGTGTTGCAGGTATAAATGTAAGGCCAATTGGTTATGGGTTTGTGTTGGCCGATTATGACTACTCATCCAAAGCTGGGGCGTCGGGGGTAGTGATTACGGAAGAAAATGGGAAGTGTTCTGATTTAATGGAACAAGTCGATGATAGGTGGCTTATAGTACATAGCCATTGTTCTACGGCAAGACAAGAGAGCCCTGTAAGCGAAGACAAGCAAAAGCTCTACCCGTAACTAGGTGAGGCGTAAGGCCGTAAGGCGGAACCATGGACGGGTTCCGCCGCATGTTTTGCTCGTTCCCAAGCCCCAGCTTGGGAATGCGGTCTTTTATCGTTCCCACGCTCTGCGCCCATCGTTATACACAAGTCCGGGCAAGCCGGAAAAGCAGTCATTTCGGCAGGGATGCCGAAATCCAGGCCATGGACGGTAACAAGTCGGTTGTGCAAATGCTTGATTCAGGTAACATGCCATACCGTAGATTCATGTTCGCGGTTGCAGTGGCATCTGTCGTGCCCCCGAGTTTGCCATCCTTGGACGCTGGATTTCGGCATCCCTGCCGAAATGACGGGCTTTATAAACAAATGTTGGAACTGTGTATTATCTTCTAAGCTAGAGATTGGGAATAAGAGCGCATGTGCGAATATGATTTTGAATGGGATGTGAATAAAGCCATTGCCAATAAACGCAAGCATGGGGTTTCATTCGAACAAGCTTCGTGTGTATTCTTGGATCCAATAGCGTTGACAGTTTATGATGAGGCACACAGTGATTATGAAGAACGTTGGAACACCTTGGGTTTGGATTCTCAAGGGCGATTGCTTGTCATTGCCCACACCTACCAACAGACTGATCCAAACAGGGCTAGAGTAAGATTAATTTCTGCTCGGATTGCCACGAACAAAGAACAACGGTGCTACGAATATAAACCCAATTAATCCGCTTAAAAGGTGAGTTTATGAATGGTATTACTTCCACATCGGCAAATGAAGAATTGCCGCCTGAAATTGATTTTAGCCAAGGCATAAGAGGTAAATTTTATCAACCAGAATTAAAACTGAATTTCCCGGTTTATTTGGATGAGGACGTGCAAAAGTTTCTTGCCAGTATTGCCGAAAAAAAAGGGATTGCTATTTCTGATATCGCTAATGATTTATTGAAGAAAGACATTGCAATCATGGAATTGGGTTTTTAACGTGGCGATACGATTAGGATAATCAGTGCAAGAACGGCGACCCGGAATGAGAGAAAGGCCGTAAGGCGCAAAGCTGTGTAGGTCGGGCAACAGCTTCACCGTTACACGAAATGCCAGCGTCGGGCGCAACGCAAAGAGACGTGCCGGACCTGCTTGGCTCGTCATTATAAACAAATGTTAAAAAACCGTCATTTCGGCATGGATGCCGAAATCCAGCGTCCAAGGATGGCAAACTTGATGCTATAACAGGTGTCTTTGTATACACAGACGGGAAACTATGGGTTGGCAAGTTGCCTGGATCAAGCACTTGCACAATCTGCTGATTACCTTCCATGGCCTGGATTTCGGCATCCATGCCGAAATGACGGCTTTTCCGGTTTACCCGGATTTGTGTATAACGACGAGCTCAGCGCATCAATCGCGAACGATGCGCCTCTTTTGTGGCTATGGCTCCAATGTATTTTAAAACGTGGCACGGTAACAAACCATGAACGAAAATGTAGAAAATTTGGTTCTTGAACACCTCCGGCATATACGGGGCCGGGTCGATCAAATTGCCGACGATGTGGGCGACCTAAAACAGAGGATGTCCGGTTTGGAGAGCGCCATGAGTCTTGTTCGTAGGGAAGTTGCTTTGGGCGATGAAACGGATGCACGGCAACAGGTTACGCTGGATAAATTGAATGTACGTATTGAGCGCATAGAACGGCGGTTGGAATTGCTTTAAGGCCGTAAGGCGGAACCATGGACGGGTTCCGCCGTATGTTGAGGTTTGGCCGTTATCATTCGGCGGATCACATCCCTGTATCCGCCCTACAGCGCTTCGTCTGTTAATGAGGCTTTGCGATTTTTGATGGGAATAACAAAAGAAAATAAT
>QJPH01000079.1 GCA_003242955.1 Candidatus Methylumidiphilus alinenensis
CGCAACTGAAGATGATATACAAACTACTATAGTTGCTCCCGGTCAAAAGAGTAGCCCGGACGTAGGGCCTAAGGTTGCTCCCGCTCAAAAGAGTAGCCTGGACGCAGGGCCGTAGGATGTGGTTCGTTCATCACCGCATCAATCGCATGAATCCATGCCTAACCTCCCGTTCCAGCGCACCCGCGCCACAAGGCTCCTTGGTGTTTTCGGGTTTCGTGGGGTGGCGCGGGGCGCTGATCGTGGGCGTTGGGCACGTCGAAGAAAGAGCAAGAGCGCCGGGCGGCAGGGTCCACGGCGTTATTTTGCCGTGGCTGTGCTGGAAGGGAAAGCATCCGTTTGCACCACGTGCTTTTTTGGGCTTTGGTTGTCGTTCGCGGTGTGTCGGTTTGTTCCAGCCCCCCGGTGTTCCAACCCGGCGTGGTGCAAGCCGTCCGGCCCATGGTTGCCCCGCTCGGCCTTGGGACGGGTTTCAGGCTGGGCCGCCCGCTTTCGTTTTTGGCTCGGTAGGCGGGCGAAGTATCGTCCCTGCCCGAAGCCCAACCCGGCGCTCAAGGGGACGCGGGGTTACGCTTTGGCCTGTTTTCTCAGAGTTCAGTCCGCCCGCGCCCCTTAGCTCGGGCGTTAGGCTTATTATTTGAAACATTGTTATGGCAAATGACCACCACCTTAAAGTTTTAAACCAAGGCGTTGATTCTTGGAACGCTTGGCGGGAGGAAAGCCCACATATAAAGCCTGATTTAAGCCAATCGGATTTAAAAAATAAAGACTTATCTGGAATAGATCTAAGCTTTTCAAACTTGCAAAGTATAAACTTAAGCGATACTGATTTAACAAATGCGAATCTTGAAAGGGCAAATCTCAAAAACGGATACCTTGAAGGAATCAGCTTAGGGGAGGCGTGCTTGAGTTATGCTGACCTTGAAGGTGCTGATTTAGTAAGGGCTTTTATGATATTTAGCAATCTTGAGGGAGCTAATTTAAAGAAGGCTGATTTAGCGATGGCTATTTTATCATCAGCGGTCTTGGATAATGCGATTCTCGACGATGCACAATTATATGAAACCCAAAGATCAAATTGGTCTATAAAAGATATTCGCTGCAACAGAGTGTTTTGGGATAGCGAGGGAAAAATACCAACCGAGTATTACCCCGGGGAGTTTGAAAGACTACACGGGCAAACAATAAAAATCTCAATAAAGTACAATGGCGGTATAAATGAATTTGAATATTTTACCCTTCCGTTATTTATAAAACATATAAACGATATATATCCAGACTGCCCAATTGAGCTTGAATCAATTAACACAATCCCAGGAAAATCAACGGAAGCAATAATTGCTGTTTATGATACAAGCAAAAGAAACCCTGATGAATTATTAAATGAACTTGAAAGACTTTCAAAACAAATCCCAATTATGCAAAGCAGACTTGCCAATTACAGGGATTCTGGATTGCTAATGAGGGGCATGTATAAACAATTAAAAGATGATTTCAAAAACTTACTAACGGAGCTACCAAATATGTCCAATGATACCTACAATATACACGGCGGAAATCAGGCTGTTGTGGGAAGAAAAGGCAATGCTAGTAATTTAGTGCAAATTTCAAACGAGCCACTACAAAATCAACAGCTTTCCGAAGCTGTATGTGAGATCAAAAAGCTTTTGAATCAGTTAGACACAGATAATCCAAATGCTAGTGAAGCTGAGAAGATTTCTTATATTAGCCAAGAAACTTCACCAGATATAAAGCATAAAGTGACAGCAACATTAAAAGCTGCGGGTGACGCTGTACTTGATGAGTACTTTGAGAATAGTTCACTGCTCAGAATTGTCAAATCAACGGTTCGCACTTGGATGTCTTATAAAGATTAGGGCAGTAGGGCGCAAGAGCTAAGCCGTATTGCGCCGGATGTAAATCATGGCCTAACACGTCGATCCAGCGCACCCGCGCCACGAAGCGACTCGGTGTTTTTTAAGTTTTGTGGGGTGGCGCGGGGCCGATCGCGGGCGTTAGGCCGTTAATGCAGCAGTAGCAGTAGCTCGGGCGCGTCTCTTTGCTCCCGACATTTCGCATTTGTTGAGGTTGTGCAACTATGAAGCTGTTGTCCAATTACATGACTAAATATGAAGAGGATTTGATTCTATGAATTTTTTTGAATCTGACACTTTTAAGCTTGATAAAAATGCCATAGAAACACGACAGAGACTAAGGGACTCGGGTGGTTTGGAATTATTTGAAATTGGAGCCATTATTAACTCAAAAGTTTCGGCTCTTTTGACGCATGTTTCTGTAATGATTGCCGTAACTGCGGTAATATTAAGCTTTAACGTAAAACATGAATGGATCAAAATAATACTAACCATTGAAATTATTTTATACCTTGTTGTTACTCTGCTTTGCTTAAAATCTGTAAACCTTATTACGAACGTAGTTGATTTTGACTATGTGCTAAATGAATTACAAGGAAGAGCTACAGCGTTTTCAACATCAAAGAGTTACTTGATAACTTGCATGAAAGGGCAAGACATTCAGTTAACTTGAAGCGTTAACTGAATATCCTTTATTAGGGATATTTTAAAGATGAAAACGCTGTACATAATGATTTCTCCACACTCACATACCCTTTTCATAAATGTACCTGATTAGGAAGATTCTTCAGCTATTCCGGCATGGACCGATGGAATTCAGA
>QJPH01000201.1 GCA_003242955.1 Candidatus Methylumidiphilus alinenensis
GGCAGCCAGTGCCGTTGCCGCATTGTTCATACACTCCGGCAACTCTGTGAACAATTTATTTGCGATCACCCTAGCCAACCCAAGATTGCCCCCTGTTTTTTCAATAATTGCCTGCACATAACTGTCGGATGTGACTTCTGTCGCGGACCTGGTGACGTTAAATTCTTTAGAAGCAAGAGCCTTGCAGACCCGATTAATCATTTGTTGATGTGCAACCGGTTTGATCAGGCAATCGGTAAAACCATTGCGGATGATAGCTTCCCTTTGTTCTTGATCGCAGAAGGCGGTAATCGCAATAACAGGAATATGTTGGTTGGGTCCAAGGCATTCGCGGCATTTCTTCAACACCGTTTGACCATCCAAATAGGGCATTTGCAGGTCGAGGAAGATGATGTCGAAGGGTTCTTGCCGAATCTTTTCAAGCGCCTCATTTCCATCGCAGGCATCAATGATTTCTGCCCTGAAGTTTTCCAGTTGCGCTCGCAAAAGCAGCCGATTAATTTCATTGTCGTCGGCTACAAGAAATCTCATCAGCTGTCCGGCCTTAATGCGGGGGAGCTTTTGCTGCAATTCTGTGGGATTAATGCTTATATCCCTCTGATCGAGCAAACCCAGGGCTTTGCCCAGCGTTTCGCTGCCGATAGGAAGTTCAAAGCTGGATATGCACCGCTTCCTATAGTATCTGGCATGATTTCTGTATCCCCTTTGCAATAGCAGGATTGGTTTGATCTGCCTTTGATTGCACCATTCCAGAGACTCGGCCAAAGGTATGTTGCCCGGTTCTGAAATTGATGTGATGCCATAAGCGATGCAGTGAGGGAGAGGGTGATTTAAATCAGAGGATACGCCCCCTATGGGCAATACTGTTGAATTAAGGAGTAGATCGGCATCCCTATGCCGACCGGACACACGGTTTGTCTCGGCGGCAAAGGGTTGCCGCCCTACGATTTGGTTCGTGAGAGTGCTTAATTCAACAGCATTGCCCCCTATGGGTCGCCCCCACCCCGGCCTTCCCCCGTGGGGGGAAGGAGATAATTCAAGAGCATTAGCCACCTTTTCGTACCACATGGTTAACGCGTGTTGGTCAGCGAAAGCCATAACCCTTGCCCCAAGGCTTTCCAATTGCTGGCACAATGCTTGTCTAGTCAGGCGGTTTGGTTCGATCAGCCCTACAAGCAATTGTGGAGGTGTCTTCTGATTCTGTTGATCAAGCCAGTCCAGTGGAAGGTCGAACCAGAGGCTGGTTCCTTTGCCCAAGCGGCTGGCAATATGGATTTCCCCACCCATGCTTTGCACGATGTTCTTGGCTATGCTTAGACCAAGCCCCGCCCCGTTTTCGGCGCTAACCGCCAATTGCCCCAATTGCTGAAAAGGCGAAAATAGCTTGGCTATGTCCTTTGGAGAAATGCCACAGCCTGAATCCGACACAGAAAAAAACAATCGTTCACGGCCCTTGCGAAGCAGTGTCCGAACGCGAATTACAATTCTTCCGTGTTGGATGAACTTTATCGCATTGCCGAGTAAGTTGGCAATAACCTGCTGAAGCCTTACGGGATCGTTTTCAATAGTTTTGGGAACGTTTTGGTGTATCCAAAGAATGACAGGCGTTTTCCTATCCTGTACACATAGCAAAGAAACAATATCTTCCAGTGTAGGCCGTAACTGGAACCTTTTAACATCCAAACAGATTTTGCCAGCTTCAAGTTTGGACAAGTCGAGTATTTCGTTGCTGATGGTCAAAAGATTTTTGGCCGAACGGGAGATCAACCCTAGTTTTTCAACTTGCCCTTCATCCAGCGGGGACTTTGCAAGCAACTCGGCAAAGCCCAGGATGCCGTTCATCGGAGTACGAATTTCATGGCTCATCTGCGCCAAAAAGCGCGACTTAAGTTCGGTTTGCGCATCAGCCAATCCTCGCGCCGTTTCAAGCTCCCCGTTGCGCTTTTCTAAAGCAGTCAGCGTTTTTTGCAAGCGGAAGGTTGCCTCCTGCACCTGCCGTTCCAGCGAATCCCGGTTTTTCTTCAATTCGGCGGCCATGGCGTTGAACCCCGCCTGCAAATAGGCCATTTCCCCCCTGGCCATGAATTCTATGCGCACATCCATGTTGCCTTTTGACATCTCGTGGATGGCTAAAGCCACCGCCCTCACAGGTTCGCTGATAGTCCGGCCCATGCGGCGGGCAATCCATGCGGCTGACATCATCCCGGCCAATAACATCGCCAAGCCGGACAAAAGGGTGTTCCGCTGCTGTCGGAAGGTATTGCGCTTGGATAGAACCAAGCTGACACTGCCTAGTCTTTCACTGCCACTAAGCGAGGTAGGGGAGTTAATGTCAGCGGTTTGCAGAATCCAGTCGTCTTTTAATTGGAAAATCTTTTCCAATGCGTTTGTTTGCGTTGCCAAGGTTTTGCCTTGGCTGTTGAAAATTTCCACTTTGATGACATCGTTTTCTTTTGCGAACGAATTGGCGAGATTTTGCAAAATAGCATGTTCGCCAGAGGCCATGTGCGAGGCGGAAGCCATGGCAAGTTGACGGATGGCGAGGTCGCAACGGGTAGTGAAGTGTTGGTCAAAATCGGCGGTGCGGACCTGTGTGAAATACGCTACCAGCACAAGGCCAAGTAAGCCCGTCGGTAAAACGCCCAATAGCGACAAGCGCATTTGGATGCCTGGCATGATCGTCATTTCTCTA
>QJPH01000326.1 GCA_003242955.1 Candidatus Methylumidiphilus alinenensis
GTGCCAGACAGAAAACCCCGTTTTTTTTAAAAACAGGCACTATCCCTGACGGTTTTTTTCTGCGCTTTTCGTCTTTTTCCGGGTGACTTGTGAGCAGAACCCTCGGTTGCGGCATGTTATTGATAGCGATTCTCATTTGCGCTGATTTTAGGGCGAAACCCTCCCGCTCCGCTTGCCAGCGATGCCGTTTTTCAGGGGTTCAGGCCGCTTTTTTGTAGGGGCCTCGCCGTCGCTTCGCCTCCTGCTCCTTCAGCACGACACCCAGGCGCTGGATGTTGCGGGCCAACACCGCCAGGGCGACGTAGCGCTTGAACCCGTCAATGCCGTGGTCGGGGCAGCGGTCCAGCCCGTGCGACTCCAGGGCGTTGATCGCCGATTCGACGGCGGCGTGTTGGCGGCGCAGCCGGAAAAACTCCGGCTCGGATTCGATTGCCTTGGCGGCTTCCGAGAGTTTGCCCTTCCTCGGCAGCACGACTTGGTCGACGATTTCTTTGAGTCCGGCCTGGTTGGCCGGGCTGTGGAAGCCCTTGTCAAAACTGATCGCGGACATGGACGGGAAACGCTGCTTGGCCTGCTCCGTGACGAGCACGGCAACCTGGTCGTCGGTGGCCTTCACCATGACGTGGTGGTGCAGGATGAAGCGGTGCTGGTCCTCGACCACGCACACCTTCAGCCCCAACTCCACCGGCACCCCCGCCTTGCCCTTGTTGACCCACTCGGTGTGCGGCTCGAAAATGGAGAAGACCTTCTCGGCATGGGGGATGACTTCGCCCTCCAGCACCCGGCGGCGGATTTGGTCGACCTGCCGGTCGGCATGTTTCAGGTAGTCGTCGAGCAAAGGCAGTTGCAACGGGATTGCGGGCAGGCTGGCCAGTTGTCGGCGGGTGTCGCGCAGACGCACGATGAGGGTTTCGGCCTGCCCCAGGTAGTCCCTGTGCGCCTGTTTGATTTCTTCCTCCCTCGCTTGGCATTTCTGCCCGTCCTTCGATGTGGAGTGCCTGAGTTTCTGGATGGGGCGGTGCGCCTTCTTGAGCTTGCGGAGGTGGTGGGCATCCTGCCGCCAGCCGGTCAGCCCGTGCGCATCGGACAGTTCGGCGCACAGCCCGAGGGCCTTGCGGACGGCTTCGTACAAGAGGTTGGTGTCGGTGGGGAACTCGACATCGGTCTCCACCACAAAGGAGTCACAGCGTGCGTTTAGCCCTTCCTCCGGGCTTTTTTTTAGCGCCATGTGCCCCGCCCGCACGACTTCCCGGTTGATCCGGTCGAGGATTTCCGGCGTGAACAGCATCAGGTTGTCCTTGATGGTTTGCAATTCGTAGCGGCTCGGGTCCGACCAGTCCCCGTGTCCGAGCATCAGCCTGAGGGTGGCGTGCTGGTTGGCGAGCTCATGGATGCGGTCGTAGTCGGCGTTCAGACCCAGCCGCAACACCCCGAGCACAAGGATCGTCCACTGCGACATGCCGGGGCGGCCCGTCTTCGGGCTAGCCTTTCCTTCCGCGCCCACCCGCTCGGGGAGCATTTCAGCGAGGATGGCAAAGACGCTCTTGCGCAATTCGTGGTCGGTGTGGATGTGCTGTAGCCCCCGCAAAAGCTGCGGGATGTCGTCGCGGGACTTGGGGTCCAGTTTGATGTCGGCAATGTCGACTTGGCCAAATATCATTTGAGGGTCAAACACGGTGCGCATGGGGATTTTCGCGTGACGAAGATTTTTCGGGGGCTGTCCGGCTTGTGTGCGTATCAGCCTGTTTTTAGTGGCAAAGACGGTTCGGTTAGGGCAAAATCAGCCGGTCAAAGCCTTTTGGACGAGAATCTTCAAGTCCACAATAGTATTATAACACATTGTTATGTAATGGTAATAGTACTTTCCGTTCAGGCACTAGGTATTAAAATGGAAACGCAAAACAGCATTAAAACAAATAAAGGTATTGGTATCTTAGGTAGTTTAGCAGATACAAAAATAAATGAAAGGCTGCTTCCGGCAAATGAAGCGGCGGCTAATATTATTAATATGGGCGATAATTCGGAGAAAATGCAAAAATGGCGAGACAGGCAAGCAACAAAAGCGAAGCAAGAATACGACGAAGCAACGCGACAATTCGATATTTCAAGTCAAGTGCTAAAAAAGTCGTTCCCCGGTCTTGTCGAATTACTTGAAAATAGTCCGGCTGAACAACACGACGAAATACTTAACAAATGGAAGGAAGAAAACTCGGAAAGCGTTGTTTATTTAGACAATGCAATTGATACGCTGCAAAAAGATATAATTGTTTTAAACAATGCTTTGTTGAGTTATTCGAATAAGCTTCTTGCTTTTGAAGCCGGAAAAATAAAAGCAAATGGCGCAAGTGGCGCAAGTGCGGGGCCGGCTGGCAGTGTTGACAGCAACGCTAAAAATGGGCTCTTCCGGAATTGAAGTTATTTAATAATAATTTATAAAACAATTAGTTAAAGGTTGTTTTGGGTAAATATTCGGCTAACCCGTCAGAGCCAGCGAAGCCCGCATTGACGAAATAAAAAAACTGCGGGACACACGAAGCAAATTCCTGTATAAATGCGGTTCATGGAAAACATGAACCCATTGCCAATCATTCCACCCCATCAGCCCGCCGTCTTCCGGAAGGAGGGAACGCCATTTTCCAAAGCCATCGTATCACTGACCAAGCAGGAGTACATCCAGCTTAAA
>QJPH01000468.1 GCA_003242955.1 Candidatus Methylumidiphilus alinenensis
TTCGCTGCCGCTGCTGGAATTCTGCCTGACCGCCTTGTATGAAACCCGGCAAAACCGCTTAATGAGCCACCTCAGCTACGAGAAAATAGGCAAGGTGTCCGGTGCTATCATCCAACGGGCCGACGCGGTGCTGGCTAAGATCGAAGACGGGCAAGCAGGCCATGGCGATTTGGCGCGCGACATCTTTCTGCAACTGGTGCAACTGGGCGAAGGGGTGGACGACACCCGCCGCCGCGTGTTCATGGACGACTTAGGCGAAGGCGGGGAAGTCCGTGCGGTCGTCAAGGCACTAGCCGATGCCCGACTGGTGGTGACCGGCCGCGAACCAAGCAGCGGCAAAGACACTGTGGAAGTGGCGCACGAAGCCTTGATCCGCCGCTGGCCCACGTTGCGCGGCTGGCTGGAACGGGATAGGGAGAAAATCTTCCAGCGTCGGGAGATCGAACGCGCCGCCAAAGCGTGGGCAGAGCATCAGCAAGCCGCCGTTTACCGCTGGCCCGACGAGCGCATCGTGCTGGAAGCCGCACCGGTCATTCTAGATTTACAATGCCGTTTTCCCGTTAAACCCGTTGAACGGGCGTTTCTTGGGCCATTGACGGTGGATGAACTGCTGGCTCGTTTGGATGATCCCGCCACGACCCATGCCGAACGGGCGGTGATAGGCGACCGGCTGGCGCTGCAACCCGACGGTGATCCCCGCCCCGGCGTGGGGCTTAGGACAGACGGCTTGCCGGATATTGTGTGGAAAACCATCCCCGGCGGTAACGTGACTCTGGAATTGGAAGCCAAGGGTTGGACTAGACGCTTTGCCGCCAAACCGGTCTTCCCAGTCCAGCCGTTTCAGATGGCGCAATACCCGGTGACGGTGGCCCAATGGCGGACTTTTGTGGAGGCTGAAGAGGGTTATGACTTGCTGGTTCGCAAGCCTTACGGGGCCGCACCTGAAACACAGCGCGGACACGACAACCAACCGGCGGTCAATCTGGCTTGGGTGGAGGCCATGGCGTTCTGCCAATGGCTGAGCGGACGGCTGGGTTATAACATCAGGCTCCCAACTGAATGGGAATGGCAACAGGCGGCGACGGGTGGCGATCCACACAACCAATACCCTTGGGGTCCTGATTGGGACGAAACCCGTGCCAATACCTACGAAAGCAATTTAGGCCGAATACTTGCCGTGGGGCTTTATCCGTCTGGCAAATCCAAACAGAATGTTATGGACCTGTCCGGTAACGTCTGGGAATGGTGTTTGAATCAATACGACCAGCCGAAGCAAACTAAAGTGGGGGGCGAAGCCCGGCGTGTGCTGCGCGGCGGGTCCTGGTTCTACGACCAAGGCCTCGCCCGTTGCGCCTACCGCAGCTACGGCGGCGATCCTGACCACCGTGACGACAACGTCGGCTTTCGGTTGGTGTGTTGTGTGTCGCCCCCATCCTGAACCGCTGACCACTGATGCTCTGATCTCTGTTGCTCTGTTTTGCTGTTCACTGGCTTTTGCTCTTTTCTTTCCCTGTTAGCCGCGTAGCGGTCGCGATTTTTTTTTGGGGTACGTCATTCAGGCAGGGTTTGCTCGTTCCCAAGCTCCGCTTGGGAATGCAGTCTTTAGAAGCTCCTGCTTCAAAAGGAACGGCCAATAGACAAGCTGGAGCTTGCAAGGCATAGGTGCTTCACTGCCGCGGATGGAGTGCAAGGCTTGCCTTGCGATGGTTTCCGGCCCCTTGTAAATCCGGGCAAGGCAAGCCTTGCACTCCCTGCGTAGGCAATTCGCAATCCTTAACTTAATGATAGTGAAGTAGAGCTTGGGAACTAGCCACCCCCGGAAATCCCCCCTAGCCCCCCTTTTGCAAAAGGGGGTAAAATTATAGGTTAATGCGGCGCAATACGGCTTACGCCTATTGCGCCCTTGCGCACTTGATTCTTTTACATCTTAGTTCAGCAACATGAAACGTAAGGTCTATATCGAAACCTCCGTCATTAGCTACTTGACGGCTCGTCCGAGCAAGACGATTATTGGGGCGGCTCACCAACAACTTACACAATCATGGTGGGAAAAACGCTTTGAATATGAGCATTGCCGGGTATCTCGAACAGCGGGGGTTATTTTTACCCATTATTTGCACACCCGAAGAACTTCTAGGAGGTCAAGACGATGAGTGACGAAATTATTGCGGAAGTACGAGCCATCAAAGATGCCATAGGCGCAGAATTCAATTGTGATCTTCGCGCTCTCTTTGATGAAATCAAACAGGGTGAGGCCGAACTTCAAGCCAAGGGAATTCGCTTGGTTGCCCCACCCCTTGATCCCGTTAATTTGCCAACCACGGCATTGCAACGGACTCGCTTCAAAATGTCGGGAACATCACGGCAAGGACTTGACAAGTTAGAAATATGATCGTTGTCATCGTTGAAGCCCGTTATTTGGAAGGCTACCGTATCTGGTGAGCCTGCGCACTTTTTTTGATGGGTTATCCGGCCTATTTGATCAAATAGACTGAGGGTTTGAGGTTGATCCCCCTCAAGGAGCTTGACTGCAAGCTCCCTTTGGAGGAGTCTCCACTAAACCAATAACGGAGACCCCCACAGTGTGCCAGATCATTCTTCAGTCCGCCGAGTTTTTTGCATTCCTTCTTCTTATCGACATCGACCTTGCC
>QJPH01000212.1 GCA_003242955.1 Candidatus Methylumidiphilus alinenensis
AGCAGCCAGTGCCGTTGCCGCATTGTTCATACACTCCGGCAACTCTGTGAACAATTTATTTGCGATTACCCTAGCCAACCCAAGATTGCCCCCTGTTTTTTCAATAATTGCCTGAACATAACTGTCGGAGGTGACTTCTGTCGCGGACGTGGTGACATTAAATTCTTTAGAAGCAAGAGCCTTGCGGACCCGATTAATCATTTGTTGATGTGTAACCGGTTTGATCAGGCAATCGGAAAAACCATTGCGGATGATAGCTTCCCTTTGTTCTTGATCGCAGAAGGCGGTAATCGCAATAACAGGAATATGTTGGTTGGGTCCAAGGCATTCGCGGCATTTCTTCAACACCGTTTGACCATCCAAATAGGGCATTTGCAGGTCGAGGAAGATGATGTCGAAGGGTTCTTGCCGAATCTTTTCAAGCGCCTCATTTCCATCGCAGGCATCAATGATTTCTGCCCTAAAGTTTTCCAGTTGAGCTCGCAAAAGCAGCCGATTAATTTCATTGTCGTCGGCTACAAGAAATCTCATCAGCCGTCCGGCCTTAATGCGGGGGAGCTTTTGCTGCAATTCTGTGGGATTAATGCTTATATCCCTCTGATCAAGCAAACCCAGGGCTTTGCCTAGCGTTTCGCTGCCGACAGGACGTTCAAAGCTGGAGATGCACCGCTTCCTATAGTATCTGACATGATGTCTGTTTCCACTTTGCAAGAGCAGGATCGGTTTGATCTGCCTTTGATTGCACCATTCCAGAGACTCGGCCAAAGGTATGTTGCCCGGTTCTGAAATTGATGTGATGCCATAAGCGATGCACTCTAACCCTCCCCCGTGGGGGGGCAATGCTGTTGAATTAAGGAGTAGGTCGGCATCCCTATGCCGACTGGGCATACGGTTTGTCTCGGCGGCAAAGGGTTGCCGCCCTACGATTTTGTACTTGAGCGTGCTTAATTCAACAGTATTGCCGTGTGGGGAAGGAGAAAATTCAAGAGCATTAGCCACCTTTTCGTACCACATGGTTAACGCGTGTTGGTCAGCGAAAGCCATAACCCTTGCCCCAAGGCTTTCCAGTTGCTGGCACAATGCTTGTCTAGTCAGGCGGTCTGGTTCGATCAGCCCTACAAGCAATTGTGGAGGTGTCTTCTGATTCTGTTGATCAAGCCAGTCCAGTGGAAGGTCGAACCACAGGCTGGTTCCTTTACCCAAGCGGCTGGCAATATGGATTTCCCCACCCATGCTTTGCACGATGTTCTTGGCTATGCTTAGACCAAGCCCCGCCCCGTTTTCGGCGCTAACCGCCAATTGCCCCAATTGCTGAAAAGGCGAAAATAGCTTGGCTATGTCCTTTGGAGAAATGCCACAGCCTGAGTCCGACACAGAAAAAAACAATCGTTCACGGCCCTTGCGAAGCAGTGTCCGAACGCGAATTACAATTCTTCCGTGTTGGATGAACTTTATCGCATTGCCGAGTAAGTTGGCTATAACCTGCTGAAGCCTTACGGGATCGTTTTCAATAGTTTTGGGAACGTTTTGGTGTATCCAAAGAATGACAGGCGTTTTCCTATGCTGTACACATAGCAAAGAAACAATATCTTCCAGTGTAGGCCGTAGCTGGAACCTTTTAAAATCCAAACAGATTTTGCCAGCCTCAAGTTTGGACAAGTCGAGTATTTCGTTGCTGATGGTCAGAAGATTTTTGGCCGAACGGGAGATCAACCCTAGCTTTTCAACTTGCCCTTCATCCAGCGGGGATTTTGCAAGCAACTCGGCAAAGCCCAGGATGCCATTCATCGGAGTGCGAATTTCATGGCTCATCTGCGCCAAAAAGCGCGACTTAAGTTCGGTTTGCGCATCAGCCATGCCTCGCGCCGTTTCGAGTTCCCCGTTGCGCTTTTCTAAAGCAGTCAGCGTTTTTTGCAAGCGGAGGGTTGCCTCCTGCACCTGCCGTTCCAGCGAATCCCGGTTTTTCTTCAATTCGGCGGCCATGGCGTTGAACCCCGCCTGCAAATAGGCCATTTCCCCCTTGGCCATGGGTTCTATGCGCACATCCATGTTGCCTCTTGACATCTCGTGGATGGCTAAAGCCACCGCCCTCACAGGTTCGCTGATAGCCCGGCCCATGCGGCGGGCAATCCATGCGGCTGACATCATTCCGGCCAATAACATCGCCAAGCCGGACAAAAGGGTGTTCCGTTGCTGCCGGAAGGTATTGCGCTTGGATAGAACCAAGCTGACACTACCCAGTCTTTCACCGCCACTAAGCGAGGCGGGGGATTTAATGTCAGCGGTTTGCAGAAACCAGTCGTCTTTTATTTGGAAAATCTTTTCCGATGCGTTTGTTTGCGTTGCCAAGGTTTTACCTTGGCTGTCGAAAATTTCCACTTTGATGACATCGTTTTCCTTTGCGAACGAATTGGCGAGATTTTGCAAAATAGCATGTTCGCCAGAGGCCATGTGCGAGGCGGAAGCCATGGCAAGTTGACGGATGGCGAGGTCGCAACGGGTAGTGAAGTGTTGGTCCAAGTCGGCGGTGCGGACCTGTGTGAAATACGCTACCAGCACAAGGCCAAGTAAGCCCGTAGGTAAAACGCCCAATAGCGACAAGCGCATTTGAATGCCTGGCATGATCGTCATTTCTCCG
>QJPH01000295.1 GCA_003242955.1 Candidatus Methylumidiphilus alinenensis
CCATAAAACCATACTTTCGCCACATGCTGCATCGGACGCACTGCATCATCCCTGCAACCGGCTTCTATGAATGGAAGCGAATAGGCCAAAGCAAAAAGCAACCATACTACATTCACAGAGCTGATGGTAAACCCATGGCTTTCGCAGGGTTGTGGGACATCTGGAGGGCGGATGCCAGTGCAGCACCCATTGTGTCGTGTACGATCATCACCACCGATGCCAACCTCGAAATGAAATTTGTTCACGATCGCATGCCGGTTATCCTTGAGGCGGAACACTGGAAAGAGTGGCTCGATGCCATCAAGCCAGAGGCAGGGAAGCTGCTGCAGCCATCAAAAAACGGAGCACTTGCTCTCTATCCGGTCTCAACGAAAGTAAACAACCCCAAGAACAGCCAGCAGGACTGCATTGCTCCTTATGACGAGAGCAATGAGATCGGAGAGCTGTTCAGGGTTTAAAGTTTATCAATAATGGCGTCAGGTCAGTTAGTAACAGCCAGTTCGCTCAGATAGGTTTTGATGGAATCATGCCGGCCAATGCCAAGCTTTTTATGCATCCTGAAGCGTATGCTTTCCATTCCCCTTAAAATTGAAAGAAATTTTTTCAAGTTGGATTAACGACCTCTACCTAACGCGGGCAATGGTTAATGTCGTTCAATAGGGATGGTATATGTGCACACATATTCGCCACTGCGTTTGTAGTTGGTGCAACCCCAGAATTTACCATATGGCCCGCTACGCTCCACCATCACACCGCCACAATTTAGGCAGATTGGTATCGATGCTCCACAAACCGGGTTGACACAAATACGAAATCGTCCATTACTCTTCATGAGACCGCCGCATTGCGGACAGGGCTTTTCCATATGCTTACAGTATGGAAAGCAACTACAGCCGACGAACGCGCCATATGGGCCGGATTTTGGTAATAGGGCACCACGAACACATTCAGGGCATACAACGTGAGGAATATCCACACACATTAGTCCCTCTGCGATCTCGTCTTTACAAATAGGATAAGCCGAGTCAGTATCAAGCAACTCTTGCACGAAGGATGAAGTTTCCGTTGGGTTGTACACCAAGTAGACGCGGTGACGTGCACGAGTAAGTGCAACATAGAAGAGTCGACGCTCCTCAGCCAGCGGATAAGATTCTTGTGTAGGAAGAAGCCATTCTACAATAGGATCTGTCGGCTTTTCACTTGGAAAGCCATTTTTGCCTTGCCCAAGGCCGAGAATCACAACAAAGTCGGCCTCTTTCCCTTTAACGGAGTGCACGGTCATAAATTCAATGGTCAGAGAAGGGCATTGCGACTTCAATCGACGTTTAGCTACGGATTGAAGCCACTCTTTAATGGTGAAGTTGTACCTTCCCAGTACCAGGACATTAGACCCTTCTTTTGAGTTGTTACATCTTCTACTGACGATTGCATCGAGGGCCATGCGGAGACCGTCTTCATCCCGAACAGCACGAATCATTGACAATGCAGGTTGATCAACATAAACCTTTGACCCAATAGACTTGGTAATCTGCGCAGGATTTTTCAAGACAAATTCTGATGAAACTTTGCCAATCATGTTGTTGAATCTGAAAGTCTGTTCGAGGGATGTGGTTGCGGTGGCACCGAAGTAGCTTGAAAAGTCTCGAGTGTAAGCAATGTCGCTGCCAGTGAACCTGTAGATCGACTGCCAATCATCACCAACAGCAAATAGCCCAGAGTCTATGCGTTGCTGATACAAAGCTTTGAGCAGTCTCGCCCTTGATTTATTTATGTCCTGAAACTCGTCTACCAATATCTGTATGTAGGGTGATTGAAAAGCTCCTGCCTCGACATAGTCGGACGCCTTTCGAATCATGTCAGCGAAATCGATTTGGCCGGAGACTGAAAGCTCAGTCTGATAAGCATCAAGAATTGGCGTGAAAAGAGATAATAATAAACAGAGTCGTGATGAATCGATATCGGATTGTGCCTTTTTGTTTAGTTCAGACAACGAATAATCGGACTCCTTGAAGAGTGTTAAGAAATCGGATAGCAGAATTGCAAACTCATTGACTTGGGATGAGGCGAGAAGCTCATCAAGCAACTCCTGACTGGAACGAGGGATCATCTCAACACCATTAGCTTTTAAAGCTTCTGCAAGGCGGGATTCTAACAACCCTTCTCGTTTCTGAAACGAATATGTTTCGATGAGTTTAGTCTCGTGAAGTTTGTGGAGATCCCGCTTCCAGTCAATACCACTCAGGTATTTTTGTTGGTCAAAATGCGAAGGAGGTTTACCCGACTTATCCAATGCAAAATGCTCAAGGTAGACATCATACTCAGGCAAATAAAAGTCCGGCTTGTACTGCCTATAGTCAGGCCCTGCAGTGTCGACTTTGTAGGATTGCTCGTATATGTAGGCTACGCTATTGGCGTTGAGGAAGTTAGCAATGACACACTCTTCAAAGCTTTTGACAACTTCGTTCTTTAACGTTCTCAGTTCATTAATCCGCACATATTCATTGTATTCACGAATGGAACTGAAATCGAAGGGGTTCCTGTAAGTAAATTTTTCACTGCCACAGTAGCGAATAATCAGCTCCCGGTAGTCGGGATTATCGCAGCACTTCGTCAGCT
>QJPH01000078.1 GCA_003242955.1 Candidatus Methylumidiphilus alinenensis
ATTCTCCCGGATTGCGCCGCAAGCGGCTCCATCCGGGCTACCACACTGAGATTCAACGGCACGGTGCGTAACATCAGTTATTAAAGAGGGTTTGACGCTACCGTCACACTATCCCCCTAGGAATTAACAAGGGGGGCCAATCAAAAAAGACACTGCGATAACGATCCTTAAATAGGGTATCTATAAAATCAAACTTGGTCTGTACGATTTCGCACATAAGCCGAATGGAAATTTGCACCCCCATCATTTGTGGAGTATTGATTTTATCACCCGTTTCCAAGCCGGCTGGTGAATCTTGAACACGGCAAATTTGGCGGTGACGGTTTGCGCCTTGCTCATAGTGACCGTGCATGAATACCCGTAACCGCTGCAAGCCCCGCCCCAGATGGAGAACTCGTATCCGTTAACGGGGATGGCGGTCAGAATGACTGTCGAATCGCCGGGGAAATTCGCACTGCATGTCGTGCCGCAGACGATCCCGCCTGGATTGCTGGTCACAGTTCCAAACTTAACGTTGGCATTGATGACGGTCAGGGTTTGGCTGGCCTTATTCACCGTCACGCTGACCGTGCCGTTGGTGGGGTTGTAGTTAACCGTGTCGGTCGGGGTGTAGGTCACCGGCTGCAGGCCTGTGGCATTCGGTTTAGTGGAAGGCGTGGTGAACGCAAAGCCACCCGCCGGGGTGGCAACACCGCCACTCAGCGTGGAACTCGCCAAGGTCTGACCATAGGTGATCGCCGAAGCCGTGGGCCAAGTGGTCACGCTGGGGTTGGCCTTATTCACCGTAACGTTGATCGTTCCGCTGGCGGAATTGTAGTTGACCGTGTCAGTCGGGGTGTAGGTCACCGGCTGCAGGCCTGTGGCATTCGGCTTAGCGGTAGGCGTGGTGAACGCAAAGCCACCCGCCGGGGTACCCGCACCGCCACTCAGCGTGGAACTTGCCAAGGTCTGACCGTAGGTTATCGTCGAGGCCGTGGGCCAAGCAGTCACATTGGGGTTGGCCTTCTGCGCCGTCGTGCTGTTGGTCACTCGCGGGGCAGCGTTGTAGTTGGGGTTGCCGGCTTGATCGTACTGGACGATACAGGTTCCGCTACCGCTCACGCTCACCATCGTGAATGTGGCCCCGGAGTTGACGTTGGTGCAAACAAGGGGGATGCCACTGCTGTAAGTCACAGTCAAGCCGGAACTGGCGGTTGCAGCCACGGTGAATTGCGTGTTGTATACCGCCGTTGCCGGGGCAGGTGTGGTGACGGTGATTGTTTGGTCGAGCTTAAGGGTTTGGAATTGAGCATCGTTCCCCGTACTCGAACTTTGGCTGTTCGTTGCGCTCAGGCGGTAATGGTAGGTTGTACCCGGTGACAAGCCGCTGATCGCCGCACTAACGATCTGATCCGTCGTACCATTATTAGGCGAAAGCGTCACACTGGCCGTGGAACCATAAGCAGTGGTTAGGCCATAATCGAATTGTGCCGTGGTCGCCAAGCCGTTGGGGTTCACTTTTCCGCCGAGTGTCGCTGAGTTTGAAGTTATGGAAGTGGCCGAACCCGTTGTCAACGTTATCGCGGCGATAGTCACCGTGGTGGAGCCTGTCGCGCTTAATGCACCGCCGGCACCTTGGCTACCGGTGTTGCCGTCATTAAATGTCCAGTCGATTTGAATGCTCGCACCCAGGGCTTCCGCATTGTTGCTGTAAGCAATCTGTTGCGCCACGCTATCCGCAAGGGCAGAAGTGGCATTGGCATTGAAGGCGATGCTGAGTGTGCCGCCACTTTGGGTGTAAGTCCCCACACCTGTCCCAGCGACACTGACGTTACCGCCTGTTAGCGTCAATGTACCCGATCCGGTGAATTGATCGTTTGCACTGGCTCCGCCGTGCCGTGCAAGCGTTAAAGTTGAGCCGTTGTAATTATTGGCGGCATCTAGTTCAGGGTCTTGCAGATTGACATCGGCATCCATCACGATACCTACACCACCCCGATTATAGCTTGATTGTCCGTTCAATATTCCCGTGTCAAATGTCGGATCGAGAGTGCCGTTGGTAGTCAACCGAACCACCGCAAAGTCCGCACTGCCAGTACTAGGCACAGTGACCCCGCCGAGTAGTATTTTTCCATTCGATTGAGTCCCCAGGCCATATCCATAGCTATAGCCCACTAAAGAAATCTGAGTTATGCCGCTGGTTCCAAAGCCTGAGTCTACAGACATATTTGAAGCAAAACGTATAACAACAAAGTCATTATGATAATACCCACCTACAAGGATTTTACCGTCGGATTGAATAACTACACTTTTACCGGAATCATCCCATCCTGTATAGTTATAAGTGCTGCTGAATGTTGGTCCCCCCGAACTACCATCTGAGTTAAAATTCAGCAGCGCAAGTTGGCTATCAACACCTACATTACTGGAACCTGTTAGAAAAATTCGACCGTCGCTGGAACGTATAGCCACACCGTAACCAAAATCATTACCTGTCAAGTTGTAGGTACGAATACCTGTGCCATTGAAGCTTGTATCGAGACTTCCATTGGTATTGTAACGGATTAATGCATAATCGTAATTTGACCCTT
>QJPH01000587.1 GCA_003242955.1 Candidatus Methylumidiphilus alinenensis
GAATTCAGATTGCATGGATGCCCAAAGCCCCGCCGTCCATGGAGCCTAGGTTCCGGCGATCCATGCCGGAACGACGACGTTCTGGGTTTTGTTGAAACATCTTCCTAATCTGGATGGCCTAGATTCCAATACATCGCAAGGAGTCCCGGTTTGTATTTATGTACAGCATTTTTTCTTAACAAAGGGTAATAATAAAGGACGCTCAATCAAACCATCTCGCGTGTATGTGCCTTGCAAAATAATATGACCTAAAAGTAACTCTCTGATATTAAAAATGCTGTAATTAGCATAAGAACCACCAGAAACGCTAGAAATTACTTTTACCTTCTTTAATATCCCAAGTTCATGGAGTGCTTTTAAAACGCCAATACTAAAAGATGCTGAACGTGTACCACCTCCTGAAAGTGCTAAACCAACATTTGGAGGCCATTCTCCGAGGTATTTTTTTTCGTCGTCATAAGGGCAATCCATTTTACCTTCTTTAGATTTAAAACAACCACCATTTTCATAAAGGATAAATTTTTCACTTCCAACTAAAGCTGAACCTCCCTGCATGCCAGGTAAGCGTTCACCCCCCCCTGGGAGCGTGGGCGTCTCGCCCGCTGAAATGGAGGCCAAGATGGCCGCGCTGCCGGGAAAAAGCGGGGGGGGGTGAACGCTTACCCTGTTAGTAGGATTGATAGGTGGAAAAATATCACGATTAAACTATGCATATTACGGGTTTTTTTCATTTTAATAATGTTCGAATTTTTTTCTGAATTTTGGCGTATTAAAAGTCAGTTTACGCAAATGTTAATCCTGGTGAATTGGGTCTGCGGACGCATGGAACTGGATGGGGGCACGACGAACATTCCGCTCGGCATTAAAAGCCGCTTGGACGTGATCTTCTAGCCTATTTGCTAGGGTCTTGATAGTTGATTCATTGGCAGGCGTAATATTGACGGAAGGGGGAGGTAAAGCAGGACGGATTTGCAAATTAGGGTAGGGTTCGATACGAGTCATGCAGGCAGACATAAGAAGCGCGGCTGCAAACAGCCCCGCTCCATTACAAAAGCACAGCAGTATTCGTCTTCCGTTCATTCGCCTACCTTGTCATTCTGAGTATGCCTGAAGTTGTTTATTTTGGAGAGGTGAAAAAGAAGACTGGCTCCGCCATCTCCGGTTGCCAATATTGATGGGCTAATCATCCCTAGAAATATGTGGCTCTGTCAAGCCAGCCCGGACGTACCTTGCATAAGTCCAGGTTGATCGTAGCCACGAAATCCCTCCACGTTGAAGCTTCATGCGGATTGTTTTCAGCACAAAGCTTTCTCGACCATAGTTGTAAACAACACCAAGTCCGTCCAAGGCAGCAAAGTTTCGGATTCCGTTTGCTCGACACGGCGTTGCTGCGCTGGTATGAGCGCACCGAATTTCCTCGCCGACAGGTTTAGCAGCAGTGCCTGCTGCTCTTCCTGCCTGCCCAAAACAATCCTTCCTGGCGGCCTTGTTCGTTGTAACATTCAATGAATTTCTGCATGATATCTTCGTCGGTGGTTTGGGTCGCATGAATGTCATGTTCGTCCAACGCGTCTGCACATAATACTGCAACAGCACTTCTGGCATTTCCAACGTGGACTCCTTGTCCAAAATCTACCGCGCCAGCGGCAGGATTTCCGCCAAGGCTTGTTTTGGGCCAAGGTAGCTGCGTGTTTCAACATCAGCAACACCAGCCTGCCCAACAGTGCGCTATAAATTGCGGCTGATTCGGGCAGGCTGAGAACGCACAATTCGTGGTTTAATTCGCTGCAAGGAAAGCGCTTGTCTCACTCAGTTCTCGCCACTACACGCACCAGTCGGCCCGCTGTGGCACCGGCTAGTTTAGCTGCGATTTCTTTGAAAAGTGTGCGTGGCAACAGGCCATAGGCCACGCTTTCCAACATGCCTGGCTGCGAGGGACGCAATCCGGCGCCGGCCAAGCAAAACGGTTGGCTTCGGTCAGCACGACCCAAGAACGGTTGTCGTCCAACGCCAAACGGCGTTTCGTTTCATGGGGGATTTCGACGGCTAGATCCGGGTTTGAGGGCGGCGAGTGGGTGATAGGCAGCACGGCCACGATGCGCTCGCCGTCGTCTTCCGTTGTTACCAATATCACGGAACAGAGCCGGTCTTTAACGCCTTCCTCTTGGCCCCGCAGATGTTCGGCCTGCCATAGATAGGCATAGCGGATGACCAGGCTGGGCACGGGTTGGGGAAGCGGCATCATTCATCCTGTCGATTCAGAATCGAAGTGGGCAGCTTCTGGCGGAGGCTCGGCGGCTTTGATGGCTTCAAGGTCGGCTTGGGTAAAGACATCCAAGCCAAGCACTTGCCTGTCACGGCGTGTAAATATTCGACCAACCCGTCTTCGAAAATTACCGGATCAGCCTATTTTTGAAGCCTTTTCCCAAGGGATACAGCCATACGTCCTTGATGGGGACGCTCTGCTTGCCGGATGGGCCGAGCTTGCCCCGCCCCTGGGTCTGTCCTACATGGAGCCAGTTGGCCGCCCGGTAACAGGTGCCCGTGAAACGGTCTTTTTCGACAAAGGTTTCCAGCAGCAG
>QJPH01000361.1 GCA_003242955.1 Candidatus Methylumidiphilus alinenensis
TCCTGTTGCGTGGATTGAAAGCCGTAACGGGGGAATGGACGCTGGTCTGCATTGCCTACAATTTGAAGCGGATTCATGTACTGGCGGGATAACTTTGCCCAAAGGGAAGGAAAAGCCGCTTTAATGTCGAAAAACGCTCTGTAAAGGGGCAAATCAAGGCAAAGCAATCGTTTTTTGAGCTTTTTTGAGGAAGGAAACTGTCGTACAACTCTAAGTCGGACAGGCTCCTAGTCTTTTCTTGCGAAAGGGGGCGTTACCGGATGGACGAGACAGCTTTTCTGGCTCGGTGAGTCCCGCGTAGCGGGGCGAGTAGCACACGTCCGCCGCTTGGCGGTTCGCCTTAACTGTGGTTGACTCTTAAGCCCATTGGGCGTATTATCCTAGCAACAACTAACCCTTGGTTCGGTGTGGCTAGACCACCTTAGCTTTGGGGGAAAAAGCCAGCTTCTTGCTGGTTTTTTCGTTTATTGGGAACAAGAAATTGCTACGAACCAAAGTCTATGTAGATGGCTATAATCTATACTATGGTTGCCTTAAGGGAACTAAGCATAAATGGTTGGATTTGAGCATACTTTTCAAAGATCACATTATCCCATCATCCGCCATTCATAAATCTGAACTGATCGGCATCAAATTTTTTACCGCCCCCATTTTAGAAAAAGCGTCTAAATCGCTCGACTCGGTATCCAGTCAAAGCCGATACCATACAGCACTTGAAAGACTCTATCCTAACGAGATTGAGATTATCAAAGGCTACTACTCGTTGACACAATCAAAAGTCAAAATTGTTGATACCAACGAGCCGAACAAATGGGCGCGTGACTGCCAAGAGGTCTTAGTCTGGAAGATTGAAGAAAAACAAACTGACGTTAATCTTGCGCTTCATGCGTATCACGATGCCGCAAATGGTATCGTCGATCAAGTCGTGATAGTGACCAACGATACAGATATTGCACCCGCCCTTAAAATGATTAGGGATTTTACGCCCGTTGAAATAGGTGTTGTTGTTCCTACCCGCGATCATGTCCGTAAACCGAATGTTGCCTTGTCTGAACTCGCGCATTGGGTACGAACTCACATCACAGATTTAGAATTATCGAATAGCCAAATGCCCGATGTTATTATTGCAGGGCGAAGACCAACAAAAAAACCTGCTAGTTGGTAATGAACCTGTCTAAAAAACGAAGGTTTTTTAGACAAAAAACAAAGTCCTTAAAAACAAAGGCTTGCGCGTCTAACAATTTTGTCTAAAAATGAGTGCATGAAATACGGCTATGCGCGAGTTTCAACCGACGATCAGAAAGCGGATTTACAGATTGCCGCCTTGAAAAAGGCGGGCTGTGAGCATGTCTTCACCGATACCGCAAGCGGCGCGTCCAGCAAGCGACCAGAGCTAACGCGCTGCCTTGCCTCGCTCCGTGCGGGGGATGTGCTGGTCGTGTGGAAGCTAGACCGCCTTGGTCGGTCGCTGTCGCATCTGGTCGCCGTGCTGTCAGATTTGCAAAAGCGCGGGGTTGCCTTCCTGTCACTGACGGAAGCCATAGACACCGAAAACGCGGCGGGGCGGCTTATGGGGCATATCCTCGGCGCACTGGCGGAGTTTGAGCGTTCCTTGATCGTCGAACGCACACAAGCGGGATTGAACGCGGCCAAAAACTGGGGCGCAAGCGGTCGCTCTCTGACGATCAGCGGGAACATGCCCGTGCCTTGATCGCCAAGGGCGAAAATCCGGCGGCGGTCGCCAAGCTTCTCAATGTTTGCCGCGCCACGCTGTACAATAGCTTGAAAACGACATAGCAACATTGGGTAGGTTTAAACAAACGTCACAAAAGTCCCATAGGATTCTGCACGGTCAAGCACAGTGATAAATATATCTATACATACCAATATGTTACGGAAAATACACGGGAATTCGTCAACGATGACAAAAATCCTTGGCCGCAGCTTGGAAAACTGCTTGGGGCGGCAAGCAGTGCTAGACAAGGCCGATTGTCTGGCTTTGTCGCGCTTACGGGTTCACCCCATCAGTCATAAACCGATAAAACCAACCGGCATCACGCCCTTAAAAAATCCTATGGGACTTTTGTGACGTTTGTTTAAACGTACCCATCAATGTAGGGTTCCTTACCAACGATCTGGCTTTCAGTAAACGAAGTGTCTGTGGATGAGGATGATTCTAAGCTTCTATTGTTCTATGATTAGCGTTGTCGCACTATGCATACATCTACAAGTATACTTATAAATAAGTCTAATTTTCTAGCCTTTGTTGCCGCGGGCATTTTTTCAGACGCTACGGCCAAGGATGCCCGAAGCCCAGTGAGAGTTTTGATCCGCTTGTGCAAACTCACCCCAAGGCGTCCCGCCAGGATTCGTCGCGCTGCCGCCCACCCTTCGGTTCTGGCACCGGCACACTGGGCGTTGGCCCTTGCGGCCGGTAGCACACCACCAGCGTCAGATAGGGCATGGCACCTCTGACGAAAAAATGATCGCTGATCGATTCGACCTCCTTGTCGGCGAGGAAATCCTGCACCGCCTCGTCGTTGAACCGCTCGGTGATGGGGTCAAACGCCAGGGTGAAT
>QJPH01000443.1 GCA_003242955.1 Candidatus Methylumidiphilus alinenensis
TCCATGGAGCCTTAGGTTCCGGCGGTCCATACCGGAACGACGGGAGAGAACCCCTCTCAACATTATTGAGCTTGGGGACCAGCCAATTTTTTCCACGAGCCACAAAACCGTGAAGTTTTAGACAAGCTTACCCTCCCCCAAAATGGGCAGTCCCCGCTATTGACCATCATTGATTTTACCCCCCCCGTATCGACTTCGCCCATAGCCGGCAAGACCGTAGTATTCACCGGAACCCTAGAAACCCTCAGCCGGAACGAAGCCAAGGCCCACGCGGAGTCATTGGGGGCCAATGTCGCTGGTTCAGTGTCAAAGAAGACCGATTACGTTGTAGTCGGGGCAGATGCGGGTTCCAAAGAAAAAAAAGCCCGTGAACTTGGCTTGAACATCCTCAACGAAAAGGAATGGCTGGAGTTGATTGGGGGCTGACTTGTCACATTACAGCGTTTTGGCCTTGGTCGCCGTTCAGCCCGATGGGTGAGCTTGTGGAGTGCGGCGACTCGTCCCCGCATGGTTCCGAAAGCGGCGACAAGTCGCCGCACTCCACATTGGGTGGGCTAAACGATGACCAAGGCCAGCGTTTTTAATGCCAACGAGTTACTTTGTATCATTTGTAGGTCGGGTTGGGCGCACACAGTGGAATCCTTTCCCAAAGCTTCAAAGCCTTTGTGCGCCGTAACCCGACAAAGGGGGGGCTTGCCGGGTTACGGTGCGCTCAAGGCCAAAGCAGGCATCAAATTTGCTTAAAGCGCACCCAACCCGACACAACACTCTCGCCGTTATACACGAGTCAGTTTAAGCAGAAACATTCCGTGTAACAAGAGGTTTTACCATCTTTACGGGAAAAAGAAGTCTCACGCAAAGCTCGCAAAGGCGCAAAGAAGAGCGATTTTCTTTGCGCCTTTGCGTGAAAATCAGCCCTTGACGGAACGCCGTGCGCAATCGTGGCGTAGGCAGGTATGGGACAAAGTCGGAACCGGGGAAATTCTCGAAGTGGGGATACGCTTGGAGTGCAAGGCTTGCCTTGCTTGCTCGCGCCATCGCAAGGCAAGCCTTGCACTCCCGCAACACTTTTAATCGCACCCCAAAGCGGGGCGGGATTTGCAATCCCGTCCCGGACGTTTTGTGCAAGGTTCGCCATTCCTGCCGGCCGCAAAACCTTGTGGACGAGATAACCTAACAAACATGCAAATTTGTTAGCACCCCCGGCAATGAAAGCCAAACCGTAGGGTACGCTATGCGTACCATGCTGATTCTGGGTGGTACGCAGACGTACCAAACTGATTCTGGGTGGTACGCAGACGTACCATGCTGATTCTGGGAGGTACGCACAGCGTATCATGCTGATTTTGGGAGGTACGCACAGCGTATCATGCTGATTTTGGGAGGTACGCACAGCGTACCCTACGGATGCCGTATTTTCATGGCATCCCGTCCGGCAAATTCGCTCCGCGTGGCAACCCTGCGCCGCCCGGCCCTGTCCGCTCCGCGGCCGGGCGGCGGCAGGGTTGCCCGCTCCGCTCTTGCCTGCCTGCCTGGCTCACGACTGAACTCGGGCGCAACGAAAGCCAGTGCCGCTGTACCTGTAGTCGGGCCGGCCGTTGAAACGGTACGCAGAACGGCAGTACCTCGCGTAGAGGTCCCAGGACCCGCCGCGAACCACACGGGCCGCGCCAGTTTCGGCATCTTCGCGGCCATCCCCGCTATGGTACGGGTAGTTGGCCATTAAACTGCCAGTCCATTCCCACACGTTGCCGCTAAGATCGGCGATGCCCTCCGGGCTGTCGCCGGCGGGGAAAACCCCAATCGGGCTTGTGCCGCGCAGATGGCTCTCAAAGCTGTTGCAGCAGGCCGGGTCGAATCGTTCGCCCCATGGGTAGATTCTAGGCTTGTCGGGTCCACGCCACCAATGTTGGCGCGGCAGGCCACGCGCCGCAGCCTCCCATTCGGCCTCGGTCGGAAGCCTGTAAACCAGCCCGGTTTGCGCCGTCAGCCATGCGCAATAAGCCCGCGCCTCATGCCAACAGACACCGACCACCGGCTGGGCCGGGGCATTGAACGCGGGGTCGTTCCAAAAGCGGGGTTGGGTTTGCCGCCCCGGCGGATGCCATTTTTCCAATTGTGCATCAAACTCGGCATCCGAAGCATCCCGATAGAACTTTAAATCCTCGGCATCTTTGGAAGTGATTTCCTTCTTATTCAGTAACTCTTGAATTTTCCCCGGATCATGGCGTAGCAACTGGCGGATATCACGTCCCTGCTGTTTCGCACCCTCCCCCGTGTTCTCGCCGCGTTGCCAGCGTTTCGCCTCGGCGGTTTCCCACCAGCATTCATCGTCGTAGCCGCCCCCCTCTTGGAAGCACCGCCACTCGGCATTGGTGACCGGGAATTGACCGATGCTGAAGGCGTTGATTTGCACCGTGTGGGCGGGGGCTTCATCCTCGTATAAGCCTTCATCACTGCCTAGGGTGTAAACCCCGCCTTTGACCGCCACCATCGGCGGCAGTAGATAAACAACCTGCGGACCCTCTACCCTGTGAAAGCGCGGGTCGCCCAGTTCGCCCAGCGCATGGGCGGCGGCT
>QJPH01000076.1 GCA_003242955.1 Candidatus Methylumidiphilus alinenensis
TTCCGTCGATCTAAATTTTGACAAGCAGATGGATACGCTACGCAGCTTTACGACTGTTGGCGCATCCGGGCTTGGTGTGGCGTTCTCCGCTTATCTCAATCGCGGTGACGGGCATCTGGATTTCGTTCCACAGACGACTACGGACATCGTTAAAGGAGTGCCTACGAGCTTCTCCGAAATGCGTGGGGCTTTGGTATTGGCCGACATGAACGGGGACCGTCTGCTTGATTTGGTCTGGCTGAAAGATGCCACCAACGGTGGGCCGCGCTATTGGCCCGCGATAGGCAACGGGCAATTTGATGACAGCGTGTCCGGCTACTCAGTTCCGTTGACTGATGGACCCGATTTTGGTGGCGCTCCCGGCGAAATGGAAAAACTGGAACTGGCGGACCTCAACGAAGACGGTTTGGCAGATTTGCTGCAAGTCACCGGCTCGCAGGTTCGCTATTGGTTGAACGAGGGTGGAACCCAGTTTGGCAAACAGTCCACCTTATCGTTTAGTGCGCAGTTCGATCCCAGTTCAGCCACCTACCGCCTGATGGATATGGATGGGGATGGATTACAAGACCTAGTCTTCTATGTCCGCGCTCAGCTTACGCCAGATGCCATGGCCCAAGGCTTCTGGATGCTGCGGCTGTTCCGGGACAAACAAGGCCAACTGACGGACAAAATTGACAATGATAAAGACGGCTTGATCGACGAAGCCGACGAAGGCAATAGCGGGCCGAATCTACTGGGTAGCATTAGCAACGGCATCGGCAAGACGACCAGCCTGCTGTATGGCGCCCATGTGCAGGAAATGCTGCGTGATGCGGCGCAAGGAAACCCGTGGAAGACGGTGGTGCCTTTCGCCACCCCCGTGCTGCAACGCTTGGATGTGCATGACGGGAGCCGTGCCTATATTACTCGCTTCAGCTATCACGATGGATACTATGACGGCAAGGAAAAAGAGTTTCGCGGGTTCGCTAGCGCTGAAAGACTGGAAGAAGGCGATGCCTCGGCACCAGACCTCATCACCCGTTACCACTTCGATACCGGGGTGACCGTCGAGGCGCTCAAGGGCAAGGCATTGGCGATGGCCGAACGCAACGGCGCAAGCCAAGAATTCCATTCCGAAACCTACTCATGGACGACGAAGAAATTACTGGATGGCAGCGGGGGCGATAGCCGATCCGTGATTTTCGCCAAACAGGACAGCAAACTACGGACAGTTGCTGAACAAGGCCACGGCGACCCGGTGCAATTGCGTTGGGAATTTGAATATGACGACTACGGCAATACCACCGTAGTTCGTGAGTTGGGTCGCCTCGATAGCGGCTGGGACGATGAACGCACGACTGTCACCTGTTATTCCGCCGGATATCCATCTGGGCTTGCCGCTTGGATACTCGACCAGCCCATTGAGCACAGCATCACCGACGAGAATGGCAAACTCGCCGCAAGGCAGCGCCATTACTACGACGGCAACACCAGCTTGGGCGTGATTAGCAAAGGCAACGAAACCAAAACGGAGGATTGGGTTCACGACACGACTTATATTACTAGCAAGCGCAGCGATTATGATGCCTACGGCAATGTCATCGCCCTGTATGACCCACTGTACGATGCCGCAGCCAAGGCCGGGGGACATTATCGCGAGATCGACTATGACCAAGATTTTCATACCTTCCCGACTCAAGAGCGCATTTATACCGGCAAGACGGTATTGACCGCCAAGGCCGATTTCGATCCGGGCCTTGGAGTCGTCAACAACTATACCGAGTTTAACGGCTTTACCAATGTGTATGCTTACGATGCCTTCGGGCGGCTGACCTCCATCCGAAAACCCGGCGACAGCGGGACTACGGTGGAATATGGCTACGCCTTGGCCCGTAAGCTGGCCGACGGGAAACTCATCAATTGGGTGGATTTGCACCAGCGGGAAACCGACGGCGGCGGCACGGTGGACTCACGCCAATTTTTCGATGGACTTGGGCGCAAGGTAATGACCCGCGCCGAAGGCGAATTCCCCGGTCAAATCGTCGTGTCTGATACGGTTCAATTCAATGCCCAAAAGACACCTTGGCGGCAATACTTGCCGTATTTTGAAACCAATGCCAGTTTGGATTATCAAGCACCTACATTCGCCAGTGCTTATGTTGAGCATTTCTATGATCCATTAGGCCGAGAACTGAAGGCCGTTCAGCCCACGGGAGAATTCTCACAGATCGAATATCAACCCTTGGTCAAGCGGGTACATGATGAAGAACAGACCAATCCCAACTCGCCGCACTTTGGGGCCGGAATGCGCTACATCGAAGACGGGCTGGAAAACAACAAAGGCGCGGGGCGGCTTCGGGAGGTGCATGAAATCGTCAAAATCGGCGACGACGGCAACCCCATCAATGCCCCGGCGACTTGGATCACCCGTTATCGCTATGATCTGCTGGACAATCTGACGGGCTACACCGATTCCCAAAACAATCAAAAAACCATCGAATACGACGGCTTGGGTCGCCAGACCTTCATGAACGACCCTGACCGGGGTCAAGTGCGCTATGAATACGACGACGCG
>QJPH01000075.1 GCA_003242955.1 Candidatus Methylumidiphilus alinenensis
AGGGCGCAATAGCGGCTTGCCGCGTATTGCGCCGGATGTTTAAAAGCCAAGAGCGAAAAGCAAAGAGCAAAAGCCACTCTTTTCTAGTCTGCCGCCCAACCCGGCGCTCAAGGGGACGCGGGGTTACGCTTTGGCCTGTTTCCCCTAGTTTTGTCCGCCCGCGCCCCTTAGCTCGGGCGTTGGGCACGTCGAAGAAAGAGCAAGAGCGCTTCGGGCGGCAGGGTCTATGGCGATATTGGGCTGTGGCTGTTTTGCTATAAAAAAAAATTATATATCTAATAATCAATAAATTGAAAAAAACGAGCGAACCGATGGCTTAACAATGAGAGGTGGCTACTTATGAAGCGTAATCTAATGAAAACACGGATTTTGCTCGTTGGCGTTGAAATTGCGTTTGCCTGTCTGGCGATAGCACACGCCTCTGCTCTCCCTTACGAGGGAATATGGATAGGAAAAACGAGCCAGAATTATGGAATTGAAATCTCGGTTCAGGATGGCGTGGCTTTGTCTGTTAGCACATCATATACTGGAATTGGTTGCACGGTAACGCAGACTGAAAGCTTTAGCGGCTATAGCACCGGTGGACAGTTCTCGGTTGGATGGCAAAGCCATTATAGCGGTGTCTATAATTCTACCACCGACACATGGCAGGGGCAGGTTTCCCTGGCCAGCACGCAGTGTTTTGGCTTTGCATTCGGATCTTGGGAAGCGTCCAGGGTTTCCCGTGTATCTGCATCCCCGACATCTTTTGAGACCCTTGAGACTATCGCCACCACAGACTTGCCACAGTCCTTCCCCAAAAACCTTAAAAAACTCAAATTTCATGGACAATTTATCTGGGGTATAAATGGGGGAAATGTTTATAAAATTGACACCACCGGCGGCATTGTTGCCATTTATTCGATACCGGACGCATCGCTAGCGGGCATTGCGTTTGAAAATGACAATTTATGGCTCATTGGCAGCGTTTCCGGGACAGGTGGCTGGAGCCTTTACAAGCTGGACGGTGGCGGCAATGTAATCCAGTCTTACAAGCTGCAAAACGTTCCCTTTAATGGTTTTAGCGGGCTTATGTTTGACGGATTCTATCTGTGGTCCACGAATACCTTTGGAAAATTATCCAAATTTTCCAGATCAGGCGAAACGGTTGCGTCCTATGACACAAAAATATTCCCGTTGTCGGACGATATTCTCTTTGATGGCAAGTTTGTATGGGTTACGAGTAACAGCAAACTTTACAAGCTGAATGCCTCTGGGGTTATCCTTTCTAGTTATGACGTGCCTGGGGCTTTGCTGGCATTTAACGCGCCGTATCTATGGATTGTCGATAATTTTAATAAAAAACTCGACAAGATAGACGCGGCCACTGGGGGCATAGTCAGTTCCTACGACTTGCCAATCTCGCCTAGCGGTATTGCTTCAGATAAAGGATATTTTTGGATGGCCGATGGCAATTCCAAGTTCTATGCACTTCGTGAGAACCCTGCGATCTCTGAGGCCGGAGGGCCAGTTACTCGCACATTCACCATTTCCAATCCGGGCAGTTTGGGGCTTGTCATGAATGATTTCTCTGTCGCCGGAGAAAATGCCTCCGATTTTACTGTTCAAAACAATACTTGTGCAGGGAAGCCGATAGCCACTTTTGCAAGTTGCACATTCGATTTAAAATTTCAGTCAACATCAGGCGGCATCAAAAAAGCAAAGCTTGGAATTGCCTCGAATGACCCGAAGACCCCAAATTTTTCATTGCTCCTTACTGGCAGTGTGCCTTTCCTGACTGTCAACAATACCAACAAAACAGGCGGAACCGTCGTCAGCAATGTGGGAGGGATTGCATGCGGCTCGTCATGCGCGTCCACAATCGCCAGTGGGTCAACAGTAACACTCACTGCCATTCCTGTTGATGGTTATCAGTTCTCGGGTTGGAGCGGAGATTGTAGCGGTTATGGAAATTCATGTACTCTCATGTTAGATACAGCCAAAACAGTCACCGCCAACTTTGCTGTCTTTAAAATTCACCAGCCGGTTTGGAAACGGGCTATAGGCTCAATCATCCAAGGGGGTAGGTAACTTGAAATCGAAAATAGGGCTGCCAACTTAAGGCGGGACATACATACCCAAGGCTTAACCGTTCGCCCTGAGCCTGTCGAAACCTGTCCTGAACTTGTCGAAGGGCCGTGTTTTGGTTTTGCCATGGATTCAGGCAAGTGCGCCCTGTTTAGGTTTTTTGGCTGGGTCGTCGGTGAAGTGTCGTCCCTGCCTCGGCCCAACCCGGCGCTCAAGGGGACGCGGGGTTACGCTTTGGCCTGTTTCCCCTAGTTTTGTCCGCCCGCGCCCCTTAGCTCGGGCGTTGGGCTTTTGAAATCAAGTAAGGGGAAGCATTTATGAGTATAGAAAATGATGAAGCTATCGCTACAAGCGTAGGAGCAATAACAGGAGCAGGTATAGGCGGTGCGATAGGCGCATCTTCAGCCGCTGCGACTGCCGGTGCCGCAGCAGCAGCCGCTACTACGGCAACCCTAGGGACGGGAACGAG
>QJPH01000074.1 GCA_003242955.1 Candidatus Methylumidiphilus alinenensis
TATCTGGGACTGGATCTTTGTGAAAGATGCCCCGGAAAAGTATCCCAATATTTTCATCGGTTTTCAGGGGTATGATCTGGAGTCACCCAGTGTTGTTAAATTCATTTATCTCTATTACAGCTTTTATGATCGCCTGATCGCGGCCAGTGATAACGGTGTCCTGATCGTGAACCGTAAAGAGACAATCCCGGATATGTTTTACGCTCTTGGCAGCATACCGATCAGAGGTGGTGCAGGAGCGGCACTCAGACACCAGTCGCTGTCAGTTGTTCCTGATAATTTTGAAGCTTGTGGCGCAGGTTCTGCATGGGCTTGGAAGGACAATCGGATCCCGTTCGGTGCTCAGGTTGTGCCAACCGGTGTTCACTGTTACGACACGCCCAATAATGCCCTTGCAGTTCACCGCGCAGGCAAGGTGGATATACCGATCTTTTATCTGGATAACCCTATCGGTTCAGGTGACGCAGAATGGGCCATTGACTACCGGGTGAAGACGTTGCGCAGGGCGGCTGGAGAAATCGCCAAGCTGAATGGTGCAACAGTCGATGATGAACGGTTGAGACGTGAAATAATCATCGGTAACAAGGTTAGAAAAGCGGTCTGGCGGATATATGAGGTCCAGGCAGAAAGCGATCATCCGCCATTCACAGCCCATGAGTTCGAAACAATCATTCATGCAGGTCACAACTGGGCCGGAGAACCTGAGGCGTTTCAGGAGGTATTGGAGGGTATCGCTGTCGAGGCAAAGGATAGGCAATCTCACAAAGTTCATGGTACTGTGAATCATAAAAATCCTGTCAGAATCTTTGTTGGTGGAGCCTGTACCCACTTCAGGCCTCTGATTGGCCATACTTCCGGTGCAGTGCCGGTAGGGGTGGAATGGTTTCTGGTGCCATCCCACGGCAGCCTGAATGAAGAAGGCGATCCCTTCAGAGCTCTGGTGGAGGGTTCACCCCTGAAATCCCTGACGGTTCCTCTGGAAGAACATGCGGATTGGATCGTGGATCGCATCAAAGAGTCTCGGGCGGAAGGGTTCATTTATGGATATAAATGGGGCTGTAACTTTGCTTCATCAGCCGCGCACGTGATCACCGATGTGGTAAAGAAAAAGACGGGCATTCCCACATTGATTATGGAGACTGACTTTATCGCCAAGCAGGCCAACGAGTCTGGTGGAGGTCTCACCCGTGTCGAGGCTTTCATTGAGATTCTCAAGCAGAATAAGCGTCAGAAGGGTGGCGCTCTCGAGAAACGACACATTAAAAAGCCAAACTACAATGCTGCTCATGCCGTTGTTGAATGATTATTTCGTATCAGTTGATATTTGTGCTTGACAAAACGCATTGGTTTTTTTGTCTATAAAACTGAAAAAACCGTCAATACTTATTATCTGCCTGATAAATAAGAGTCTTAAACAATGAATAATAAACTTAAAACAGTTGCTCTTACGATCATCACCATAGTTGCAACTGGAGTTTTATGGTTTTTTTTTAATCCAGTCAAGCCAAAGACAGAAAATGTTACAATTCGAGTGCTTGAATCTACTGAGCCAACCCAGTGGGAACTTGTAAAAAAACTGACTGGCAGGGATATTCTTGCAGAAGAAGGAGTGACGCTCGAATCAATTCGTTCTGTCCAGAGCAGTGGTGGTACTGTTGCCCTTCAGGCGCTTTTGGCTGATAACGTCGATACCGCCAGTTCTGCATGGCCGACATGGATTAATATTATTGCACGTGGCGGTAAGATCAAAGCGCTTCTCGGAACTATCGTTTCGACAAAAGACAACAGAAGCGGCAACAGTGGTCTTTTGGTTCTTGAGGGAAGCAACATTAGAACTATCAAGGATCTCGTTGGTAAAAGGATAGCCGTCAATGTGCTTGGAGCAGAAGCTGATTATGTTATTCGGCAGTACCTGAAAAACAATGGGGTTTCAATTTCCGAGGTAGAGTTGGTTGTAGTGCCAGCAGTAAATCAGGAACAAATGCTCCGCAGTAAGCAGGTTGATGCGGCAGCATGGACAACCAGTGGAGGCCCTTATTTTGAGATGACTGTTGAAAAAGGCGGGGTACGTGAAATTCCGGGTACAAGAAACTACGATGTCAAGGGAGAAAGTGTGCGACATGGCCTCGGTTTCAGAAATGATTTTATTGCAAAACATCCTGATGCGGTCAGAAAGTACATCCGGGCATTCGATATATCGCGGCGAATACTTTATGCAGAGTTTCAAAAAAATCCTGAGCATGTCAGAAAGGCTTATGCTGAAATATCTGCTCTTAAAGGAGGTAACCCGCGTTTAGCCAAGTACTACGAGGCTACCAGTTGGACGCCGGATTTCCCCTTGATCCGTGACAAAGATTTTCAGTGGTGGATTGACAGATTTGTAGAGGATGGTTTACTGAAGCCCGGTCAGATAAAGCCATCGGACGTATATACGAATGAATTTACTCCATTGCTTTCAAAGAAATGAAGAACTATTTCAAGAACCGGCATGTACAAATTGATAGTGAGTCATGTTGTCGATTTTGTAA
>QJPH01000423.1 GCA_003242955.1 Candidatus Methylumidiphilus alinenensis
ACTACATTCACCTCCCTGTGTTCTGGATACCGGCAATCCCTGCCGGTATGACGGTCTAATTCAGCAGCATTGACCCACCTGATCGATTCAAGGCACAATAATAGTGTCGCCACTTTGCAACAGAATATTCGATTCTATGTTGTCTCCGCCCTCCACATCGCCATACTCGAAGGGTATGCTTTTGGCATGGCCCCCGGCATCGCGCCGCAATATCTGAATGCTGTTTCTTTTGGCAAACTGTGTCAAACCGCCGGCCATGCCCAAGGCTTGCATTACATCCGTGGGCCTAGTCATATTGATTGCGCCCGGATGGCCGACTTCGCCGACCACATAAATGGTGTTGCCGTCAGCGGAAAGCAAACGGATGTTAATTTCCGGGCCGGGGACGAACTTACCCAAACGTTCCTTTAGCAAAGCAACCAACTCTTCGTTCGTTTTGCCAGCGGCAGGAACATGCCCGACCAAGGGAAAAGAGATGGTTCCATCTGGCAGGACCACCACCTCCGATTTCAAATTGTCTTCGTGCCAAACCGTGATTTCCAGCTTGTCGCCAGGGTTAAGGCGGTACACTTCTGCTGCCACGGCCTTGGTTTGGATACCGGCAGGGTTCTTGGTCTGGTCTTTTGCCAAGCCTAGCCACTGGCACGACAGCAAAAATGTGCAACCAAGAAGAAACGCCAAGAATCTAAGTCCATAGAGAAAAGGTTTCATACGCTTCGAGAAAAATCGGTTCATGCTTTAATTGAATTCAAGATTATAGTCGAAATGGCTGCAATTCTCTGCTTTATTCTTTTCATCGGCAATTCTCAGTTTGGCTCAAAGCCCCGTCATTTCGGTAGGGATGCCGAAATTCAGGCCAAGGACGGGAACAAGCCAACGGAATATAAGCCCATCATAATCAAATTGTTTGCCATCCATGGACGCTGGATTTCGGCATCCCTGCCGAAATGACGAGCTTATATTTTGGCTGGTTCCCAAGCTCCAGCTTGGGAACCCTTGCCAATCAAGCTCCTGCTTGTTCATTGACCGTTCCTCGGGAAGCAGGAGCTTCAAAGACCGCGTTCCCAAGCTGGAGCTTCACTATCATTAAGTTAGCGGCACATCGCGATGTAGGAGTGGGCTTTAGCCTTCGACCAGACACCCATCGCGGCCTAAAGACCCTCTCCTACGGGGCTTAACTTAATGGCAGTGAAGCTGGAGCTTGGGAACGAGCTAATACTGATAGGTGGTGAGCTACCCAGCCACCAGTTGCCATAGCGTGTTATCATACAGGGATAGAATGCTTTATGGATAAGAAATTTTTATGACAAACACCATCGATATCATTGCCGGGGCACGCCCTAATTTCATGAAGATCGCGCCCATCATCCGTGCGTTGGAAGCCCGTCAGGCGGCAGGTGGGCCGTTGCACTACCGACTAGTGCATACCGGGCAGCATTACGATGCCCGGATGTCGGGCGATTTCTTCGCGCAACTGGGCATTCCCGAACCGCATGTGAACCTAGAAGTAGGTTCTGGCACCCAAGCTGGGCAGGCAGCGGCCATCATGACCGGCTACGAGCGTTTGTTGCTGGAGGCTCGCAGCGATCTATGCCTGGTCGTGGGCGATGTAACCTCCACCATGGCCTGCGCCATCGCTGCCCAGAAGCTCTGTGTGCCGGTGGCCCATGTGGAAGCAGGTATCCGCTCCGGCGATTGGGCTATGCCGGAAGAAATCAACCGCATGGTGACGGACTCGATCACCAACTGGTTCTTCACCACCAGCGAGGCGGCCAACCAGAACTTGCGCCATGCTGGGGTCGGGGAAGATCGTATCTTCTTCGTTGGCAATACGATGATCGACACGCTGCTAGCGAACATGGATCGCCTAAAGCCGCCCACATTTTGGGATGAATTGGGTTTGCAAGCAGGGGAATATTTTGTGACGACACTGCACCGCCCGGCCAATGTGGATGGCACAGAGACGTTTGTGCAATTGCTTGCCGCCATTGGTTCAGGGACACGGGGCCTGCCGGTGGTGTTCCCGGTGCACCCGCGTACCGCCAAAACACTGCAAGACTTAAACGGCCTGCCGGAAAGCTTGCGTTTGGTCGAGCCTCAGCCTTATCTGGAATTCAATTATTTAGTCAAGAATGCCAAGGCTGTCATTACCGACTCCGGGGGGATTACCGAGGAAACCACGGTGATGGGCGTACCCTGCCTGACCTTGCGGGACACCACCGAGCGCCCGGAGACGGTGAGCATCGGCACCAATGAATTGATCGGGACCGACCCGGCTCATCTGCAACCCGCACTAGATCGCCTGTTTGCCGGTGAATGGAAGAAGGGGGCCATCCCCGAAAAATGGGATGGGCACACGGGGGAAAGGATCGTCGCCGAACTTGAGAGATTGTTGGTCACCCTATGATTGCGTCTTTTTAAATCCCCCTGCCCCCTTTTGCAAAGGGGGGGTTGCTTGTTCCCAAGCTCCTGCTCTCGCCGTTATACACAAGTGG
>QJPH01000072.1 GCA_003242955.1 Candidatus Methylumidiphilus alinenensis
TAGGCAAAAATAAAATATGACTGATTTTGCAGTGTTGCTGCGCCCCGCCTTTGCTACCATCAGATAGGCGAGGGCGGCTAGAAAGCCTGTTCCCAAGGCCATGGCGCGCCCCAGAAAATCGCCGCCATCAAAGCGCGGCTCGAACAATAAGGCAAGTCCGGCCATCGCCCCCAAAATGGCAAGCCAGACTAGTGCTGAGTTTTTCTGTTGCAACACCCAAGGGCCGAGCAATGCGACAAAAAAACCGCTGCTGGCTGCAAGGAATGCACTTTCGCCGGGTCCTATCATTTGAATGGAGGCGAACGATAACATCAACGCCAAGCTTCCGAACAAGCCACGCAACCACAGCGACAGACGAAAATCCCCGAACAGCTTTAGTAAATCGCCTGCCAACAAAGCCGGCACCAGCAAAATTAGCAGGTTGATGAGGATACGCACAAAGCTGACCACGGCGGAGGGCAGTTGCGGCTCGCAAAGGCCGATGGCGTAGACGCAGACATTCATCAGCGAAAACATCAAGCTGGCTACGATCATGCAAACTAGTCCGCGTAACTGTTCGGAACGGGGAAAATAAACAGGGATGGATTGGGGTTCGGTTTTCATGCGCAGCAGCTTACAGTGTTGCGTAACATCGGTTACAGCGTTTTTAATGTCGATTGATTACTTTGTTTATCGTTGGCGGCAAAGGGTTGCCGCCCTACGGCCCTTGTTACGCAGTAGGTCGGCACCCTTTGCCGACATTTAACCGTTCACTCCCCCCTGGGAGCGCGACCATCTTGGCCGCCATTTCAGCGGGCGAGACGCCCACGTTCCCAGGAAAAGGCAGGGGGAGTGAACGCTTACGCCGACACGGGCGTATATATGTAAGTAACAAATAGATTTAGAAAACGCTGTAATCATATCATCCGGTATCAGTCACTAATTTC
Source organism: Candidatus Methylumidiphilus alinenensis (assembly GCA_003242955.1). Lineage (GTDB taxonomy): Bacteria > Pseudomonadota > Gammaproteobacteria > Methylococcales > Methylococcaceae > Methylumidiphilus > Methylumidiphilus alinenensis. Next base: position 927 of record QJPH01000072.1, read on the forward strand.
GAGAGTGAACATTATGGAACCAATTCTTCCGTCCGCAGCCCCCTTGCTTCCGGCGTTACTTAGCGCATTTTTGCTCACCTTGGCGATGAGTTTTCTGCTTGGCTTGGGTTTGCGCGAGTATTACCTAGTCGCTAAGAAAACCTATTATTTCGGTTCAACCCGCACCTGCACCTTAATCGGCATCCTAGGTTTCGTATTGTTTCAATTACAGCCGAATGGCTGGTATTACCTCGGTGGGCTTTTGGCTTTGACGGTGCTTCTGGGCATTTACTACCAAGCCAAGGCAGCCCTGCAACAACCTGGCATGATCGGCATTCTGATCGCCATTTTATGCTATCTGATTGGACCAATCGCCTTGGGTTTCCCCGGCTGGTTCCTGATCCTATTTACCATATCGACCTTATTCGTGTTAAATGCCAAGGAAAAAATCAATCTGCTTACCGAAAAGTTGGGCAACGAGGAAATCGTCAGCCTAGGAAAGTTCCTTGTGCTGTCCGGTGTCATCCTGCCGTTGACACCGCAGACGCCCATCGCCGATTTCATCCCGGTTTCTTTCCATCAAACTTGGCTGGCGGTCGTAGTCATCAGTGGTATTTCCTATTTGGGCTATTTGGTACAGACTTATTTGCTGAAGGGGCAAGGTATCTTGTTGACCGGGGCCATTGGCGGGGTTTATTCCAGCACGGCAACCACCGTAGTGCTGTCTAGGCAATCCAACAACTATCCTGCCGGTTCCAATGCGCCAGCCGCCGCCATCGTGTTGGCGACGGCGATGATGTACCCTCGTTTGTTAGTCGTGATAGGAATATTCAAGTTTTCCCTAGCCATCGCCTTGCTACCGGTTTTCTCTGGTCTAGCAGTACTGGGCGGGGGGCTGGCCTTTTGGCTACAGCGTGGGAATGCCTCTGCCAAAAATCCATTGACTGTGACCACCAGCCCAAAAAACCCATTGGAGCTGACCTCGGCATTGTTTTTTGCCTTTCTCTTTATGGTGATTACTGCGGTCACTAAGTACAGTATAGGACTTTACGCCGACCGGGGTTTGATTTGGATGTCATTTTTCGCAGGCTTTGCCGATATTGATCCTTTCGTCCTTTCTCTGGTGCAAGGCAAGTTCGTCGCCGGGCAAGGCATACTGCTCAAGGCCATCGTCACTGCGACGGCAAGCAATAACTTGCTTAAAGCCGTCTATGCAATCGCACTAGGTGGTCGCCATACAGGATTTTTGGCCGGCGGTACGCTTGTCGGGCTGGCCTGTTTGACCATTGCTTATGGAATTTTGTGGGGGTGAATACGGCAATGCTGTCTCGGTTTATAAAACCGAGTCGGTCTTGGTGGAGTCAATAATATCGAGAATTTCATTTTTCAAGGATATAAATAGGTCAACTTCTTGCTTCAAGTTATCGAAAAGATTTTCAAGAATTTCAATGTGTGCATTTTTGCACAAAGCGGATTCCAACGACGCGGCAATCTGACGTATGCCTGCCAAGCCAGAAAAACTTGCCGAACCATTAATTTTATGGACAGAAAGTCTCGCGGTTTTTCTGTCTAG
>QJPH01000091.1 GCA_003242955.1 Candidatus Methylumidiphilus alinenensis
AAGTCCAGCCAAACTAGAAAAGCCGTCATTTCGGCAGGGATGCCGAAATCCAGGCCATGGACGGTAACCAGTTAGTTATGTATGTGCTCGATTTAGTTAACATGCCAACCTGTAGTTTAATGCTCGTGAATAAAGGGACTTCTGCCGTGGTCCTGTGTTACCATCCTTGGACGCTGGATTTCGGCATCCCTGCCGAAATGACGGGTATCCTACACTTAGGTAATATCCAATAAAGAACATCCCATCCAAAGGCCAAGCTGGTGCTTGGCGCTCCCAGAAGGAACGCCAAGCTCCAGCTTGGCAAGGTGATTTGCGAAGAAGGTGTTTGTGATTCTCGTGGACAATTCATTTCGGTTTTGGTGGATTCATTATTGGAAATCACCTTATGTATAACGGCGAGAGCGGGAACTTGGCTGGTTCCCAAGCTCCAGCTTTGGAACCCTTATCTTGCAAGCTCCTGCTTGGCCGTCCTTCGGGAAGCTGGAGCTTCAAAAACCCCATTCCCAAGCGGGAGCTTGGGAAAGAGTAAACAAACACCTATTAACCCGTCAGGATTTTGCTTTGCCGACCCAATCCGAGCCATCCACCCTATCCATCGTCCTTCCCGCGAAAAACGAAGCGGAAAATTTGCGCACCCTGCTACCTAGGCTGCGCCATGCCTATCAGCAAGCCGAAATTTTGGTGATTGACGATGGATCAACCGACGACACCCCTGCGGTTTGCAAAGCCAACCGGGTCGGAACCATCCGCCATCCTTTTGGCATGGGCAACGGAGCGTCCATCAAAACCGGTGCGCGCAGGGCTTCTGGCGATGTCATCGTGTTCATGGATGCCGACGGCCAACACGACCCGGACGACATACCCCGCTTGTTGGAAAAAATCCATGAGGGCTATTACTTGGTCGTCGGCGCCAGGATGCCCTCCTCCCATGCTTCACTAGCGCGCCGTCTGGCCAATGGTTTTTACAACCGTTTCGCCAGCCTGATGACCGGCTACCGCATCAAGGACTTGACCTCGGGCTTCCGTGCGGTTCGGGCTCGCCGTTTCCGCAAATTCCTCTATCTGTTACCCAATGGCTTTTCCTACCCCACCACCAGCACGATGGCATTCTTTCGCGCCGGCTTTCCCGTCGCCTATGTACCCATACACGCGGGAACCAGAAAAGGCAAAAGCAAAATCAGCCTTTTGAGTGATGGTACGCGCTTTTTTGTGATTATCCTGAAAATAGGCGCACTTTTCTCGCCCATGCGCTTGTTTCTGCCGATCAGCGTGTTTTTAGTTAGTTCTGGCATCGGGCTTTATGCTTATAATTATTACACCCAGGCCCGCTTCACCAACATGAGCCTACTACTCCTCATGTCGGCCTTGTTCACCTTCCTGATCGGCCTACTGTCCGAGCAAATTTCATCCCTGCATTACCGGGGCATCGAGGAGAGCGGTGAGGACCGGTAATTTCAAACTACTGATTTGATATGACTTCAATCATCTTATTGACCCGGAACTTCCCACCTTTGCGAGGTGGCATGGAAAGGCTTAATTTTCATATTTTTGATGAACTGCAGAAAGAAAACGAAGTATTTTTAGTAGGCCCCAAGGGTGCGGATGCATTTTGCGCAAATCCTGCCTATGTCTGGACTAGCCCCCCTTTGCCCGTGTGGCGATTCCTGATTGCCAGCTTCCTGATAACCCTCTATTTATCCTTGACCAAGCGTCCCCAATTAATCATAGCTGGGAGCGGCATAGCGGCTTTGCCCGCAGTTCTCGCTGGCCGATTAAGTGGCATCCCGGTTCTTACCTACTTGCATGGGCTCGATATCGTAGTCCAAAACGTGTTTTACCAAAGCATTTTCATGCCGATTATCAAGTGTTCGCAGGGTTGGCTGGTAAACAGCCGAAACACCCGGCGGCTTGCTGTCAATGCCGGCATTCCGTCAGAAAAAATAGAAATATTGAACCCCGGAACCGATTTGCCAAACTTGTCCGAAATTGATGCCCGAAGCTTCCGAGACGAAATCGGTGCCGGTGCCCGCCCCATACTTCTCAGTGTCGGCCGTCAAACACGCCGTAAAGGTCTGCTGGAATTTGTCGAGCGCACTTTATTGCCTATTACCCGTAGCCACCCGGATGTATTGTTGCTCGTGATTGGAGGTGATCCAATCCAGTCTGTCTCCGGGCCATCGGGCTTGATCGCAAACTCTCTTCGCAGTCGTGTCACCGAACTAGGGCTAGAAGGGAACGTGATGTTCCTAGGGGAGGTGGATGACAAGTTCCTCAGCGAAGCTTATCTCTCCAGCCAGATGCATGTTTTCCCAGGTCTGGATTTACCCGGAGATGTTGAAGGTTTTGGGATGGTGGCAATTGAAGCCGCCGCCCACGGCTTGCCAACCATTGCATTTGCCGTAGGCGGTGTGCCGGATTCTGTTGAACCGGGGGTATCTGGATGGTTGATTGA
>QJPH01000071.1 GCA_003242955.1 Candidatus Methylumidiphilus alinenensis
CTTCGATTTCATTGAGAAGACCGCTGCCCACCAATTGATATTGGAGCGTGTCCAGCTTGCGATGGAGGCGGGCAAAAATTTGCACTTACGCGAGGCGGAGCGTACAAAGTTCCAGCAGCTACTCACACAATTGTCGCCGCGCGAGCATGAAGTGATGCTAAGAATAATCCAGGGGCAGCCTAATAAAGTCATTGCCATTGAGCTTGGGTTGAGCGAGAGGACGGTCGAAAAACACCGCACCAGCGTCATGGGCAAGACACAAGTCCGCTCACTGGCTGAATTGATCCGTATATTTTATCTGCATAGCGGCGAAGCAGGCTCGTAATCCATCCACTCCGCTTTGCGCCATCGATATTCCAAGGGTTGTTGACAGCGAACTGGTTTTTTTTCGATCACATTGTCGTTCTCACCGGCTTCGATATAAGCACCGTCTTGGCGAATCGTCATACAGGCATTCTGAAAGAAGATTTTGTCCTTATCTTTCTTGGCTTTAAGCCAAGAAAAACTTTGGCAGCCAGCCTCAAGTGCCAGTTCGGCCAAGACATCAGGAGTACCTGGGGTTGGTGGAGGACCTAACACCTCAATCTGAGTTTTTGGTAATATTGGATTGATTTCATTCCAAGTATGGTGGGATGGAGGCGCATCGTAGTGACGGTAAGGAAAAAGATTGGCCTTGGTCATCGTTCAGCCCGATGGGTGAATTTGTGGAGTGCGGCGACTCGTCGCCGATTTCCGAACCATGCGGCGACGAGTCGCCGCACTCCACATTGGGTGGGCTGAACGATGACCAAGGCCAAAATATCTAGCACAAACACACGCCCTATCAAGTAAGCATTTGATGTTGAAAACGCTGAAAGTGGTTTAACCGACAAACTTTATCCAAAAGTGATTTTATGCTGATTGAGTTAACTATATTCTGCGCTGGTTCCACTTACTGGCTTAACAAAATACGACCGAGAAAAACACTAATACAGTTATTGTCTGATTCAACACAGGCCAAAAAACCCCCGCATCAACCATCTAATTCTTTTAGTGTTGTAACCTTACTAAAAGATATCAAGAAATCCTTCATGACGGATGAGCGAGAGCAGTTGCAACTTGCCATTGACCCTAGATTCAATGAAACCCTCGCAAAAAACCATCAACAAACGCGACGCAACCTACAGATATCATTAGGCGCAATTGGACTGGCATTGCTGGGCAGGGTTTATTCTGTTTTTATTATTCCCAGCATATTTGCGATTCTTTATTCATTTCGTGGTATGTTTAAAATTATCTGGATGGATTTAAAAAGGGGTTATTATTTATCGACATTACTGATGAGCGCGTTGATTCTACTGGGTCTTATTGCCACAGGTCAATTAGTTTTGGCCTCGTTGCTAGGGCTGATCGGTGGTTTTTTTGCAAAAATCATCAATCGGATTGAAGCAAATACCCAGCAACAGCTTATCAATATATTCAGTGACCATCCATCGCAAGTTTGGTTGCTTAGGGATGGAGTAGAAATTCAGCTTGACTTTGAAGCCATTCAAATCGGGGATATGGTGATAGTGAACGCGGGAGAAATCATTCCCGTCGATGGCATTATCCAATCTGGAATAGCGCAGATTGACCAACATATTTTGACTGGGGAGAGCCAGCCGGTTGAAAAATGTACGGGGGATTCGGTTTTTGCTTCAACTTTATTGCTATCAGGTCGAATAAGTGTCCGAGTGGAAACATCGGGTGAAGACAGCTTGGCCGCAAAAATTGGTAAGATACTCGATAAAACCCAAAGTTATAAAGATACACAAATGACACGTGGGCGCGAAATAGCAAACCATTTTTTACCTGTGACGATGGGGCTGAGTGCCATAACATTACCTATACTAGGTGCCAAATCTGCTGTGGCAATACTCTCTGCTGGATTAGGTTCAAGCATGTCATTTTTAGGTCCTATGAGCATTTTAAGTTATCTGCAAATCTTATCGCGCAATAGTATATTAGTTAAAGATGGACGGGTGTTTGAATTACTTCGCCAAGTGGATACTGTTGTTTTTGATAAAACTGGCACATTGACGCTTGATCAACCTACACTGGGGGAAATTCACGCTTTTGGCGATTACTCGGAAGCGACAGTGTTACGTTATGCGGCATCGGCTGAATATCGGCAGCCACATCCTATTGCCAAAGCGATACTTGCTAGAGCAGAAAAGGAGCAATTGCAAATACCGGAACCTGATGCGGCTAGTTACGTAACCGGTTATGGTATTAAAGTCACAGTTGATGGCTTGCTTATTCGGATAGGAAGTGCTCGTTTTCTACAGCGTGAAGGCATTGAGTTACCCGATACACTAAATTCTATTGAGCAGCAGGCAGAATCTAATGGGTATTCTCTTATTTATGTCGGGATTGACCAGCAATTAGCCGGTATTTTTGAAATACAGCCGACCCTTCGTCCT
>QJPH01000077.1 GCA_003242955.1 Candidatus Methylumidiphilus alinenensis
TGGGCTTTGGCGCCGCCGCCTGGCAGTGCGCCCCGCGCGACCGCTTCATCGGCTGGGACCACGGGCAACGCCAGCGAAACCTCCATCTCGTCGTCAACAACGCCCGCTTCCTGATCCTGCCTTGGGTCTGCTCGAAAAACCTCGCCTCCAAAACATTGGCGTTGGCAGCCAGGAGACTACCAGATGACTGGCTGCATCGCTATGGTTACCGCCCGCTTATGCTGGAAACCTTTGTCGAAAAGGACCGCTTCACGGGCACCTGTTACCGGGCGGCCAACTGGATTCATGTCGGACAGACCCAGGGGCGCGGCAAGCTCGGCCCATCCGGCAAGCAGAGCGTTCCCATCAAGGACGTATGGCTGTATCCCTTGGAAAAAGGCTTCAAAAATGGGCTGATCCGGTAATTTTCGGATACGGGTTGGCCGAATATTTACGCCCAACGCCCGAGTTGACCGCCCCGCGCAGGGAGAAGCCGAATGAGCAGGCCAAAGCATCACGCGGGTGCGGTCGAACGCTGGGTTGGGCGGCGGACTAGAAAAGAGTGGCTCTTGCTCTTTGCCTTTCGCTCTTGGCTTTTCAATCATCCGGCGCAATACGCGGAGTACCGCTATTGCGCCTTTTACCGCGTTGGGCTGCCGCGCTGAGGAAGGAAGCCGGAGCCGCATGGCTTTTGCACTTTTTTTACCAACAACAGGCGCAATACGTCTTACCGCGTTGGTGCGCACCCTACCCGTCTGTATATTTTACTTTGTCATCTCATTTCCTGATTCATCATAATCTGAGTTTATAGTTTTACCATCTTGTTTTGTTTGTATTCGTGTTTTCAACTTACCATTTGACCAATAAATATATTCATCAGCATAGGTGAATTGATGCCTTACCAAAACTAAGCGCATGAAAGTACAAGACCTACTAACTGTACCCTTTATATACTGCCCAATAAACTCTACTTGAGGGTAGTCTATAACCCTCCCTCGTGTCGGTTTAGATTTATCATCTTTAGGAGGAATAACTTCAAAGTAGTAAATAGAACCAGATGGAAGCTTATTGATGACCTGCCGCTCATCAATTTCTTCTCTTTCCACCAGATATTTTTCAAAACGCACTAGTTGGTTATTGTCGGCATAGTAGGCTTGATAAAACGCATCAAGTGACTCGGTGTCTTTGAATTCAATGGGGTCAACAGGACGCATAGGGATTTGATAATTTGCCCATGATTTGAAATATTGACGTTTTAGCTGTTCTTGAGTATTCGTTTTTGAATTCATGGATGCCCCTTCTAATTTATATACAATGGAACAAAATCCAATCAGGATAAATACAAAAAAAAATGATTATTTGTCGCATATGCTTACCTAGGGCTTGGATAACTTGCAATGTTCCATGGCGGCTTCCTGAAACGTATGACAGTTTTGTCCTGCACCGAAAGTCCAACGCCATTCACCTGAATAAGATTTAGCAAAGCTTCTGAGGCAGTTTTTAATTTGTTTATCGGTTCGACAATCACCATCCTTTGTTAACGGGTGAAACACCTCATTCGCTGGCTCGCCGTGATGTGGGTCTCTAGTATCAGTCCCATGAAAATACTCCCCTCCGTTGAGTACACCATCAGTACCACCTAATGTTGCAGATGAACTATCACTAACCCTTTGCTTCGGCCACCATCCATAACTTTCTTTGCCATCTATTTCAAACCACCAATGTCCGAAGTTTAGAGGTAAGGTATCAAGTGTACATTCAACCTTTTCATGGTGATAGATTTAATCTCTCTCTTTGGACAAGGACAGGATTGAACCGCTTTAGGCGCGTTATTGGGAAAAGCCTGTTGGCTTGCCTGACAAGCTTCCTTGTTTCTGTTCTTTAAATTCTGCTTGCCAGTTTGTCTCATTATTGACTTTCCAAGATATTAAGACTCCAAGCAAATGGGTCATAATTTCTCTCAACTAATTCCCAGTCTGACTCGGTCGTCCACTCCCATAGTTCATCAATTTTAGATTCTGGTTCAATACGCTCATTTTTTAATACATATGAAATAGACGGTTGTTCGTCAAAATTTGGTGCTGCAATAAACATAAGAACAACAAAACTAGCCAAATTGGATTCCCACTTAATGCCATACTCACGGCTTTCTCATAAAAAAACTGATAAGAAGTGTAGTATAATCCGTGCCCCTAAAATTTTGGCATGACTTCCCCAATCTATGACTAACAAAGTGCCTTTCAGTGACGAGCAAATAAACTGCTTTGTAGACCTGCTCAATAATGACCTGCCAGACCCACGGGACAATCGCGGCAAGCTTCACTCATTGGCATTGGTGATTGTCGGGTTTGTGCTGGCAACACTCATGGGTCGCGAAAAGCTTTCCAGCATCCACCGCTTTATCGTCAACCGTGCGGGTTGGCTGGCCGGACTCACCAAAACCAAAACAGCCAAG
>QJPH01000070.1 GCA_003242955.1 Candidatus Methylumidiphilus alinenensis
GGGCTGGCGAGCGACCCATAACATTCGGCGGAACCCGTCCATGGTTCCGCCCTTGGCCCTTTTACGTTGCGTCGTTGCGCCGTTGCGTGAGACCTTCTTTTGACTTTCTTGCAATGCGGCATGTCATTCAATGGGCGAAGATTTTTTTTGTCTCACGCAACGGCGCAACGACGCAACGTTAAGAGCAAATCACAATCCACAAGGTTCGCCATAAACTTAAGCTTGCCATCCCCTTGCGACAACTTTGCCGGACGGATATGTCATCCCGTCCGCAAGGTTTTGTGACATGACGGAATGCTTAAGCCATGCACAAAACGACCGGGGCGGATTACAAATCCCGCCCCGCTTGGTTGTAGGGCGGATACAGGGATGTGATCCGCCGAATGCTGGCGAGCGACCCATAACCTGAGCATCGAGGATAAAAATTAATCTAATGCCGCTGACACCATCAACCGTCAATATGTCGGGCGCAACGCAAAGAGAAGCACCCGACCTACCCGGCTACCCGGTTTGCACAAAACGTCCGGGGCGGGATTACAAATCCCGTCCCGCTTGGAATCGCCTTAGCATTACAAGTTTATTGTTGGGTGGTAATAAGCATATCAAGGTTCGTCGTATCACAATCACGATTAGCCCCCATGTCTATAATAAAGTAGAAATTAGCTCCCTTTGTTACCGGCAGGCTTTGAGCGGAAAAAGTAGCACTATTAGCTTTCACTGCACCCGATTGTAGAACTTTATTTTCTTGTTCTAATGACCATAAAATCCCATCACCACAAGCACCATCCACACTTGTAACCCTACCCGAAATGCTAACAGTTCCTGATATGGGGCTTGTCCAACGCAATATAGGTTCGTTTCCATATATTCCAGGGTGTGCATGGATAACTCCTTGCATTGCTATTTGACTTAGTCCGGCGGAACTCCAAGAATATGTCGTTATTGGCATGCCTATGTATCCACTATTGCAGTCCTGCGCCATCCAGGCAAACATTGGTTCGTTAAAAGTACATGATGAAGAGCTTGAATATTGGTTTGGAAATAAAGTGTAATTGTTTGGATTATGTACGCCAGTACTATTTTGCATGTAGGCCCATACTCCATTTGGATTAGTTGTAATGTATGTCATTATATCTCTGGTCGAATAGATACATTGCCAACTTGTACCATTAAATTGGAGTTGTGTACTGCTTCCAGCACAATTTGGAGGATTAGACCCAGCGGGACCTGCTGGCCCTTGTGGTCCGGTTGCCCCTGTTGCGCCTTGAACCCCCTGCGGCCCTGGCGTACCTGCGCTGCATGTCCAGCCATTTTGGGCAGAATATTGCAAATAATATTTATCTGGGCAAACGACACCCAGCTTGGCGGTGGTGACGGAGCCATTGGCTAGGCTGGACGTGCCGATGGAGCCATCCGCCACCGCATTTGCCAAAGATGACCGGAACGCATAGCTAACGCTGGTCAATGCCTGCCTAGGGGTCATCTCGGCATCGCTGCCGACTTTGATGCCGAGGTAATAGGGTACATCGAACGCCAAGACTATCGGGTTGACCGAGCCGAGGTTGACATCAAACACGCCCTGATTGACGGCGACCGTTTGGGTTTCGCTCCATAGCGCATTGCCGTTGCTGGGCGCGTCGTAGATGGTGAAAACTATAGTGACAGAAGCAGTTACCGGTGCGCCTGTTGAATTAGTCAGATACGCTTGGTGGTTAATCAATTTTGGCACGTCCGCAACGGCCGTCGCCAATACGCATTGCAGCATGACTAACAGCAAGCCGACATAAACCATCCTATTGCGTGAGTTACCACACATGCTTGTATCCTCTTAAAGATTGATTCAGTCTTGATTATGCCGGGTTTTTTTGGAAATTAAAGCATAATTTGACCTGATTAGGAAGATTGTTCAGCTAACCATATAAAACCCATCATTCCGGCTTGGATGCAGGAATTCAGCCATGTAGGCTGGATAACGGCTCCATCGTTGCCCAATACATCCCAATGCCGAATCATTGACACCATAACGTTTACCCAATGCCATACCGGTCATTTAACCTTCAAAGGACAACACCAATCGCTTGCCCAACACCTGCGCGGCTTTTTCCAATTGTTTGAGGGATGGCCAGTGATGTGGGTCTTCCAATCGTTTCGCTGCGGGCCATGAGGTTTCTAGTGCACGGGCGATATCAGCCAAGGAACGGTCGCCCCGCGTCAACCGTACCAACAATGCCGCTTGGGTGCGTGTATCAGGAGCGATAGGGTATTGCCTAGGGGCCAAAGGCGATGGCAGGGGAATCAGTTGATTGTTGTCAAGTTTCCAGCCTAGCATAGCGGTCAATACTTCCGCAGCATTGAACAACGCCTCGTCCAGAGTTGCCCCTTCGGTGAAGGTATCC
>QJPH01000069.1 GCA_003242955.1 Candidatus Methylumidiphilus alinenensis
CCAGTGGATTAGCCAAGCTTCGCGGGTTTTGAAGCCGGCGGGTTCCTTGTATGTCTGCGGCTTTTCGGAAATCTTGGCGGATTTGAAGCATCCCAACACATCAAAACCATAGACCATTTTTTCTATTCCGATTTGTGGGAACTGCTTAATAGACAAGGGCAAAAGCTGGAAGAAGTCGTTATCGACAAGAAAGAAAATGGGGTTGAGGAAGGCAAAGGTTGAATTGGTATCATATTTGGAATAACTCGGATCAAAAGCTTGAAGATTTAAACACTCAAAAATAAATGGCATCTGGAAAGATTGCCTAAATCGCGTATCTTTTTCACCCTCGACACCGGCGAAAAGCTGGCATCCTGTCAGGCATGAAATCCCTGCTCGACCTGTTCAGAAAAACCAAGCCGTCAACTGCTTCCCCTGTCCAGAGGAACATGGCCGCCAACCCCGACGACGAGGAGATACCCCGCTACCCGCCGTTTGCCAAGGGGCTGCCTGCTGCTTCCGTGGACAGGGTGCTTGCCAGCCAGTCGGAACTGGTGGGTTCCATCCGCCACACTCTTGGGCTTCCAAACGCCACGTTCAATTCCGTCGTCATGCCGGTCATTGGACGTTTGCCAGACTGCGGTTGACTACATACACCAGAATCTCGCTGATGAGGAATCTCGGGAACAGGCAATTGAAGCCAGCCTGACCGCCGCGCTGGATGCCTACCGTTCCTCCGTGGAAAGGGAAAACGAATCCGACCGGGTAAGGTTGCGGATATTCGTCGAAACGCTGGTCTCCGGGTTGAAAAGCCAATTTCCCACCGAGTCCGCCGAGGACGGTGAAAGTGAATGGGTGCAGCGGCTTGTACCGGCCAATCTACGCGAGGCTTTGGGCAATCAGCCGTTAAGCGAAACCGGCCCAGAATGGACGCGGGATGCAGCGTAGCCTCCTGTTGAGCAGCAATTCTCATTATGGCTTAAACGCCGTCATTCCGGCATGGACTGCCGGAATCCAGTGCCATGGAGGGTAATCCGGCGGTTGCATAAGTGGTTGATTGGGCATCGGTGGCAGATTCTAGTTTCACGTCCATGTGACTGGATTCCTGCTTCCCGGCAGGAATGACGGTCTATGTTTCAACGATTTGCCTCATAATGAGAATTGCTGCCTGTTGAGCCTGATGATCTGGCTGCTGGAGGCCGTGCTGGTTGCGGCCTTGGTGTCCGATAATTGGCTGATGACCGTCCAGCAAACCGAGGATGCCATGATTGTGTCCTACCTTGGAAAGGAAGTCCGCAACACTGCCAAACGCTGGTTCGACCGGCTGTTTGTCAAAACCGGTGCCAAGGAGACGGTGTACCGCTCTCATCCCCAGAGAGCAGGAACGCCAACATTCCTTGGGGTTTGAGAATGTGGGTAGGGACAGCCTGTTCCCCTTCATCGCCGAGCGAATCCAAGTGATTTGGGACGGCATTTATCAGGCCATGCGCAGGTTTTTCCTGATGCTGTCGTGGTGGCCTTTTCTGCTGTCGGCCTTGATGCCGTTTGTGTCGGACGGGCTGGCAAGGCGCAAAGTCAAGCAGTCCAACTTTGACTTCTCAAGCCCCTTGGCGCACCGGTATAGCTTTTTCGCACTTCTCGGCATATTGTATTTGCTGCTGGTTGGGCTGACCTTCCCGTTTCCACTGCCGCCGCAGGCGATGCCGGTTGCTTGTTTGGCAATTGCATTGGCGGTGAATGTCTATTTGGCGCATACGCAGAAGATAGTTTAGGAAGTCCTGTTCGGTGATGACTTTGCTATAACCGCGCAAATGGACTTTCCCGTTACATGATAAGGAGTAATTTGGAAGGCATCATCGAACCAAGGCTGTTATTTCAAGTGATTGCTGAAAGCCTAGCCACAAGCCCTCACTGGCATTTCCACTGCAATTTGCACCATAATTGAATATTGCCGAATTTTTGACCACTCATAGTCTTGCTGGCATAATGGTAATTTATTATCCAAAGCATCTTGGATGGCATCATGCCTAAAGTCTTCATTTCCTATTCTTGGGATTCCGACCCTCACAAAGCTTGGGTGAAAACACTGGCTGACCGGCTGATTTATGCCGGTGTGGATGTCATCATCGACCAGTACGACTGCAAATCCGGCGACAATTTTCTGCATTTCATGGAAGATTCGGTAGCCAAAGCCGAGCGGGTGTTGCTCATCCTGACCGAAAAATTCAAGGACAAGGCTGACAAACGAGAGCGCGGCGTGGGCTACGAAGGCCAAGTCATCAGTGCCGAGTTGTATGAGGACGGCTTGAGCAACAAGTTCATCCCGGTATTGCGCAGCGGAACCCCGGCCACCAGCACACCCGTCTATCTGAAAGGTCGGGCCGGGGTGGACATGCGCC
>QJPH01000068.1 GCA_003242955.1 Candidatus Methylumidiphilus alinenensis
CCCCGTTTGCGCTGACCGCGACCGGCCTGACCGCCAACGACAAAGTCTACGACAGCACCCGCGCCGCCACCCTGGCCGGCACCGCCACGCTGTCCACCGTGTTCGCGGGCGACACCGTGAGCCTGCTCGGCAGCAACGTCAACGGCGCGCTGTTCAACGACAAGAACGTCGGCACCGCCAAGCCCGTCACCGCCACCGGCACCCAATACACCGCCGCGCTGACCGGCGCCGACGCGGGCAACTACACCGTCAGCGGCGTCAATGCGCTAAACGCCAACATTACACAGGCCCCATTGACCGTCAGTGGGCTGACTGCCCAAAACAAAGTCTACAATGCCAACACGGCGGCGGTTGTCACCGGGTCGGGAACTTTGGCGGGTAACATTTATGCGGGGGATAACGTGACCCTGACCGGCACCAACCCGACATCGGGCGTATTCAGCGATAAGAACGTCGGCAATGGCAAGGGTGTGGCTGTTAGCCTGTTAGGCTACAGTACAGGGGGTACTGATGGTGGCAACTACCAGATTATTTCAGTAACGACCCCCTTGACCGCTAACATCACCCAGGCCAGCCTGAGCATAGCTGGGTTAAGTGCCAACAGCAAAGTCTACAACGCCAATGCTGCCGCCACACTGAGTGGCACTGCGGTGCTGGCGGGTGTGTTGGGGACTGACAGCGTCAACCTGACCGGGACCAACCCCACGGTGGGGACTTTCAACGATGTCGGAGGTGTGGCTAACACTGGCAAGAACGTCGGCACTGGCAAGGCCGTCACTGCGACCCTGACGGGTCTGAACTTGGGCCTGTCCGGCACCGACTCAGGGAACTACAACTTGCAACTGGTGACCAACCCGCTGACCGCCAATATTACACCCTTGCCCCTTGTTATAACTGGCACACGTGTTTACAACGGTACAACGGGCATGGATAGTGCGCTCTTTTCCATCAACAACCTGTATTCAGGTGATTCTCTGAGCCTAAGCGGTAGCGTAACGGCAGGCAGCAAAAACGTGGGTTTTTACACCACAAGCTCCGGCAGTTTGAATATCGCCGGGCTGACCCTTACCGGCGGCAGTGTCGGCAACTACACCTTGGTCAATGGTACGGGTACTGGAACCATCACCCCGGCCAGTTTAACCTTGGCTGCGGTGACAGGCACCAAAACCTATGACGGAACCACTAATTCCAGTGGTGTTCCCACCGTCGCGGGCCTAGTCACTGGAGACAGCGTAACCAGCCTAAGCCAAAGCTTCGATAGTAAGAACGCCGGTCCTCGCATTATTAGCGTGAACCCCGGCTACAATCTTACCGACGGCAACGGCGGCAACAACTACATTGTCACTTTGGTTAAAGCGAACGGCTTGATAAACCCGGCATCGCTCACCATCACGACCCCGGATGTCACTAAAACCTATGACGGCAACACGACAGCCAATGGCAAGGTCACGGTCATTGGTGGAAATGTATACCCTGGCGATAGCATAACCGGAGGCAATTTTGCCTACAACAATAAAAATGTCGGCATTGGTAATAAAACCGTCATCGTCAGTGGTGTCACCGTGGGTGACGGCATCAACAACGGCAATTATGTCATCACCTATGTCAATAACCTCACCAGCACCATAAATCCAGCCGTGCTGAATTTGACGGCGGTCAGCGACAGCAAGCTTTTCGACGGGAACACTTCATCCAGTAAAACTCCAATTTATACTGGACTTGTCCCTGGTGATTCAGTGGGAAACCTAGGCCAAGCTTTTGATTCTCCACAAACGGGCAACCGCACGTTGCTAGTCAACACCAATTACGTTGTGAATGATGGCAATGGAGGCAATAATTACATTTACAACGTTGGTACCGCGCCGGGTTTGATCTTTACTGCGTCAGGGCCGAATGCGGGCGAAATCGAACCTAAATACGGCTACCGCTATGCATTATGGAATGCAACATCGGGTATGAACCCACTGATGAGTTATAACTTGTCAGAGGTTTCCGATTTAGGTGACTCCGTGTTCCAAAATATTCCCAATGATGTGGTGAATAATGGATCAACCACTGGCGCGGTGCCGGGTACGTTTGGCAGTTCGCTTAATAATGGCATCCAGGCAGCAACAACCTGCCCTGGGGTTGATGAGTATTTGATACAAGACGGTAGGCTAAGAACCTGCGAAAGAAGAGAACAATATAAAGCGGGTAGAAAAATCCAAACGTTCCAATGGCCTCTAAATCCGGGACGGATTCCGAGACGGCCACGGGCTTATTAGTTCGTAGTCCTGTAGGGCGCAATAGCGGTACTCCGCGTATTGCGCCGGATGTTTAGACCATCCACATACGGCGCAATACGCGGCAAGCCGCTATTGCGCCCTACAGTTCTGG
>QJPH01000067.1 GCA_003242955.1 Candidatus Methylumidiphilus alinenensis
CCAACAGATTGGTCAATTTTATTCGGCGGAGGAACGCATCAGTCATGCCGCCCTCGAACTCAAAGAATTGCTTGCAAACGCGACGTTCGATTTAGTGGGGTCTGACAGCTTGGCAAGCGATTTAGCCGAGTTGCGGGATAAGCTGGCCGAATTGACGACGGGGTTTGGGAAGGAAAAAGACGAGGGGATTGAATGAACATGCCGCGTTGAGAAAAGCAAAAGAAGGTCTCACGCAACGGCGCAACGACGCAACGTAAAAGCGCAATGATGGGTGATATGGCAATGGGCAGATTGACAGTATTTGCCACAAACTGATATTTAGGAAAGTTCGTGTTTTTCGCGGAAAATGTTTATTGCACTAATTCATGCCTCCACTCTTGAGCATTGATACCCATGCAAAAAAATCAACGCCTTACTTTTCTCACACAACTGCGCAAGTGGCCTTTTTGGCGTAACGTGTGGAATTCCCGGCAGTCCGTTTTGCAATGGCCTTGGCAAGCCTTGCAACAGTTATCCGTGTTTCTGAGCCATGCCTGGAAGGTGGTCCTTCAATTGGGGCTACTGGTCTTGGTGGCGATGCTGGTTTATCTCCTTTGGGAAGAATGCCATAAAACCGTGGCTGTCATAGGCCGCATCGAAGCACCAGAAGAATTGCAGAAGAAGGGCTATGCGCCGCAAGTGCTGGGCAACCACCTGACCGATGCCCTGCTTGCCATAGACCGCTATGCTGACGATGCCATGCCCCATCAACACGCCATCAGCGATTTCCAGCAGCCGGACGTGACCTTGACCGACGGTTTCAGCCTACGCGCTGCGCTGCGCTTTTTGAAACAAACCCTGCACCACCCGGATATCCAAATCAGCGGGGATGCCATCGTCGATGGGGACACACTGCAACTGCGGGCGCGGGTGGTCGATGCCAGAGGCGAGGTTCACACCTTGAGCCAATCAGGCAAAACGGTAGAAATCGAAACAGCCTTGAACGCGCTGGCGGAACAAGTCATGGAAGTGGTCGATCCTGTTATTTTGGGAGGATATTGGTTGAGACTTGCACAAAATTCCTGCCCGTCCAAGCTAACCTGCGATTATAGTAAGGTTATTAGCCAATTCCAGAAAGTCACCGCTACCACACCTGATAATGACAAGGAAGGTCGCAAATGGATAGCTTGGACTTATCTGGGCTGGGGGTATGTGCATGGCTTGCGCGGTGAATATAAAGAACAAGCAGAAAAGCTTAAATTGGCACACGATTATGACCCGGACAATGTCAGAATTTACAACGACTGGTGTACAGCACTAAATGGACTTAAGAAGTATGATGAAGCTATCGCGAAATGCCGCCAAGCCATGGAGCTTGATTCGAAAATGGCCTTTGTTTACAACAATTGGGGAAATGCACTAAATGCTCTCGGGAAGCACGAAGAAGCCATCGAGCTATACCGACAAGCTGTGGAACTCGACCCGAAATTTGCTGATGCTTATAGCAACTGGGGCAATGCGTTAAACGGTCAAGGGAAGCATGAAGAAGCCATCGAGCAATTCCGCAAATCCGTGGATTTCGATCCGAACTTAGCCGCTGCTTACAGCGGCTGGGGCAATGCGCTAAACGGTCTCGGGAAGCACGAAGAAGCCATCGAGCAATACAGCAAGGCTGTTGAACACGACCCGAAATGTGCTACTGCTTACAGCAACTGGGGCAATGCGCTCAACGATCTCAGGAGGCACGAAGAAGCCATCGCGAAATGCCGCCAAGCCGTGAAACTCGACCCGGAAAATGCCGGTGCCTATAACAACTGGGGCACCGTGCTATTCGCTCTCGGAAAACACGAAGAAGCCATTGCGCAATACCGACAAGCGTTGGAACACGATCCGAAATTAGCCTCTGCTTACAGCAATTGGGGCGGTGCGTTATACCATCTAGGGAAGCACGAAGAAGCCATCGAGCAATACCGCAAGGCCATTGAACTCGACCCGAAATTTGCCTCCGCTTACAACAATTTGGGCTTAGTGCTAAACGGTCAAGGGAAGTACGAAGAAGCCATCGCGCAATTCCGTAAGGCCGTGGAATTCGACCCGAAAAATGCCGGTGTCTACAACAACTGGGGCAATGCGCTAAACAGTCTTGGGAAGAACGAAGAAGCCATAGAGCAATTCCGCAAATCCGTGGAAATCGACCCGAAAAATGCCGGCTTCTATAACAACTGGGGCAATGCGCTCAACGATCTCAGGAGGCACGAAGAAGCCATCACACAATTCCGCAAGGCCGTGGATCTCGATCAGAAATTAGCCGCTGCTTACAGCAACTGGGGCAATGCGCTAAACGGTCTCGGAAAACACGAAGAAGCCATTGAGCAATACCGCAAGGCCGTGGAATTC
>QJPH01000066.1 GCA_003242955.1 Candidatus Methylumidiphilus alinenensis
AGAACCCGATGCCGCAGGCGTACTTTCATCAGCCTGAACTTTAGTTTCAAAAAAATAAATCACCGAAAACAGTGAAATCCAATATATAGTTCGCATAGTAATCTCATGATTGTTCGGTAGCTCTATCCGAATTTTTGCCTAAAAATTGCACGACTAGAACTGTGGCAATAACCCCTAGAAAAAGCATTGCATTAGCAGGAATCTGCAAATTAAAATCCACCGTAGAATGCATGCATAGGCTAATAATCGCCATGCATCCACCAAAACCAACAGCCCTTACATGACTGTGCGAAATGCATTTCAAGGAAAGCACAGACTGGTAAAACCCTAACACAACGAATAATGACATTGGTAAAAACCCTACGACTCCTAGTTCAGACAATAATTCCAAATAGTCATTGTGCGCATGGTCGTAGAGCACTCCCGAGTTATCTTGTCCATAGGCAGGGAAAATATGCTCAAAAGTTGCGGCTCCAGCACCTGTAAGCCAAAAGTCCTGAACCAATGGAACCGCGTAAACATCAACCTCGTCCCGATGCTCGGTCTCCAAGGAAGTCTCACGTAACCGTTCCGCCACTTTTTCCAAACCAAACCACTGTCCCAGCAAAAGCACATCAACCAGAACGATGCTGAATAATAACAGAACCATCTTCTTTGTACGAAATGGTCTAGAAACAACGACCGCCAGAGACCCTGTCAATAGTAAACTGCTGAAAAACGCTGTATTGCCCATGCGCGAACGAGTTAGTATCAGCCCGGCTACCATCATGATCACCATCAGTCGAACCAGTGCCTTTTCACTTAGCACCATCCTTAACACGGCGCGCAAGCCGCCTTGCGCACTTCCCAACCTACCCGCCTTGAGTAATAAGACCATTCCCAACGCCAAAGCCATCTCCAAGTAGCCAGCCAAATGGTTACGGTTGACGAAAGTACCCGTCGCGACACCTTGCCCTGCAAAAGGGTAAGCTATTCCTGAAAGTGCCACAAAGCTTCCGTAGATGGCCTGAAAAAAACCGGATATTACTATTGCGAAGCAAAACACCTTCAAACGTCTGCGACTGTCCAAGCACTGCAACAGCAGCAGGAACATCGCAAGATAAAACAGGCTACGCACTCCGGCGGCAAATGTCGCATCGTTATCCAACGACAGAGGCATGGACAAACCCTCAGCCGGAATCACCGCACGAGCCTCTTGGTAAACCTTAAAGTTTTGCGGCGACAGCACCGCCACCCAATTCGACGGCAACGGTATTGTCTGGCAAAAAATCCATATCACAACCACCAACAACAAACTGACAGCTGCCACAGGCACACGTCCGCGCAATGCGGAGGACAGAGGCATCTTACCACCCATCCAGGCAAAAGCCCATACCGCCAATAATAGAAAACTGCAACCTGCCAGTGTCCACCATGCCCAAGGCCGATTGCTGCCCAAAGGCAACGGAGCAATCACATAAATGGAAATTAGGGCATTAAAAATCCGGGCGTTCTTGCCTGCATCCATTTAACTCGACGATGCTGGGGGGGGTACGGTGGCTGCGGGGTTGTTCGTTGCGGTTTGGTAAGCCGTATTGGCAGCCTGTTGGATAACCTGCACTTGGGCCGGTGAAGTTGCCACCGCTTGGGCAGCAGCGTTGTAACCCGCAGCCGCAGCCGGATTAGCTATAATCGCTTGGGTGACAGCACTGGTAAGCTGCGCGGTCGTCGGCTGCCCCCCCGCCGGCAAGCCCGTCGGTGTACTGGCTGCTACAACTGCAACGGCGGCGACCACGGCCTGTGCGCCGGCAACTGTTCCGCTTGCAATGACACCGGCAGCAGTAATTGCACCGGCATTGCCAGGCGAGGCGGTGACCGCCGCCGTGGTGATCGCTGCGGACGATGTGGGCGAGGCAGTCACCGCCGCCGTGGTGATCGCTGCGGCCGATGTGGGCGAGGCAGTCACCGCCGCCGTGGTGATCGCTGCGGCCGCAGCGGGCGCGGCAGTCACCGCCGCCGTGGTGATCGCTGCGGCCGCAGCGGGCGCGGCAGTCACTGCCGCCGCGGTGATCGCTGCGGCCGATGCAGGCGCGGCAGTCACTGCCGCCGCGGTGATCGCTGCGGCCGCGCTTGGATCTGCTGCCACAGCGGCTGAGACTATCGCTGCAGCTGCTTCGGGACTGGCTGCGTTAGCCACCGCAGCAGAAACGATTGCAGCAGCAGCTTCAGGGCTGGCGGCATTGGCCACGGCAGCAGCCACATCACCGGCCACATCCGCGTAGACTGGGGCAAACAACGAATATAACCACAATGACGTAATCAGCGGTTTGATAAATTTATTCATGATACGGCCTTCCTCAACACTCTGTTAGTGAGTATAATATTAT
>QJPH01000064.1 GCA_003242955.1 Candidatus Methylumidiphilus alinenensis
AAAAGGGTAATCAACGGAGAGGCGTTGATCACGACAGCATCATTCGACATCGCGTAGTTCCTCAATCAACTCCTCTTCCGTGTATTGAAAAGGGCAAACTTGATAGCGGGATAAGGCATCAATGAAAGCCGCACGGGTCAAACCAGCGATCTCTGCCGCCCGACCTTGGGATATCTTCCCCAGTTCATACCACTTCACCGCTGCGGCGATACGCATTTCTAGCGCAAACTCCTTAGGGGTTTGGTGCAGAGTGGCAAAAGCCTCTTCCGGCATATCCAGTATCAATTGCGTCATGTCTTTTTCCTCTTAACTGCGATAATGTTCAACTCTGATGGCAAGTTGTGCGTGGTTCAAGCGATGGTTACAATTATTGGCAAATCACCACAAGTCCAAAGCCTTTAGTTTAATGGGTTCGAGCCTCTTGAGTGCCGGAAAAAGTGTCACCATGGAACTTGGCAAATTGAACCATGCCAATTTTCGGCAGAAAAAGTTATTGGAAGCGATAGTCCTTATTGATTTCAATACAGAAATGGATTGAACAAATCAAAGCCACATTCCTCGAAGTCGCTGGTATTACGAGTGGCAATGGCGAAGCCTTTGGATCGGGCAATCGCGGCGATTTGGCCGTCGGGAACACTCATGGGTCGCCCCAGATCCTTACGATGCCCCATCACTTCGCCATAACTGCGGGCAGCCGCTTCGTCAAACACTAGGATGCGCTGTCTGAAAGCCTGAAATATGAACTGCTCAAATCGCTCCTTGAGTTCATGCCGACGCTTGCCCGTAGGCAGAATCCTCAAGCCATACTCGATCTCGCCAAGCGTAATCGTAGAAACAAACAGGGAGTTTGAATTCTGCTGGTTGAGCCATTCCAGTACGGCAAGGGAAGGGCTAGTCTTCATGACTTCCGAAATGACATTTGTGTCGATGACAATCACGCGGAAAAGTCCATTGGCTCATGTACGCCGCGCTGCGGCAATTCCATTTCCACCCCATACTGATGACCAAAAACTCGAACGGCGAGATCGCCCAACCGTTCTGGTGCGGAAACGGCCTCCTGGATGATTTGCCGGGCTTCCTCTTCCACCGAAACACCGTGCTGCGCCGCACGCGCACGAAGCCGAGCAAGTGTTTCGTTGTCAATTTTTCTAACGCTTAAATTTGCCACGTCTAATACCTCTTTATATTGAAGTGAATGCACTGTTTACGATACAGGGAAATACATTTCGTTTACCAAAAATACGCCATAATTCCATGCCAAAAGTTGTCGAAGTGTTTCATGTTCTCGCCATATTCAAGCGTAGCTTAAGGTGCGCTGTGCGCATCCTACCGGGCTGCTTAAAATATCAATCTTCTACTTTGTGCAATTCCTCTTTTTTTCAAAAATTTCGTGAATATTACCTAGAGTGTAATTTTTTCCGCGCCTGCTTTGCCACAGTCTGACAATATCGCCGTTAGGTCTTTTGATATCGACAAAAAATGCAAATTCTTTTGTATGATAAATATGTCCTCCGCTAGCTTGATAGCGATACCAATGACTATGGTATAAATATCTTATACTCCAATAATCATCTTGTTTTTTTGTGCCAGACAGAAAACTTTCATGTCGGCACTTTTCCCTTCCGCTTTCTTTACCTAGCCCCTCTTCATCATAACTAACCCACATTCCGGCATTTAAAACTTCTCCATCCTTTGTTAGGACACGAATAATAAAATCATACCAATTTGCAATTCCGTATGACTCCTGATGTCTACCATTATGATAATTATCAACATAGAACTCACAATTCTCGTCATCATAATTAAACATCGGAGAGTAGTTGTTTTTCTGTGGTAACAATTCATCGGTTTTCTTTGGTGGCGAAGTGGACTGCGCTTGTGCTTTTTTACCTGTCTCATTTGTTGGCTTCACCAATTCTTGAATATCCCTAATTTCTACCACGCCATCTTCAGAGGCTGATACACAATGCCTGTCATCCTTTGTATCCGATCCTATACCGCCTACTTTTCCCACTTGTAACGCATCAAGTAATTTACCAGCAGCCGACTCATCAATCCCAGTTTCCCAATTGGATAGATGTATAATCTCCGTATCGCTAATACCCGAATGAGGTAACGAAACATCACTGCCATCAGTGACGACCAGTAGGCCTTTACCAAACTCATCCATTTCATAAAGACGATCTTGCCAATACTCGGCAGATTGTTTTGTCCACAGGCGCACCAATCGGCTCTCTGAAAAAATCGTCTGCGCCGATTCGCGGTCATCGGTCATATCCACTTTAATGCCCTGTTCGGATAGATAACGGGCAATCATCTTTGCCGGTTCAACTCCATCCGGCATATGTGCCAGCACTACCCGTGT
>QJPH01000264.1 GCA_003242955.1 Candidatus Methylumidiphilus alinenensis
GTAATCACGGATTCCGGCGGTCTGCAGAAAGAGGCTTACATCGTGAGCACTCCCTGCACCACTATCCGCACTGAAACAGAGTGGCCAGAGACGATGCATGATCAATGGAACGTCTTGTCTGCAGATGTCACCGCACTAGCCACCGTAGTCATGAGAGCCCGACCAACTGTTCCAGCGGGTACTCCTTATGGAGACGGAAGAGCGGCTTACGCCGTTGTCTCAGCGCTCAAGAATTTTGTGTAAAAATCCTTCATATTTTCTCCGTCAGGCTTGATCTCAGGCTCTGAAAGTTTGAAGACGGATGGCTGCTGAACAATTCCGTGTAATCCGGTCAACTCTTGATAGAGCGGTACGAGTCGCTCACATTGTGCTTCCCAGCTCCGCTCCTGAAGAAATTCCGGGACATATGCCGCGATGTATTTCGCTTTATCTGCACTTACTTTCTTGACGGCTTCTACGAAACTTTCGACATCTTCTGAGATGAAAACTTCGCCCATTCCAAGGCGACGCGTTTCGGCGGCAAGGAATTTAACATCGCTTACCACGATCGGAATATTGGCATGCGCGTACTCGCTGAATTTAGTGGGTGTAGATAATTCGTGATTTACGTGGTGCGTGTTCATGATCAAGCCAATATCGGCGCTCTTCAAATACGAAGTGACCTCGGCGTTGGAGACAAAGGGGAGCACGTGCACCCGATCACTGACTCCAAGTTCGGCAGCTTTGTCGGTGAGTTGGATCAGATGGGCGTTCTCTCCGGGCGCCATGATCGCTAAATGATGCTGGGGGAGTGCGGTGAGTGATTTTACCGCCACCATGATTCCGCGTTGGGGAGCTATTCCTCCGCTGTAAACCATGAGAGGAATATCAGCTGCTAACCCCAAATCTTTTCTGATGTCGCTGGGGTGAATTCGAGAGGCCGCTAAGACGGGATCATTTTGAACAACCACGGGGTGCTTTGCAAGATTGTGATTTTCGTGAAGCATTTCTGCGATCTTGGGGCTAACTGTCACGACAGCGTTAAATTGCTTAATGATCGAGCGCTCCATGGCAACGAGTGAGCGTCTGATTGCGCGCTTGAGATTCGCCTGACCTGGTAAGAATTCATGAGCGTCATAAATCATTGGTGGGCGTGTGCCGCCACGGCTTTCCAACTTGCGTGCTGCTGAAAGCGCAACAGGAAGTGCGGAGAAATCTTGGGCATGGATGAGATCGGGCTCGAAGTCGGCGATAGCCTCGCTCATCGCAATCTTTGCTAGCCCGATGGGGCGCAATATTTCAGAACTTGGACCTGGAATCACCTGTCCAATAGTCATGATCCAACCTTGACGAGCATAATTTCTCGCTTTGATTCCATACCTGCGAAGTTTTTGTATAACGCGATTGGGATGACGTTGATTAACTGGTCGCGGAAATCTGACAATGTCAGCACGTCCAACGTCGATGTGATCCACATCGGATTTAGGCGCCCATCCAAAAATTACAACATCCCAACCTTGGTCGGCCATATACCAGGCGCCTTTAAGCACTCGAGAATCGTTGGTGACATGGTTAAGAACGATCATTGCTGCGCGCGGTCTACGGCTCATATGCAAATTGTAACCACTATCTATCAAGTTAAGGACAAGCCATCAAAATTTAGGAGCGGATGTCGCCTTGCCCAATATTTCGGAATGGAATTCCCTCGAAATTCCCTGGAGCAAAAATCCTGCGGCCATCAACAACGGCTTGCACTCCCGGGAAATCTTTTTTTGATAGAGATTTATATTCAGCGTGATCGGCTTGGAGAATCACTGCATCGATGGGCGAACCAAGCGCATATGGTTGGAAGCCAAGGGCTGAAATCTCTTTGTCGGTGTACATCGGATCATGAACGTGCACTACTGCACCTCGGGAGAGAAGCGCTGCGACAGTCCCAAAAACTCCAGAGAAGGCCGACTCTTTAACTCCTCCACGGTAGGAAACACCGAGGACTACAACATTCTTGTCAGCGAGATCGCCAAGTGATTCAGCGAGGAGCTTGACGGCGTGCGCAGGCATCGCGGCGTTGGCCTCACGTGCAGAGCGAACAACAGTTGCTAGCGGATCGTTCCAGAGGTAAAAACGCGGATAGATTGGAATGCAATGACCACCGACGGCGATGCCAGGTTGATGAATATGGCTGTAAGGCTGTGAGTTGGATGCGGCGATCACCTTTACGATATCGATATTTGCGCCCTCAGCGAAGATTGCGAACTGATTTGCGAGAGCAATATTTACATCGCGATATGTAGTTTCGGCTAACTTTGCCATTTCACTCGCCTCGGATGTACCAAGGTTCCACACGCCATTCTTCTCAACGAGATC
>QJPH01000147.1 GCA_003242955.1 Candidatus Methylumidiphilus alinenensis
AACAAACGGACAAGCCCCATACGCACATACTTTATATCACTAATTTACTCAAAAGTAAAGAGAGAATTTATGTTTTCAGCAATTAATTCTCAGTTTGGGCCAAAGCGATGATCGTAGCACGTCATTCCGACCGGGATGCCGGAATCCAGTCACAAGGACGTGAAACTGCGGGCTGGCACATTACCTAAATCAAACACCTGCGTAATCGGAAAGTTACCGTCCAAGGATGGCAAACTGAGGGCCACGACAGATGTCCCTGCAACCGCGAACATGAAACTACGGGTTGGCACGTTACCTAAGTCAAGCATTTGCACAACCGACTTTTTACCGTCCATGGCCTGGATTTCGGCATCCCTGCCGAAATGACGGCTTTCCCTGACTTGTGATAACGGCAAGAACTCCGCTTAGGAACCCATGACTTGGAAGCTCCTGCTTCCGGGGTGCCATGAAAGTACGGTATCCAAGTAGGGTACGCTGTGCGTACCAAGGCACTGTGCGTACCTCCAAGAATATGCATGGTACGCACAGCGTACCCTACGGTTTGGCTTTCATCGCTGGGGGTGCAAACCAATTTGCATGAATGTTGCCATGAAAATACTTTCATCGTCAGGGGTGTCAATAAGCATTTGACATGATTGTTAGGTTCGCTGCTCTATCGGTGTGTACGGGTGTTGGGTTTCACCTGTGTAGATTTGCCTTGGCCGTGCAATCTTCATGCCCGGATCTTCAATCATCTCCTTCCAATGGGCGATCCAGCCGGGTAGCCGGCCAAGGGAGAACATGACGGTGAACATGTTAGTCGGTATTTTCAACGCACGGTAGATGATGCCGGAATAAAAATCCACATTAGGATAAAGTTTCTTTTCAATGAAATAAGGATCGGTGAGTGCGGCCTCTTCAAGCGCTTTGGCAATGTCGAAGATCGGATCCCGCACCCCCAAATGGTCCAGCACCTTGTCGCAATAAGATTTCAATATTTGGGCGCGAGGGTCATAATTTCTATACACCCGGTGGCCAAAGCCCATCAGGCGGAAGGGGCTGTTTTTATCCTTGGCCAATTCTAGGTATTTCTTATGGTTGCCGCCGTCGGCATGGATGGCTTCCAGCATCTCGATGACCGCTTGGTTGGCACCGCCGTGCAACGGACCCCACAGCGCACAGATGCCGGCTGAAAGAGAGGCGAACAAGTTGGCTTTGGACGAACCGACCATGCGCACAGTCGAGGTTGAGCAGTTCTGTTCGTGGTCGGCGTGTACGATGAACAAAACATCCAAGGTTTTGCGGATCAACTCGTCCGGAAAATATTCGTTCATCGGTGTGGTGAACATCATGTGCAAAAAATTGGATAGATAGTCCAACTGAGGGGTAGTGTAAACAAAAGCTTCACCTACCGAGCGCTTGTAGGCAAAAGCGGCCAGCACCCGCACTTTGGACAGAAGGCGGGTGATGGTCTGGTCTCGGTCCTCATGGCTTTGGTCTGGCTGGAGGAGTTCCGGGTGGTAGACCGACAGCGAACAGACCATGGCCGACAATATCGCCATGGGGTGTGCATGGCCGGGGTAGGAGGTGAAGAAGCTTTTCATATCCTCGTGTATCAAGGAGTGGTGATGCACCTTGTCCTTGAAGCGGGCGAATTCATCAACCGTGGGCAGATGCCCGTAAATCAGCAGGTACGAAACTTCCATGAAGGTGGATTTTTCACACAATTCAACGATATCGATGCCTCGGTAGCGCAAAATGCCCTCGTCGCCGTCAATAAAGGTGATGGACGACAAGCATGCCCCGGTGTTGCCATATCCCGAATCAAGGGTAATGTAACCGGTTTGCTGGCGTAGACGGGTGATGTCCAAGGCTTTCTCGCCTTCGGTCCCCTCGATGATCGGTAGCTCGAAAGTTTTGCCGTCGAGTTGCAGCGTGGCGCTTTTCGACATGGTAAGTCTCCGCTTTGGTTCGTAGAAGTATTAAAGCATAACATAGGGTAGTTCGTTGGCTTTGTGGCATCGCCTAAGCTAAGGATCACGGCAATTCCGCACAACAGACAACGATCATAATCAGTGAAAGATACGGGAATTGAGCGTAAGAATCCAGAATTTGAAGCATTAAGCCCTTGGTTTGCCGGTAAATTAGCTATTGCATTTTAAGGACGCAAAGATGCGAGGGTTGCATGTTGATCGAACTTAGGTAGCGGCAGCAGTGTAAAAGGCCGTATACTGCTAGAACATTTGGCGGAACTGAAAGTCACTAGCCTTAAAGGGGGTCACTATGGCACGCTTACTCGTATTTATTTTACTGGCCTTCACAGCCTCGATTTGGGCGGCGGAAGAAGAATCCCATCC
>QJPH01000365.1 GCA_003242955.1 Candidatus Methylumidiphilus alinenensis
TTTCATCGTCCGGGGTGCTAACGAAATGGCGTGATTGTCGGGGATGTTGTTCATCGCGGTGCCTCGAAACTCACCTCGAACATGTTTTCAGGTGCTGTCAGGTAAAAGCGTTGTCCCGCATTGAGCAATTGTGAGCCGCCATTCGGTAAGCGTCCACTATCGACTACGAAAGTCCCGTTGGCTGAGTTGCAATCGACTAGCAGGAAGCATTGTGATTTGGCATGAAAGCGAACAATGCAGTGCCGTTTGCTGATGCCCTGCACAGGCGCGGGGAAAACCAATTGGCATGTTTTGGGGTCGCGGCCAATGAGTAAAGGCTCGTCGCTCAATTCGACAGCACTGCCCGCGAATTCACCACTGATTCCGAGCAGCACAGGCAGGGGAATTGATGCGGAATTCAGCACTCGTTTGGTGGGTGCAATAGCACTCAACCCTGGGCTATGCATTTTGATTAGCATCCATATGACCCCGGTCATGACGACGAGGCCCAAGACGACAGGTACCGGCCAATAAACGGCTAGGGTTTTGATTGACTCTGCAAACCATTCATTATTGAAAGACGGCATAGGGTTGTTATGCTATCGGAAACGACGTTGGTGTCGATGATGTACATCAGGAAAAGTCCGCAGGACGGAAGTCGGAACCCTCTAGGCGTGGGGGGTCAAAATCAATTGTAGATACATTACTACAATAATAAGGGGGCAGCAAGCATACCCTAAGGACATTGTCAAAAATATAATGGTACGCAAAAAAAACCGCCCCGAAGAGCGGCTTTAAGAATTGGAGAAATCTTGATTTAAGCCTTGTTTTGCTTCCTGCGCGAAAATCCGAACACACCCGCCAAGGCCGGTGCGACGAAGAACAATGCTGCGGGCAGCGGGGTTGTTGACGGCGGGATCGGCGGGGTGATGGTGGGGTTCAAAGACACACCGTCCAGTGTCAGGAATGGCGGATCAGATGCGGGTCCACCTTGAGCCAGGAAGCTCAACAGTTCGGTACCAGCCGTTGCAGTGAACGTCATTGTTTCCTTTGTCCAGCCCGAAAAATCATGGCTGAGATCGCTGAAACTGGCATATTGGGCTGCGCCACCGCCTAGCGTTACCTGCCAGTCGGCAGTATTATTACCACTATCAAGATATTGTTGGGCAAGCCCGGCATAAAAAGACAAGGTGTAACTATTTCCCGCAATCAAACCACTCACGTATTGGTAAATATTACCGGTTTGATAATTGCCATCAGAAGCAACAAAGTTACCACCGTCTGGGCTTGGAGTGATGACACTAAGGCCACCATTACCAATATTCCCGGCACCAGTGGCAGTCCACAATTGGAAGTTCGGGCCAATACCTTCGTAGCCATAATCCAATTCCGCAAAACCCAAACCGGCTTTGCCAGGCGGAACTACAAATGTCCAGCCAGAATTGGTACCCCATCCCGTCATGTCAGAGTTATTCAACATGGCCGATTGACCGGGGTATGCCCATGATTCAAAACCACCATTGGTTATCAAGTCAGCTTGGGCAGTCGATGCGAGTGCCAGCAAGGCAATGGCCGAAAAGCCAGACATTGCGATTTTACGTGTATTCATATTTTTACCTCAGAATTGTGAATATGCAACCTAGCCATTGTCCAAAACGGCAGGTTTATTTTTATATATCCTAGTATTTTAGTCAAGAACTAATTCTGTTTTTTTGCAATAAAATATTCGTAGTTATAGTGGTATATAGTTCGTGGTATATAATCTTAATATTGCGTAGTATAAATAATATAAGAGTTGTAGAAAAAACAGTGTTAGATTGTAGTTCTTGCAGTCTTTGTGGTGTAGTGCAAACAGTGTAACAAGCCATTTGCCGGGTGCTCAGCGTCTCATTTTGGCAAAGATCAAGTAAGGGCGGGTTTGGAACCAGCCACTACGCAGGGATTTTAATTGTGAATTATCAACGCATTATAAACAGGACAGGGAATGCCGCTTCGTAGGGGCGGGTTCCAAACCCGCCCGGTGTAAAAGGGTCGAACCATGAACGTCTTAACCGTCCACCCTTCGACAGCTCGACAGGCTCGCAGCTCAGGGCGAACGGTTAAGCCTTTGGTAAAAGTGTCCTACCTTAAGTTGGTAGCCTTCCTTTTGGAGTGTCAAGGCTTGCCTTGACAGGCAAAGCAAGATTTGCCAGTCCAAGCGTAACTTCTGTTAGATGAGTTGGTTGTTGATGGCGTAATGGGCGAGTTCAGAATTGTTCTTCATGTCCATTTTATCGAGGATGCGCTTGCGCAGGGTGCTGATGGTGTTGGGGCTACGATCCAATGCCTT
>QJPH01000448.1 GCA_003242955.1 Candidatus Methylumidiphilus alinenensis
CGGTTGAACTTCGCCTTGTGGTTCCGTGCTGCCCGGTGCGGCAGGCGTGCCACTGTCGGTGCCAAAACCGCCGGCGATGACCGAGATGAAATTGCGGTTCATGGCACGGCACATGATGTAAGACAGAATCGCGCCGGATGAGCCGACCAGTGCGCCCGTGACGATAAGCAGGTCATTGGAAAGCATGAAGCCGGTGGCTGCTGCCGCCCATCCCGAGTAGCTGTTGAGCATGGACACCACCACCGGCATGTCCGCCCCGCCAATGGCCATGACCATGTGGACACCAAAAGCCAGGGCGATGACGGTCATCAGAGCCAAAGGCAAGATGCCTACGCTAATTTCTTCAATGTTGATGAACCATTTGCCCAAAACAATGGCACCGACCAGCAGGGCCAAGTTTAACAAGTGCCGTGCAGGCAGCAACACGGGTTTGCCGCTGATTTTTGCCGACAACTTACCGAAGGCGATCACCGAACCCGAGAAGGTTACCGCGCCGATCAAGATGCCGACATAAATTTCCACTTCGTGGATGGTCCTCTCCACCCCGACAAAGCCGGTCGTCGGGTCGATGTAGTTGGCATAACCCACTAGCACGGCGGCAAGGCCGACCAAGCTGTGCATCAGGGCAACCAGTTCCGGCATTTCGGTCATTTTGACCTTGATGGCGGCGAAAACGCCCACGCTGCCACCGATGGACATGCAGATCAAAATGGTGAGTAGCGAGCTTATTCCTGTAATTTGTGGCCCAAACACGGTAGCCAGTATGGCGATGGTCATCCCGGCGATGCCAAAATAATTGCCTTGCCGTGAGGATTCCGGATTGGAAAGCCCCCCCAAACTTTTGATGAATAGAATGGTCGCGGCGATGTATGAAATGGTGACTAATCCTTCCGACATTGTGTGTTCTCCCGATTATTTTCTAAACATGCGCAACATGCGCTGGGTTACCCAGAATCCGCCAAACATGTTGACCGATGTCAGCGTAATGGCTAAGGCCGCCAGACCGGTAAGCACCGTGCCGGGCGAGGAAATCTGGATCAGAGCGCCTATCGCTATGATGGAACTGATGGCGTTGGTGACAGACATCAACGGTGTGTGCAAAGCCGGGGTGACATTCCAGATCACCATGTAGCCGACAAAGCAGGCCAGCACGAACACCGTTAAATGCTCCATGAAAGCAGCGGGCGCACCGACGCCAACACCATAGAATGCCAAAGCGGCCAGAGCCAGCAGCAGCCCGGTTTTGACTTGCGGAGGCAGTTTAAAGCCTTCTTTTTTCGGCGTGACCGCTGCCACGGCAACCGCTGGTTTTGCCGGGGCGGCGGAGAGACGGGGCGGCGGGGGTGGCCAAGTGATGCTGCCTTCTTTGATGACGGTGGCACCCCGGATGACTTCATCCTCCATGTTGATATCAAAGATGCCGTCTTTGGTTTTACACAACTCTTCCAGCATTCTTAGGAGGTTGGTTGAGTAAAGGTTGCTAGATTGGCGGGCTAGACGGCTGGGAAGGTCAGTATAACCGATGATATTCACGCCATGGCGCACAACGATTTCACCAGCGACAGTCAATTCGCAGTTACCGCCTTGTTCGGCGGCAAGATCGACAATGACGCTGCCGGGTTTCATGGATTCCACCATTTCGGCGGTAATCAGCCGAGGGGCTGGTTTGCCTGGAATCAGCGCGGTGGTGATGATAATATCCACCTCTTTGGCTTGTTTGGCATACATCTCCCGCTGGGCTTTTTGGTAGCCTTCACTCATGACCTTGGCATAGCCACCAACGCCAGTGCCTTCCTCTTGGTAATCGACTTCGACAAATTCGCCACCTAAAGACTTGACTTGGTCTTTGACTTCGGGCCTAGTGTCGGAGGCGCGAACGATAGCGCCCAAACCGCTGGCCGCACCGATGGCCGCCAAACCAGCAACGCCAACGCCGATGATGAAGACCTTGGCGGGGGGTACTTTGCCGGCGGCGGTGATCTGGCCTGTGAAAAAGCGGCCAAACTGATGGGCTGCTTCAATGACCGCCCGGTAACCGGCAATGTTTGCCATGGAACTCAAGGCATCAAGCTTCTGTGCGCGAGAGATGCGCGGCACCATGTCCATGGCGAGTACACTTGCCTTCCTTGCCGCCAGTTTTTCCAGCAGTTCAGGATTTTGCCCCGGCCATATGAAACTGATAAGGTTGCCGCCTTCCCTAAGCAAATCCACCTCACCTTTACTAAGATCCGGTGCGCGCACCTTTAACACGATATCAGCAGTGTCCCATAAGGTCTTTGTGTCCGGGACAATTTCCACGCCTGCCGCC
>QJPH01000063.1 GCA_003242955.1 Candidatus Methylumidiphilus alinenensis
TTTTTATTAAAAAATAGATTAAAAAGCAAGAGCCATGCGGCCCCGGATTCCCATCCCTGAGCAGCAGCCCAACCCGGCGCTCAAGGGGACGCGGGGTTATGCTTTGGCCTGTTTTCCCCTAGTTTTGTCCGCCCGCGCCCCTTAGCTCGGGCGTTGGGCGTCTATTTGGAATGCGCCTATGAGGCTGCACGTCATTGACAGGACATACGGCAAAGACGTATCATTGCTCGTATGCTCACAGTAATTGAAACCCCTGCATTTTCTAAACTCTGGCCCGACTATTGGAACGAAGAGGAACGGGGGGAGTTTGTGGCATGGCTGGTTGAAAACCCGGAAGCCGGAGATGTAGTAAAAAACTCCGGTGGATGCCGAAAAGTGCGATGGTCTCGACCTGGGACAGGGAAATCGAGCGGCGTTCGGGTTATATATGTTAATCGTATGGAAAATAATGTAATTGTTTTACTGCTAGTCTATGCAAAAAGCGCAAAAGACACTATCCCATCCCACATTCTCAAAAAACTAGCCGATGAGTTTGGTCATGCCTCTTAGTGAAAAAGAACTTTTAGAAAGGGACGCAAACCGTAACATAGCAGAAGAGCTTTTGCTGTCAGTTAAAGAGTATGTTGCAGGGCAAGGAACCCCTGTTCAAATTTCATCTGTAGCTATCGCACGAATGAAAACGGGCATGTCCCAACCAAAATTTGCAGAGCTTTTGGGTGTTAGCACACGAACCCTTCAAGAATGGGAACAGGAAAGGCGCAAACCATCGGGGGCGGCAAAAACGCTTATTAAAATAGCGGCACTGCATCCTGACATATTACGAGAAATAAACGCCTAAGATTTAAGTGTAGGCAGTAAGGCTGGGTAATGCTCTTTTGCTAACCTTGCAAAACAGCAAAAGAAAGAGCAAGAGCCACTCTTTTCTAGTCAGCCGCCCAACCCGGCGCTCAAGGGGACGCGGGGTTATGCTTTGGCCTGTTTTCCCCTAGTCCGTCCGCCCGCGCCCCTTAGCTCGGGCGTTAGGCACAAGCGAAGAAAGAGCAAGAAATTTCGGCAATTTTGGCTACACCCTTTAGAATAATTTGCCAATAATTCATTTTTTAAAAGAAGAGATGCGGCAATGTTGGTGGAAATATGGGATTTAATTTCGGCGTATCCGTTCTTTACTGGTGTACTACTTGGGTCATTATTGCCATCGGATAAGGCAAAGGTTACTTTTGGTTTATTATTCATAATTGTACCTACTTGTGTGGCACCGATAGCCCACAGCATTATGTATGAAAATGATCTGAACGATTTTTCTGCTTTTATTGTGGGATTTTGGATTTCTTCAGGAATATCATCAGGAACTGAGTCTTGGAAGGGAGTATTTACCATAGCAGGTATTTTTAAGAACGGAGTATTTACCATAGTTGGTATTTTTATGAATGGAGTATTTACCATGATTGGCTTTTTTATATCTTTTTTTATATATAACAGTGATGCTGGTTTTCTATCTCACGCTATTTGTGTTATTTTAGGTCATACGTTTGAAAAATTTATATACATAGAATCAAACTCCTGCAAACGTATCAGGAAATGCTCAAGATGCAACGAACAAGAAGTACAATCGTTTGTGAATCATGAATATGGAGAATGGCAATACGTAGAATCAAATTCCTGCAAACGTATCAGGAAGTGCGTAAGGTGCAACGAACAAGAAGTAGAATCGCCTGTGAATCATGAATATGGAGAATGGCAATACATAGAATCAAATTCCTGTAAACGTATCAGGAAGTGCGTAAGGTGCAACGAACAAGAAGTAGAATCGCCTGTGAATCATGAATATGGAGAATTGCAAGAAATAGAAGGAAACTATTATGAACTTATTAGGTACTGCGTGAGATGCAACAAGGAAAAACGCGAGGATTATCACCGCTGCCCAAACTGTGGCTGCACTAGTTTCTATGAAGATTGGTCTGATGCTTATGCGGAAACCGCTTATCTCTCAAGACCACGCGATGTTTGTTCCAATTGCGGTAAGTAGAGATAAACAGGGCGTAAGGGCGCAATAGTGGTACTCCGTGTATTGCACCGAATGGAAAAAAAGAGCAAAATCCATGAATCCCCGGCATAGTCTCATTGTCCACCGGCCTAACCCGCCGTTCCAGCCGACCCGCGAAGACGTTTGGCTCATTTTTCTACCTCCTTTCGCGCGGGCGGCTGAACGGGGTCGTTGGGCACGTCAAAAGCCAAGCGAGAGCGGGTTTTGCCAAGCGGCAGGATCAGCGGGTTAGAATTGTTATAAATTTGATTG
>QJPH01000500.1 GCA_003242955.1 Candidatus Methylumidiphilus alinenensis
AAGTCCCAGTATGCCTCAGACCCGAGGTGTGGTGGCGTGGAAAACTTCCTGCGCTGCCACCTCACCGTCATCGCGATGCTGGACAAGGCCAAGGAACTGGGGTGTCTCGAATCCGCCAGTGACGAGGGTGAGTTCTATGAAAACCGCAATGTCGAGGCGCTGGTCAAGGAGATCGGCTCGTGGAACCAGATGATTGCGGCGTTCGGTGGCAAGCTCAAGGACGTGCTGGGCGGTGGTATTGAAATGCCGATCGCGGATTATCCAAACTTCGAGCAGTTGGAACTTGCCGGTCAATCACAGCTCCCGCCCCAGATCGAAGAACTCGTCAAGCTCATCAAACAAGTCAGCCACAAAAGCTGATCCTTCAAACATTAACCAGAACCAGGCGCAGGGCTTAATGCTCTGCGCCTTTTTAATTTCCCCGGTTCATTCCTGCGTGAGTGCGCAGGAACTTGGCCGGGAGCAGACAACAACCAACAACAGAAAGACACAAAATAATGAAAACCATCACAGTCAAATACGGCGTGGACCAGATCACCAAGCAGGTCGAGGACGACTTTACGTTCGGCGACTTGCAGGCCAGCGACAGCTTCAAGGCGGCGCTGGGCTTTGGGGACAACACCAAGACGCTCGTGGACGGCATCGAGCAGAACCGCGACACGATCATCCCGGCCGGCACCACCGTCCGGATTGAAACCGCCGCCAACACCAAGGCGTAAGGATCAAACCTGAAACTTGAGACCTGAGACCCGAAATCCAATTGGAACGCCCGTCCGCCTTCATGGTGGACGGGCGTTTTTTCATTTTATGGAAAAGACTGAAATCATCCTCCAAACCGACGGCTCCTTCGTCGAACGTCTGGTCAGTGAACGGACGTTGAACGTCGGCCAAAGTGTTCTGGACACATTGACCGAGAACCTCACGCGCCCGATCCGCAATGTCTTCAACATCCCTGGCTGGGGCTTCGTCCATGCCAATGTCGGGTTGAACGACACGCTCTGGTCTGTGCCTATTGACCGCATTCCGCTGCACGCCCGGTTCAAGCTCATCAATCAGGTCATGGTGCCCATGTTTGCCTCTACCACGGACATTGAGATGCCCCTGGTCTGGAAGGTGCCGCCGGGAGTCAAAGTGGTGTTCGCCGTCCTGACCAAACAAGAAGACGATATCGTGAGTGTGGAAGGCAACTGGCTTTTCGCTTGTGACGCCGACAACCGGGGCTATCGGCTGCCACTGCCCAATCTGCATGACGACTGCCGCATCTGCACCGGAGCGTTTGCAGGCGACCAGGAAACGGCGTTCGAGTGCGTGAAGGCCAGTCTGGAGCAGTTCAACCAGTCGAAGTGGAACGCGGATCTGATGCGGACCAGCGAACAGTCCCAGAAGTTCTTCCGGTTCCAGCCGACCAAGGACAGCTTCGAGACCTTGCCGATCCAGACTGACAACTGGATGGCGCTCTGCGACAAGGTTTCCACGGCGTTATGGGAAAGGGTCGTCGTATGAATGCCCGGGAATCATTCCAACAACTGGTCCAAAACCTCAAGCTCTGCCCAACACTGGAAAACACCATCAAACCGAAGCTGCTGCATGAAGCGTGGAGCAGCTTTCGGCGGCTTGATCCAGAACACGGGGATGAAGTGACGCCGGCGATGTTGGTGGCGCTCATCCTGCATGACGAGGAATCCTTCGCCGAACTGTTGACGGAGGCGCAACTCGACCAGCTGCATATCGTTGCCGGCCAGGCGATGCAGCAATACGAACTGGCCATCAAACCCAAGAATAAGGTCGGCCAACTGCTGGCCACCACCATCAAGGAGAACGAAAAAGTATGAACTACATTATTGGCTGTGGAGGCGTGGGATCGGCCATCGTCCCCTCCTTCTGTCTGCTCAAAGAACCCGGGGACATCACCCTCATCGACGGGGACAAGCTGGAACGCAAGAACCTGAACCGGCAGATGTTTGATGCTTCCAACATCGGCCAGAACAAGGCGCAGGCTCTGGGAAACAAATACGGCTGTCAGTTCGTGCCGGAGTGGTATGCCAAGGGCAAAGTCCGTCACTACCGCCATGACTGGCTGCTGTGTTTGGTAGATAACCATCGGACACGGCTGGAAGTATTGGAAGTGTGTGATGACCTCGGTTGTCAGGCCATCTTCGCCGCCAATGAGATGCACTCTTCGGAGGCGTATTATTATCGGCGGTCATGGCTGGGAACCGAACGTGATCCGAGGGTTTATTACCCGGAGATCACCACGGATCGTTCAGGTGATCCGCGGGCCGCCTCCATCGG
>QJPH01000062.1 GCA_003242955.1 Candidatus Methylumidiphilus alinenensis
TCATCAAAGTTCCAATAACCCACCAATCCAGTATTCAAGTCTGCCAAAGCAACCCCGCTCACCGACAGCGCCAACAAAGACATTAAATACACAACCATTCTTGTAAACATGATGTTTCCCCTTGCACAGTTAAAGCGATGACAACTTTCACCCCGCGTAACGGGCAAGACGAAATACAAAACACAGCTTGCGTGTTACGCCCAACGCCCCCGTTCAGCGCCGGGCGCGAACGAAGGCCGAAAAAACCGAGCCGGACTGTCCCGCCCGTGCGCTGGAACGGCGGGTTAGGCATTTAACCACTGAAACGAGAACAACCATGACCAAAACAGCAAGAGAAATGCCCCGCTACAAATGCCACAAAGAGGTTTTGGCGCTTAAAATTAAGGAAATTATCCATTGTTTGGACTGCGATGATGTTGTACTAAGGCCAACGGAAGAAGGTTATGAAGATATAATCGTTTCGGCTAAATTCTTTAACAAGCACAAGCCGGAAGCTGGCGGTTATTATGTCGCCTATGCCGATGGCTACAAATCGTTTTCGCCAGCCGAAGCGTTCGAGAACGGATACACCAAGATTACTGCGTAGGTGCCCAACGACCACGTTCAGCCGCCCGCGCGGAAGGAGCCAGAATGAACACGGCAAACGTCCACGCGGGTCGGCTGGAACGGCGGGTTAGGCGGGTGGGCAGAGAGACAAGGATTTTGCTCTTTGCCTTTATTTAAGTTATATTCCTTTTACAAAAATTAACTAGATTATCTCCCATCTGGTCTTCATCTTTTTCAATTAGTTTTCTTAGTAAATAACGAAGATCATCGTGTATTTTGTCATACCCAATACCCCAAGTTTTATACATCGTTGGTACAAGGTAATACAAAAACAATCTAGACTCAAAATTATCTAAATAATTAGGAGATTTCAATTCTTCTGATATAAATTTCATGAGTTCGATTGCATGCGGAGTTGGACTAAGAGTCCTTTTGTACATTATTAATGAAGGAGTTATTGTTGGGAAATTTTCAGTGGTAGTTTTGCGTGCATTAAAAAAACCTGCAACGGTACAACGGGGAAACCATCCAATTTCGCGGTCAAAAGGCACTCGACCTGAAAAAACATTTTCAAATCCTTCATCCATTTTTAAATTAATAATGCCACCTTTGTAATCGGGATTACTTTCTGTCATGGCAAGTGGTGGGTAGTCACATAGTACCCAAGCACAGTTAGAGTGGGAAGCTGACTCTAATAATGTGGGATTAGTGGAAAGAGCTTCTTTACAGCAAATGCTTCCGCTTATTACGACGAATTTGGAATCAATAATATTCTGAGAAATAGAGGAAATAGGTGTCTTACTACTGTGATGACAATTAGTAACTGATGAGAACAAGCGCCCAGATTTGATAGCATTCTTTGATTCTCTTTGAAACCATTCGGTCAATGTTCTTTGCGCATCGTACTTGTCATATAGTTCAAGCACGTCTTCAATTATTGTTTTTTTGTCTTTATTCGATAACAGGTCAATTTGGGCAAAATCATTTACTATGTTTGCAATAGAGACTCGCTTTCCAACTAAACCTGCTATTTGTGAAAAAAGCCCTTTTTTATTTATATATTCTTGTAACTCAGAGTGATTGTTAATGTATTCAAATATAATCGTAGATTCGTAATATTTTTCCCACCAAGGTGAAACAAACATCCAAAAGGCGTAGTCTTTAATCATAAGATGTTCCTCTTATTAAAATAATGGTGTTTCAAAAGTTTGTGCATTTGTAATGCCTAACGACCCCGTTCAGCCGCCCGCGCCCATGGCGGAACCAGAACACCCAACGGCAAGCGATGGGCGCGGGTCGGCTGGAACGGCGGGTTAGGCAGGTGGGCAGGTGGGCAGTGAGACTGTGCCGGATTTTCATGAATTTTGCTCTTAGTTTGCATTCGGCGCAATACACGGAGTACCGCTATTGCGCCTTACCGCCTTACCGCGTTGCGCGCCCCCCTTGAACGAAGCGTTAGGTTTCTGTGACCGAAAAAACCTACCGCTCCTCCACCAACTGCAAAGGCAGGTATGACGACGAGAACCAGAAACACAGCGAACGAATCCATGTCATCCTGACTCTTTGCAAATTGCTTTTCGTATACGTGTGAAAGACCGGAGGCGCAAAGGAATCCTATGAATGCGAAAAGGCATGCGCCAAGGATGACGCTAAGGTACTTGCTCATGGCACCGCCCAATACCAAATGGACTCGGCTTTCCGAAGGTCGGAATTGATTCCAATCGAGCCTATTCTTGCGTGAATTT
>QJPH01000061.1 GCA_003242955.1 Candidatus Methylumidiphilus alinenensis
GGGGCTATACCAGAGGAATTCCGTGCCGCCTTGGGCAACCGCATTTACGGCTGCGATGATTGCCAGATCGCCTGCCCTTGGAACCGCTTCGCCCATCTCACGCAGGAAGCGGACTTTTTGCCCCGCAAGGGGTTGGCGACTGCGCAACTGATCGAATTGTTTTTATGGGACGAGGAAACCTTTCTGCGCAAGACCGAAGGCTCGGCCATTAGGCGATTGGGCTTCGAACGCTGGCTCCGCAACCTTGCCGTGGCTTTGGGCAACGCGCCTGACAGCGATGAAGTCCGGCAAGCTTTGCAGGCCAGGGAAACCCATCCTTCCGGGTTGGTCAGAGAACATGTGCAATGGGCGAGGAAGCAAAAAGAAGGTCTCACGCAACGGCGCAACGTTAAGAGCAAATCAGAATATACAAAGCCCACCATAAACTTAAGCTTGCCATCCCCTTCGACAAACTCCAAGTAGCTTGGACGCTGGATGCATTCGGAGCATCCTTGTCCCTACGGTTTACGCCTAGTGGGAATTGCTGCCTACCAACGCAAGTAACATCAGTGACTAAGCCTGCTGAGGCGAAACGAGGATGACCGTGATATTATCCGAACCGCCGGCATCGAGTGCCGAATTGATCAGCCTTTGTAGCCGTTCATGATTGTCTTTCACATCAACCATGATCCCGGCAATGGCATCATCGCGTATCTCTCCGGTCAATCCATCGCTGCACAGAAACAGCGTGTCTCCAATAGAAAGCTCACCTTCCACTTGGTCAACCTTGATGGTTATGCCATCCACCCCCCCCACTCCCAGACCCTGGGCAATCAGATTACGGGAAGGATGTAAGTACACTTCCTCCTCCGAAATCAAACCCTTGTCCAACAACAACTGGACATAGGAATGGTCCTTGGTCAACCTTAGCAATTCCACTCCGTTCCATAAATAGGCACGGCTGTCCCCCACCCAAGCAATTTGATAATGCAAGCCTTCAAGCCTCGCCGCCACCACGGTCGAACCCATGTTCCAGCCGCCTTCGCCGCGTGCGGCTGCATCCCGGATGGCCAGATGCGCAACGCTGATTGCTTCAGAAAGATTTTTGCCGTTTTGGATGCTGCTGGGAATTTCCTTGATGACGATGGCACTGGCGACCTCTCCCGCACGATGCCCGCCCATTCCGTCGGCCACTATCCATAATCGAATGGTGGAGTCCGCCCAAAAAGCGTCTTCATTGGTCTCCCGCACCAAGCCGCTATGGGTTGCACTCGCCTCGTTGATCTTGATAGATGAATTCTGCATTTCTCTGGACAGCCTGGAAATTGGTTTTTCGATTCGGTTTATAAACTGAGCCTGACGTTTGTCTTACTTCGCCTATCTCATTTTACCGTAAACCGCCGGGGCTAGTAGGCACACATTTTACATCCAACCCGAATTTACTTTTTGTTTCCCTTTAACGTTACTTGCAATGGCAAAAGATAGCGTAAAATCAGCAGCAATTCTAATTTTGAATCCAAGCGATGATTGTGGCCCGACGTTCTAGTCAAAACGAGCATTGCTGACACTAAAATCAATCAACCCAGCCTAACTGGAGAAACCACATTGTTGAAGCCTTTATTGCTTGCCATTTCCGCCGGCCTGATTTTCGTAGGCTGCGACTCCAAACCAGAAGCGGGGGAACCGCCGAGCGGCCCGTCCGAGTCAACCCAGATTGACCAGGAATGGAAGCCTTCCACACTCTCTGCAGAAACCATTGCCAAAGCCAATGCCGCCGTACTGGACTATCGCAAATGTCTGAGCGAAGAGACCAAGGCAAAAGCCGAAAATCGGGCAGACCCCCGAGACATCGCCAACACGATACTGAAAAACTGCGAAAATCGGCTACCAGCCATCAAAGCGGCCTTTGATGCCGAAAATGTGCCGGCCACCATAAGCGAGCGTTACCTGCGCAAGACTCGCAGCCAAGGCGCACAAGGAGTCCTGCGCATTGTCATGGGTGTCCATGCTGAGCGGTCTGGCGAGGAAGAAGAAGCCAAAGCCGCCAACAACACCAATAAATAACCACGATCCAAACCGCCCATTATCAAATAATAGAGGAGCCGAATGAACATCGACCTGACCTTGATTCCCAGCACATTCGATGCTGTCCATGCTGGACTGCTTGCCACTGTGGCCGGATTGCTGGCATTGCAAATCCTATTCCTGACCGTCGCTTTCATTGCATTTTATAGGAAGCGTGAAAACGCACCCGCAACAGTGCCGGCAGAAAAGCCAGCATTGCCAACTCCCTTGCCCGCTGCCT
>QJPH01000488.1 GCA_003242955.1 Candidatus Methylumidiphilus alinenensis
AAAATCCGTCCGCCGACCTCGCTGGCGGCAAACCCGAATCTTCACTTCACCTCCTCCATCCACTGCGCTATTTTGAATTCCAATCCAATCAACTGCGTGGGGTTGCCGACGAAAACGGCAAGCCGTGGTTCATCGCCAAGGATGTTTGTGCCATCCTCGGCTATGACAATCCAAGCGGCTATGACAATCTAAGTAAAGCAATCAAAGACCATTGCAAAGAGGAGGGTTTAACGTCTCGTTACATCCCCGCCTTATCAAACCGTTACCGGCTGATTGACGAAGAAAACCTCTACCTGCTCCTCACCCACTGTGATAAGCCGGAGGCCGAGGCCGAGACGTTCGCGGCGTGGGTCAGCAATGAAGTGCTGCCCTTCTTCATCCGCTTGCCAACCGACCCTGGGCAATTTAGACCCGTGGTCATCCTGCATGACGGGAAGGCGGTCACCACCTCCCTAGCCGTCGCCGAGCATTTTGGAAAATTGCACAAGGACGTTCTTGAAAAAATACGCGCTCTGATTGCTGAACTCCCCGCCGAATTTCATGAGCGGAATTTTCCGCCCATGATAATCGAGGTCGAAGTTGGTAAGGGAGCCAAGCGCAAAGACCCCGCCTACGAACTCACCCGCGATGCCTTCACGCTGCTGGCGATGGGCTTCACCGGCAAGGCCGCGCTGGCGTTTAAGCTGGCCTACATCGAAGCCTTCAACCGCATGGAAATGGAATTGCTGGACACGCGCCGGCCGCTGCCCCAAGACCCCGCGCCAGTGCTTCCGCCCCCCGCCAAAGAATCTGGCGTGACCCGGCTGCTGGTGACGATGCGCGAGGGGCAAGCGCCGATCACCGAGAAGCTGACACCAAACAAGCACGTCCTCAGCCTGAACGACTTCACCGAACTGGCCCGGAAGACGGGTTACCTGGTCATTTCCAAGGATGAACTCATCCGCCGATTCTTTGCCGGGGAGGCTTAGAGCGATAGACACCAAGATTGACTATCAATTCTGACAAGGCTAGAACGCCGTCATTCCGGCAAATTTCGCTGGAATGACGGGCAAAAATCAAATCTTGTATTGCATAAATACAGAACTATTCTTTACTATTTGCCGTAACCATTGGTTACTTTAAGTCTAAACTAACTCTGACTAACAAAACAGGTGAATCTCATGCAAACGACCGCTTCAACAACCAAGACCATCGCCATTTTAACCGCCGCCGCGTTGCTTTGCGCTTGCGTCAGCAGCACACAGATCAAAACCGAACCCCGGGGGGCGACCCTGTACGTGGACGGGGAGAAGGTCGGCCAAACCCCCTTCACCTACACGGACACGCGCATTGTCGGCAGCGTCGTCCGTTTAAAAATGAAGAAGGAGGGTTACGAAGATTTGGAGGTGTCATTCACTCGCAGCGAGGAGCCGGATGTCGGGGCCATCGTCGGCGGGGCGTTCTCGCTCGTGCCGTTCCTGTGGACGATGAAATACAAGCCGGTCCATAGCTATGAAATGGTGGCATTGAAGAATCCCCAAGACTCGATATTCGTCTACCCGCAAACGGTGGACCCACAGCCCAAGGCAACCCAAAAGAAAAAACACCGCTAATTCAGCTTCTTGGTGTAACAGTTATGAATACCTGCACAGTTTCTGGCGACAAACACACCATCACCCCGCGCCGCCCGGTCTGTTACCAATGGCCCGTCAGTGGAGGGCTTTGGCTATTGTCTCTTTTTTCAAATGAGGGCAGTGAAGAACGGGCGAGATTAAAAGTGGCTTCATGCAGAAAGAAAAAGCATGGTGCCCGCCGATGACCACAAGCTTTCCCGTTGACGAGTACAAGCCAAGCCGTTGGGAACGATTTTTGGACAGGCTATGCACGATGCGTAGCCTGTTCGACACTTTCCGTTTGCCCGACGTTGAAGTCGGTGAACCCCTTGGGGTCGCCACCTGTCCATGCTGCTCATACAGGCAGTCCGATTTGGCTGTCATGGGGGTGGTTGGGGATGACGGCACCGTGTGGCATTTCCGCCCCATTGCCCAGTTCGAGCGGTGGGCCATTACTGAGCAAGCCGGTGAACTTGGGCAAATCCCCAAGGATGAATTAAACCCTAGGAGTCTGTCTGACTTCCCCGGTGTAAACCTGTTAGGATGATTCCTCGTATCCAGAGGTTCAGCCATGAGCAACCAATTCATTCCCATTGAGCGTGACCAGCCGTTTGTGATTCCTGTACAGGAATGGCTGGAAAAAGATCACTTAGCGCGTTTTGTCGTGGCCATCGTCGACGGTTTGGATG
>QJPH01000060.1 GCA_003242955.1 Candidatus Methylumidiphilus alinenensis
CGGCAGTTGCGCGTTCCGATCGAGACGTGGCGCTCCTGTTCACTGTACTTAAGAAATGCAGCCACTTCATTCGCCGAAAGATCGGCCAGGGTGAGGGCCGCCACAGCCCGTTTGTGCCGCACGGCCGCAAAGCGAAGAAACAACCGCCACGTGTCGCGGTAGGACTTGACGGTGTGAGAGGAGACGTTGCGTTGCTCAACCAATCGCTCGTAGAAGAACGCATGCAGCAGTGCGGGAAACGGATCGACGGGCCTCATGGCGTGTCTCCTTCAACGAATCGGCGACCCTGCGCGACGAAGGCTCGAAAGCGCTCGCTAGCTTCTTGCAGCAGCTCCTGCGTGACCGTCAGATAGACAAGGGTCGAGTTGATGTCCTTGTGGCCGAGATAAGTGGCAAGGTATGGCAATCGCGCCTGAGGATTGATCCCCTCGCGGTACCACGTCAGCATACGGTTGACGACCATGGAATGGCGAAGGTCGTGGATGCGTGGCCCGACGCGCCCTGGCTCTGGCTTCAATCCGGCGCGGCGCAGTACGCGCACCAACAGCTTGTGCGTCATCACTCGCGAGTAGCGACCGCTACCTTGCATATGCCAGAACAGTCCGCTCGAGCCGTCTTGCGGCGCGCCTGCGCGCTGCCTGGCTTCAAGGTATTCGCGCACCGCAACCATCACGCTGTCGGTAAGCGGCAGC
Organism: Candidatus Methylumidiphilus alinenensis; assembly: GCA_003242955.1. Taxonomy (GTDB): domain Bacteria; phylum Pseudomonadota; class Gammaproteobacteria; order Methylococcales; family Methylococcaceae; genus Methylumidiphilus; species Methylumidiphilus alinenensis. The sequence goes on from QJPH01000060.1 coordinate 693, forward strand.
GTTCGGGACTTGAAGAACTTGGTCTCCCGAATGGTGATATCGCCCGCAGCCAAGTGGACGTCACCCAGATCGAGCCGCGCGAGCTCGCCCAGCCGCAGCCCGGCGCAGTATGCGAGCACGAGCATCGTGTACAGCGTGAGCGGGCGTAGCGGTGAGCGAGGAGAAGGAAATTCGCGCGCTGTCTCCAGCAACAGTCGAACTTCTTGCTGCGAGTAGATATGAGGACGCCGCTGGTCCAGTGCCCGTTGACGAGACAGTCGCCTATCCACCTGGGGCAGTTGAACGTATGGGTCGATACGCTGCCAGGCTTTGGCGAGGTTGCGAGCAACTTGCTGACGTTCCACGGCATGGTGCAGCGTCGTACCCTGCGCCGCCCATTGCTGCAGCAAGACCGTCAGTGGCAGAGTGATTGCGTCGGCGCGACCTTGCAGGAAACGATCAAACCGCAGAAAGCTAGCTGCCTGCGTGTTGTAGCGGTAGCCGCTGGCTCGCATGAGCTCGATGTGCGAGCGCATGAATGCGCCATGGACACTTGCGAACTTCGGCAGCGGCTTCAAGGCCTTGAGCGCCTGTGCGGGGTCAGGTGAAAGAAGCGCCCGCACGATCGGGGTTCCAACTCGCTGGCCGAAGTTCAGACGAAGCTGTGCAAGTGGATTGCTGGGGATAGACCCTTCAGTGGCCAAAAAGTCCAAGAATCGATCGACAACGCGAGCGCGATGAAGCACATAGTGCTCAGGCCAAAGCGAGGCGAGGCCGTGAAGCCACGATTCGATGGTGGACTGACAAATCGGGGTGTCGCGAGGGCACAGCTGTACGTGGCCTTGGAACTCTACCAAGATGCATCGGTAGACTTTGAGGGTGTCGCGACTACGCGGGTGCACGTGCAACAGGAAACGGTTGATCGCGGCCCCGTTATCCGCAAGTTGGGCGCTCATGACCGCGCCTCCTCAGCCAGGCCTGGGATCTCGAGGGCCACGTTGCGCAAATCCTCGGTGGCGAGCTTTAGGTATACCGTTGTCGATGACGCTGATCGATGCCCCAGTACGTCACCGATGATCTTCATCGGTGTGCCCTCGCGAAGCAGGCTTACCGCGCGCGCATGCCGAAACGCATGTGGTCCGCGTTTGCCGTCGGGCTGTATGCCCGCCGCATCAAGCCGACGCCTTGTCGATGCGTACAGGCTGGAGCCACTCACGAAACCTCGATACGGGGCGCACATCCTAATGAAGACCTCCCGCACATCGGTCTTGGGTCGGCCTCGCTGCAAGTACGCGAGAAGCGCTTCGCCCACGGCAGGCATCAGCGGCAGGATCGATTGCGAACTCGTCTTGGTATGGCGAACGAAGATACGGTCGGCGCGCCAGTCGATGTCGTTCAACTGCAGTCGAGTGATCTCGCCGGCGCGCATTCCGTAGGTAGCGAGCAGCAGCAAGATCGCGTAGTCGCGCAGGCCCTTCGGGGATGGGTCATTGCGTGACGCCTGCAGCACGGCTTTGACTTGGTCTGGGCTCAGCGCGGAAGGGATTGATTCGAATGCATAGAGGGTAGGCGCCATCACACAA
>QJPH01000469.1 GCA_003242955.1 Candidatus Methylumidiphilus alinenensis
AAATCGGCGGCGCTTGCCAAGCCGGCGGCTGGCCCGCCGGTTATCCGCTAGAGCAGCCCGTATGGAGCCGATGTTTCATGCGGGCTGTTTGCTAAGGATTTAGGCAAATATAATTTCCCGTAAGAAGCCAAATGTAGGCCGGAATAAGCCCGCCCCGGCGGGCGTTTCCGGCAAAGACACGCAGCCGGACTTGTCGGGGTTATGCCGGAAACGCCCGTGAACGGGCTTATTCCGGCCTACTGTGCAAGGAAGTTATTTTTGACCGTACTGTCCCCGATTTTTACCACATCCCCATAGGAACCTCATATGTCACAGAAATTGTTAGATGTCGTCAAGCCCGGTGTCGTCAGCGGCGCCGATTTGCAAAAGCTCTTTGCGGTCGCCAAGGCAAACAAGTTCGCCCTGCCGGCCGTCAACGTCATCAGCACCGACTCCATCAACGCGGTGCTGGAGGCGGCGGCGAAGGCCCGGTCCGCCGTCATCATCCAGTTTTCCAACGGCGGCGCGCAGTTCTTCGCCGGCAAGGGCTTGAAGCTGGAAGGCCAGCAGTCCAACGCGCTGGGCGCGATCTCCGGCGCCCGGCACATTCATTTGATGGCCGAACACTACGGCGTCCCGGTCGTCGTCCACACCGACCACGCGGCGAAGAAGCTGCTGCCGTGGATCGACTTGATGCTGGACGAGGGCGAGAAGCACTTCGCCGCCACCGGCAAGCCGCTGTTCAGCTCGCACATGCTCGACCTGTCCGAGGAGCCGTTGAAGGAAAACATCGAGATTTGCGGCAAGTACCTGTCCCGCATGGCGAAAATGGGCATGACGCTGGAAATCGAACTCGGCGTGACCGGCGGCGAAGAGGACGGCGTGGACAACTCCGGGATGGACCACTCCCTGCTCTACACCCAGCCGGCGGACGTGGCCTACTCCTACGAGGAGCTGGGCAAGGTCAGCCCGAACTTCACCATCGCCGCCAGCTTCGGCAACGTCCACGGCGTCTACAAGCCGGGCAACGTCAAGCTGACCCCGACCATCCTGCGCGACTCGCAGGCCTATGTCTCCGAGAAGTACGGCGTGCCGGAAAACACCCTGAACTTCGTGTTCCACGGCGGTTCCGGCTCGACCGAGGAGGAAATCCGCGAGTCCATCGGCTACGGCGTGATCAAGATGAACATCGACACCGACACCCAGTGGGCCTACTGGAACGGCATCCGCGAGTTCTACATCAAGAACGAAGGCTACCTGCAAGGCCAGATCGGCAACCCCGACGGCGAAGACAAGCCGAACAAGAAGTTCTACGACCCCCGCGTGTGGGTCCGCGCCGCCCAGGTCAGCATGGTCGAGCGCCTGCAGCAGGCGTTTGCCGACTTGAACGCGGTGGATTCGCTGTAAGCCCGCCGGGCCGGGCCAAGCCCTGCCCGTGCGTTGAAAAGGAAAGGCCGGGGGAGTAGCCATGGCGGACGCAGGATGGGCGGCCAATGTTGCTGACACAGCCGTCATACCGGCAGGGAGAGCGAAGCGAGGGTTCGCCGGTATCCAGAACACAGGGAGGTGAATGGTGACTGCCCTCCATGGCCTCTGGGTTCCGGCAATCCCTGCCGGAACGACGGAGTTTTTCTTAATTCAACAGCCAAGTAGGTCGGGTGCGTCTCTTTGGCGAACGCCCGACGTTGGAATGTCGGGCAACGCAAGAAGCTGTTGCCCGACCTACTCGGCTGGCGCATCAAGCCGCCTTTGACCTTTGGCAGCTAGAATCCCGCCGTGAGCAACTCGGCGTAATCCGCGTGGCTGCGTAAGTCGGCGAATCCTAATCAAAAGTCCACATGGAAGCAAAAAATTTAAGCTCGGTTTTCCTCAGTTCCTGTGCGCGAGACCTTTATGCCTATCGCGAGAAAGTGGCCGAAGTCATCAATCGCTTGGACGGCTTCAAATGCATTCGCATGGAGGATTTTGGGGCGCGTGTGTTCCAAGCGGATGAGTTTTGCCGGACACAAATAAAACAATGCGATGTTGCGGTGTTTATCGTCGGGCTTTGTCATGGCAGCAGTCCCGAGCAAGCAGAGGATTCTTATACGGCCCGTGAATACAATGAGGCGGTCAATGCAGGTGTATCGCGTTTGCTATTCCTGTCGGCAGAAGGCGTTTTTTACCCCGGCTATTACCGGGAGTCGGACGAGCAGTGGCAAAGCCAGCAAGCTTTCAGGCAGCGGCTCAGTCAGGAACTAATCCGCGATACCTTCACAACGCCTGAAGAATTAG
>QJPH01000059.1 GCA_003242955.1 Candidatus Methylumidiphilus alinenensis
TGACGAAACCCGCTTTGCTGACTTGACCCTGATACTTTTCGATCAGGCTGTACTAAGCGAAGGCGGTCAGATTGACGATCCGGCAGCGTTCGTCCATAAACTCAATAGCTTGCTACAGCAATTCATGGCGTAGCACTCACCCCACACTAGCCCTCACTACCGTTAAGTTAAGAAAACCAACGTCGTTCCGGCAGGGAATGTCGGCTTAACTTAATGGCAGTGAGCCCTCCCCTTGGGGAGGAAACTTTACAGCAAATCCCGCCTCAACAGCATTCCCCTTGGAGAAACGAGGGGGTTTTGTCCGCACTTCCTTGCAGTTTATTTCACAAGCGGATGGTCTTTGGGCAATTGGCGGGAAATCCATATCGCCAGTTTGTGTTTCATGTTGGGAATGTTCTCTTGGTCAACGGCAAGAGGCGTTATCAACTTGTCATTGACCAATAGGCGGTAACTGCATTCCACTTTCTCATTGGCCGTCGTAGTGGGCGGAAAACCAGCAAATCCTCGGTTCTTTGCATATTTTTCCGCGACTTCCACGGCTTTCTTGAGAAGCTGTATTTCATTTTTTATTTTTGTCATCTATTCCCCAGTCTTGGACGTTTCGCGCAGCCTGTAGCAAGGTTCATAGTGGCTTCCGGGTAGTTTCATGCGGCCTTGGGCAACAAAGGCGGACAACAGCCCGTCCAGTGGCCCAAGCAGCGAAGCTTCACCATCCAACTGGAAAGGGCCGTGTTGTTGAATGGATAGCAAGCCTTCCGCCTTTACATTGCCCGCTACGATGCCGGAAAAGGCCCTACGCAGTTGGGCCGCCAATTGATGCGGCGGTTGGTCGCGATGCAATTCCAAGGCAGCCATGTTGGCGTGGGTGGGCGCAAAGGGTATCTGGAGTTCCTTTTCGATTTTCAGCAGCCAATTGAAAAAGAAAGCATCATGGTGTAACTGGCGGAATTGCCTGACTGTTTCCATTCCATCTTTCATCGCCCGTGCGACTTCCGCCGGATTTCCCACAATAATGCGGTAATGTTGGCGAACTTGGAGTCCAATTGTGGCGGCAAGGAATTCGTCGATATGGCGGAAATAATCGCCGCTTTTTGATGGGCCTGTCAAGATCAGCGGGAAGGGCAGATACTTGTTTTCAGGATGCAGTAGGATTCCTAGGAGGTAGAAAATTTCCTCCGCCGTACCCACCCCACCGGGAAACACAACGACACCATGGCCTAGGCGAACAAAGGCTTCCAGCCGCTTCTCAATATCCGGCATGATGACCAGTTCGCTGACTATCGGGTTGGGAGGTTCGGCGGCGATAATGCCCGGCTCGGTGATACCTACATAACGGGCATCGGCAACCCGCTGCTTGGCATGCGCAATTGTCGCGCCTTTCATTGGCCCTTTCATCGCGCCAGGCCCACAGCCAGTGCAGATGTCCATGCTTCGCAAGCCCAATTCATAACCCACCTTCTTGGTGTACTGATATTCCTCCGTGTCAATGGAATGCCCACCCCAGCAAACGACCAGATTAGGAGGTTCATTGGGTTTTAAGGCTGCGGCGTTGCGGAGGATGTGGAAGACGGCGTTGGTCAGGTCTTCCGATCTGGACAGGTCAAATGCGGGATTGGCAACGATTTCGGTGCTGGTGAAAACGATGTCGCGCAAGACTGAGAATAGGTGCTCGCGGATGCCCTTGATCATTTTCCCGTCCACAAATGCACATTCAGGGGCATTCATGACTTCCAACTGGATGCCGCGTTCTTGCTGTAACACACGGATGTCAAAGCTTTCGAAGCGCTTTAGCACTGCGCAACTGTCATCTTCGTTGCTGCCTGAATTGAGTACCGCCAGTGAACAGCGCCGGTAAAGTTCATGCAGGCCACTTTCGCTGGTGTCGAGCAACTTGGCTATCTCCAGTTTCGACAGCACTTCCAATGAGCCTTCGGGTCGTATAAAGGTGTTGAGTTTATGCATGTATATATTGTTAGGAATAACCGGCAGTTGATATTTTATGGGGTTTGCTGACGATGGCGCGAACGCAGTTCGACGATTGCCGGGCCAAGCACCGATCCGGCCAGTAACAGGCATAATCCGGTCCATTCAAAGGCGTGTTGGTTTATCCCTCTGGCAAGCCCCCAAGGTTCGTCCGGCGATATGACCACATGCTCGAAGACCGTTATCCAAATTCCTGAAAAACCAATCCATCCGGCCAGGAAAACTTCTTCCAAGTCGGCTTGGTTTTTTCCGTTGACCCAAGACAACAG
>QJPH01000058.1 GCA_003242955.1 Candidatus Methylumidiphilus alinenensis
TCCAACTTACGCTGCCCGATTACATGGTACCCTCGGTGTTTGTGCCGTTGGAATCCATGCCGCTGACGCCGCACGGCAAGATCGACCGGAAGGCGCTGCCCGCGCCAAAGTTTGCAGCCACCGCCGGGTTGAACCTGCCTGCCACGCCGACCGAAGACCTGCTTGCGGCGCTGTGGACTGGCGTACTCAAGCGCGAGTCCATCGGACGACAGGATAACTTCTTTGAACTGGGTGGGCATTCGCTGCTGGCGACCAAACTCGTCGCCCGCATCCGCGAGGCTTTCCAAGTCGAATTGCCGATCCGCGCGGTGTTCGAGCATCCGCGGTTGTCCGAGTTGGCCGCCGCCATTGACGCGGCCACCGGCGCGGTGCGCCTGCCGCCGATAGAAAGGCAAGCCGCCGACGCCCCGAAAGTCCTGTCCTTTGCGCAGCAGCGGCTGTGGTTCCTCGACCAGTTTGAGGGCCAAGCCAGCGCGACCTACAACATGCCGATGGCCTTGCGGCTGACCGGCACGTTGGGGGTGGGCGCTTTGCGCCACAGCCTGCACTGGTTGCTGGAACGCCACGAGAGCCTGCGCTATTGCTTCCCGGCCCAAGACGGTCAGGCCACGGTGCGTATCTTGGCAATGGAAGCCCTTGAAGCCCTGCACATCCACGACTTGCGCCAGTTAGACGATTTCTGTGCATGTTTACCCCCCTTTGCAAAAGCCTGTCCTGAGTTTGCCGAATGGGGGGGGCAGGGGGGATTTGCTGCCGAAACGTTCATGATTGCTGAGGGTACCCCCCCCCTAACCCCCCTTTTACAAAGGGGGGAACTCGTCCAAGCCCTCGCCACAGCCCACGCCGTCGCCCCGTTCGACCTGGCCCGTGGCCCGTTGTTCAAGGCCGATCTGCTGCTGTTGGACGACAATCAATCCGTGCTGTTGCTGAACATGCACCACATCGCCAGCGACGGCTGGTCGATGGGCGTGTTCATCCGCGACTGGCAACACGCCTACACCGCCTTTGCCCAAGGCGGACAGCCGGATTTGCCGCCGCTGGTCATTCAATACAGCGACTATGCCTTTTGGCAAAGGCAGTGGCTGCAAGGCGAGGTGTTGCGGCAGCAAGAGGATTACTGGCACCGGCAACTCGCAGGCCACCCTGAATTATTGGAACTGCCCACCGACAAGCCGCGCCCCTCCCGGCAAAGTTTTCAGGGGTCCGAGTATTGCCGCAGCCTGTCGCCAGATCTGAGCCGTGCGGTGGCCGTGTTTAGCCTACAACAGGGCGCAACGGTGTTCATGACATTGCTGACGGCGTTTTTTGTGCTGCTCTCGCGCTACAGTCGGCAAGAGGATATCTGTGTCGGCTGCGGGATAGCCAACCGCACTTCCCTCCAAAGCAAAGATTTGATCGGGTTTTTTGTCAACACCCTGGTGATGCGCAGCCAAGTCGGTCCGCAACAGAGTTTCATCGACTTGCTGCAAGCCACCCGCCACACCTGTTTGGATGCCTATGCGCACCAGGACATCCCGTTTGAAATGCTGGTCGAACAACTCCAGCCGACCCGCAGCCTCAGCCACAGCCCCTTGTTTCAAGTAGCCTTTGTAGTGCAGAACAATGAATCCTCCCGGCCGGTTTTGCCCGGCTTGGAGCTTGATTTTTTCGATCTGGATTATCCCATAGCAAAATTCGACTTGACCCTCTTCGTGCAAGAGTGGGACGGGCAATTGCACTGTAGATGGGAATACGCCACCGACCTGTTTGTGCGCGAAACGATAGTGCGCATGGCGGAACATTTTGACATTCTGCTCGCCGCCGCCATCGGCGACCCGGCTCAACCCATAAGCCAACTGCCGCTGCTGACGGAAGCGGAAACCCAACAACTGCAAGCCTGGAACAACACCGCAGCCAACTATCCGCAAGGCCAAACCATTGTCGGCTTGTTTGAGCGCCAAGTGGAACAAACCCCCGGCAACACCGCCTTGGTGTTTGGCAATCAGAGCCTGAGCTACGCGGAACTCAACGCCAAAGCCAACCAACTGGCCCATTACCTGTTAGGACTCAAAACCCCGGAAGGCAACGCCCTGCTGGCCGACAACCCGCTGGTCGCTATCGCCGTCGAGCGATCGCTCGGCATGGTCATTGGATTGCTGGCCATCCTCAAGGCCGGCGGGGCGTATGTGCCGATAGACCCGGGCTACCCACCCTCCCGCATCCAGTACATGTTGGAAGACAGTTCGGCACCGCTGTTGCTGACGCAAAGCAA
>QJPH01000507.1 GCA_003242955.1 Candidatus Methylumidiphilus alinenensis
CGGGGCCAGAGGAATTTAAAAAATACGAAGGCCGTGGGGGTGGTGAGAAAGAAGACGATTAGAAATAGGCCTATTTCTGGGTGACCCTTAAGCAGGAAGTCTTTCAGTCCGGGGATTGAAAATAACATGCCAGCTAGTGAAGGAAAACTTCCTTCCAGCATTTTTTCCAAATCTGGGCTTAGCTTGAACCAGACAAAAATTGCCACCACAATACAAGCAAATGACCCTGCGATGAGGATGGAAACGGTGAGGATTCGGTGGGTCTTCATGGGTGGCTATCCATTACAATCGTAAACATCAGGAATAAGTCTATTCTACTGATTTTTTTTCTGTCTTTCGTGGATCAATTGCCGATTTTTTCGATTAACCAACACAAGGTTGCATTGCGGGTTACGGTGCGTGGAAAAGTCAACGCAAGCATCAAGTTTTGTGGTATTCGCACCTAACATTCATGTCGATGCGTATTGATGCCCCTGACCTTGGAAGTGCCATACGGCAACCCACGGATAACATTCCTCCCAAGGATGTTATCCGTACTTTCATGGCAACCCGCCCTACGCCGGACGGGCATTTACGCCAAAATGAGAATCGCAGAAAAAAACGAGCTGCCTTGCCATCGTCAAACGTCTACAATATCATCCTACCTGATTAGGAAGATTCTTCAGCTAAACCGACATGTACGTCATACCGGCAGGGAGAGCGAAGCGAGGGTTCGCCGGTATCCAGAACACAGGGAGGTGAATCTGGATTGCCCTCCTTGGCTACTAGATTCCGGCAATCCCTGCCGGAATGACGAATACGGCTAGTTGCTATGAATTGGCTGAACAATCTTGCTAATCAGGTCATCCTATGTCCGCCTAAGGAGTTTCCAGTGAATTTCCATGATGCCGAAAAAACAACTCCCCTAGTCAGCACGACATGGCTGGCAGAACATCTAGGCTCGACCGATATTGTCGTGCTGGATGCCAGCTTCTTCCTGCCCAACCAAAACCGCGATGCAAAAGCCGAATACCGGCAAGGCCATATTCCCGGCGCGTTGTTCTTTGACATTGACGCGGTCGCCGACCATGCCACAAACCTGCCCCACATGCTGCCCAGCCCGGAGGAATTTGCCGAAGCAGTGGGCAAGATGGGTATTGGCAAAGATACCTTAGTGGTTGCCTACGACAGCAATTTTTTCATGGCTTCGGCCCGTGTCTGGTGGACTTTCCGTGTCTTCGGCCACACCCAAGTGGCGGTGCTGGACGGTGGGTTGGCGCGCTGGAGGCAAGAAAATCGACCTGTGGACGCGGAGCCAGTGTCAGCCCGGTCAAAAAGTTTCATAGCCAGTTTTCGCCGGGAATTGGTGTACGATCTCTCACAGGTTAAAGCCCTACTTGGTCACCCGAATGCACAAATCTTGGATGCCCGTGGTCCTGGCCGTTTTCATGGCACAGAACCGGAACCAAGGCCGGGTGTCCGTGGCGGCCATATGCCCGGTAGCCGCAATTTGCCTTACAAAACCTTATCGGACGAAACTAGTTTCTGCCTTAAGCCCTTGCCGGAACTTGAAGCGCTGTATCGGCAGGCCGATATAGACACCGCCAAGCCCGTTGTCACCACCTGCGGCACTGGAGTCACTGCATCTATCTTAGCACTGGGTTTATATTTGCTCGGCAATGAGTCTGTTGCGGTGTACGATGGCTCATGGACGGAATGGGGCGCGCGAGAGGATGTGCCAGTGGAGGTGGGCTAGGTTGCCATCAAAAGGCAGGCAATATCTACATTTTTACCTAATAGTTGAGTAAAATGGGACTAGTATAAGAAAATAATAATACTGGGTAATTTTGAACTAAACAACAGAGGGGAAGCCAGCTTTGTATGTACTAAACAAACTTAAACATGAGTTTTTATCCCTGCTTCCGCCAACTATTTTCTTTTTTATCACCTTCTCCCTGATGGTTGTAAGCAAGCAATTGATTTTAAAGGAATATAACGTCCCTTTTTCGGGCTGGGCCAATGCTTTGATTGGCGCACTGATCGTCGGCAAAGTCGTTTTGCTGACGGATATGCTTCGGTTTGTCAACCGTTTTCCAGACAAACCTTTGATGTATAACGTGGCATGGAAAACATCCATCTATTTTATTGCCACGATGCTGTTTCGCTATGTGGAGCATATCGCGCCGCTGCTGATGAAATCCGAAAGCCTTGCGCAAGCCCATAGTCATTTAATGGAGGAGATTGTCTGGCCACATTTTT
>QJPH01000057.1 GCA_003242955.1 Candidatus Methylumidiphilus alinenensis
ATCACCCTGCCCAGCGAAGCCGAATGGGAAAAGGCCGCACGGGGGGCTAACGATGCCCTTATCTTTCCGTGGGGCAATGAATTCGATGCCAAACGCTGTAATGTCAATGAGTCTGGATTTGGCGGCACGACCCCAGTGGGCATATTCCCCAATGGAGCCAGCCCCTATGGTTGCTTGGACATGGCTGGCAACGTCTGGGAATGGACACGCAGCCTGTATGATTTCGGCTATCCGTACCTGCCTAACGACCCGAAGCGGGAAGACTTGCGGGCTGGGGACGAAATTAGACGGGTCGTGCGGGGCGGTTCTTGGGGCCTCATTCAAGACTACGCTCGTTGTGCCGTCCGCGACGGGAATCAACCTGGCAACCGCGACTACTACGGCGGCTTTCGTGTGGTGTTGTTGTGTTCTGCCCCTGTTCTTTAGCTCTGCCCTCTGTTGCTCTGAACTCTGTGTCTCTGATGGCAACTCGTAGGCCGGAATAAGGTCGCACTGCGACCGTTTCCGGCGAAGGCCCAACGGCATTCTGCCTCCTGGTTGCCGGAAACGCCCGCAGACGGGCTTATTCCGGCCTACTTGGATTACACGGCTTACTCGTAGGCCGGAATAAGGTCGTGCAACGACCGTTTCCGGCGAAGGCCCAACGGCATTCTGCCTACTGGTTGCCGGAAACGCCCGCAGACGGGCTTATTCCGGCCTACTTGGATTACACGGCCTACGCATTCAATTATTCATGATCCATGTCATCCACATCGGGGGGAGCTATTATGCCCCAATCGTTTGGATACCAACCGATGGCAACGAAACGTTTGAATGAACTATGCGGCCATTCGCCAGGCGTGGCGACATACCCGTGCTTGACCGGGTTATAATGGATATAATCCAAATGTCTGCGGAAGTCGTCTTCATCGCGGATTAGATGATCATAAAAACGAGGTTGCCAAACCGTCTTTGCACCATCTTTCCGAATTTTACCGGGAACATGCCGGGAAAAGTCGGTTTTTATCATTTGCCAACGTGTGGAAAAATCGGCATCCCCCTCCGGCAATCGCCAGATGCAATGCAGATGATCGGGCAATACCACCGCCGCAACCATCACAAAAGGGCGTTTTTTCTTCACCCCGCGCAAAGATTGACGCAATTTTTCGACCCGCGATTCATCGGCAAACAGGTTATTGCGTTCATAAGTCACCAAGGTAAAGAAATAAGTTCCGCCGGGAACATACAAACGCCGATAATCGCTCATTGATTTGCCTCTTGTAGGCCGGAATAAGGTCGTGCAACGACCGTTTCCGGCAAAACGGCATCGACTACACGCAAAACAATGTTGTCAACATCAAGCCAGGATGCCGGAAACACCGCTGGCGCGGCTTATTCCGGCCTACGTCGTTGTCGTAGGCCGGAATAAGGTCGCACAGCGACCGTTTCCGGCGAAGTCCCGATGGCATCATGCCCCCGAGTTGCCGGAAACGCCCGCAAGCGGGCTTATTCCGGCCTACGCCATATGTCGTAGGCCGGAATAAGGTCGTGCAACGACCGTTTCCGGCAAAGGCCTGCCATCAGAGACACAGAGTTCAGAGCATCAGAGTTCAGAGCTAAAGAACAGGGGCAGAACACAACAACACCACACGAAAGCCGCCGAAGTAGTTGCCGCGGCTGCCAGGCTCACCCCTGCCGCGGACGGCACAACGAGCGACGTCTCGAGCGCTGTCCCCAGAACCGCCCCGCACGACCCGGCTTTTGTCGTTCCCCGCCTTCAAATCCTCGCGATGAAGGTCGTCAAGCAAGTAGGGGTAATCAAACCCCCATAGGCTCCGCGTCCATTCCCAGACATTGCCAACCATATCATGGAGTCCATAGCTATTGGGCGGGAAGCAACCGACGACAGAGGTGTCGCCGATCTCATAACCATAATTCGCTTGGTTGATGTCAGGGCTGTTGCCCCATGGGAAGATTGCACCGACTAGCTCGCCCCGCGCCGCTTTTTCCCATTCCAACTCGCTAGGCAGAGTCACGCGCCATTCCCCCCTTTGCAAAAGCCTGTCCTGAGCTTGTCGAATGGGGGGGGTTAGGGGCAATGCTGTTGAATTAAGGGTATCCCCGTCGTTCCGGCATGGATCGCCGGAACCTAGGCTCCATGGATGGCGTAGATTGTTGGCATCCCTGCAATCTGGATTCCGGCGATCCATGCCGGAATGACGGCTTATTTCAACAGTATTGGGGGTTAGGGGGGATTT
>QJPH01000054.1 GCA_003242955.1 Candidatus Methylumidiphilus alinenensis
GCTGCTGCTGGAAACCTTTGTCGAAAAAGACCGTTTCACGGGCACCTGTTACCGGGCGGCCAACTGGCTCCATGTAGGACAGACCCAAGGGCGGGGCAAGCTCGGCCCATCCGGCAAGCAGAGCGTCCCCATCAAGGACGTATGGCTGTATCCCTTGGGAAAAGGCTTCAAAAATAGGCTGATCCGGTAATTTTCGAAGACGGGTTGGTCGAATATTTACCCTCAAATGATCAACCTTGTGAATGCAGGCTACCGGAAAATCCGGGCCGAAGATACTGTTCGATCTTTAATTGAGAGCGGGCGACTGCTGCAAAATCTACGGCACGGGCTTGGTGTCCAAAGGGCGCAAACGGCATGCAGTCGCCCTACTTGGGGTGCCCCCCAAGTGTGCTGTCTTGGGGTAATATGGTAACAAAAACCTCAGACCTCAAGTACATCACGGAATCTATAATACAAGGGCGCAATAAGCGGCTTGCCGCGCATTGCGCCGAATGGATAACAAAGGCAAAAAGCCAAAGCCGAGAACCCCCGGCATTGCCTCTCTGCCCACCAGCCTAACCACGCATTGGAGCGGGACGCGTATTATGCTTTGCACTGCTTCGCCTAGTCTTCACCGCCGCGCCCCTCAATGCGGGCGTTAGGCTTATCAATAGACAGTTCCGTAATGTTCACTGAGAAGCCGATTCAGCGGACACAACCTAAGTCACAGGGTTCAGTCTGCGATAATAGAGGCAATAGTCATGAAATCAAAAATTCTTCATATATGTATTTTGGTTACCATTTCAATAGTTTTCTCTGGCTGTGATAGCCTTTACTCTTTTTCTTCTAACGTACCTATGAATGGTACATCAACTCATGTGGTTGAGTTGGTGGGCGATCACTCAGAAACTATTGAGGGAACATATCTGTTGCGATTCGATAACTTCAACGGAAAGTACATGACGATCAAAAAGGAAGCAGAGAATCTACTACTTGAGCAATGGCAGGTGAAAGCTCCGTCGTCTATACATATTCTAGAACGAAATGCAACGGTACGGAGTATCGAACACGATCAAACTCAGGCATACGAAATAAAAACTTCTTTGAAGATAGCGGCAGTGCCAGAAGTGGCAGCTTTACAGAATACCTATAATATTGCCGCAACTTTCCCCGCAGCCTTGACTATAGCCAAAATGCTGAAGCCAGATAAACCCTACATAGTACCTGAAATAAATTTTCATGTTTTACATTACGCAAAAAGTAGTGACCGTGCATCTGATAGAATTGGTCGAGATTCTTTGTTTACGGCATTATGTATGATAGCCTCATATATAATGTTTCGTTACGGATATCCTACACCAATGTTACCACTACTTGCCTTTGGTGGGTTATTATATTATGGTTTTCTGTCCCTGAGAGATTTATGGTGGTTCATTGTTCCATAACGCGGTAGATACCGTCTTGCCGCGTAGATTTGCAAATTATACGGCATTGCCGTATCATAGGGGAATGTTCACCCTAATTGAATCCCCGATTTTTTCAAAGCGTTGGCCTGACTACTGGTCTGAAGAGGAACGTGGCAATTTTGCTGCGTGGCTTGCGCTGAACCCGGAAGCGGGAGATGTAGTTCCCGGGTCAGGCGGGGTACGCAAAGTCCGCTGGTCGAGCGACGGTCAAGGAAAGCGCGGGGGCGTAAGAGTCATCTACTATAACCAGATTGGCAAAAATTTGATTTGGCTTCTGACCATCTATACCAAATCCCACCAAAAGAATGCCCCATCGCATATTCTCAAAGCATTGAAAGAGGAACTTATAGATGACAATAATGAATGAAAATGATCTGGTTGAGCGCGATCTAAAACGCGATGTGTGGCAAGAAGCCCTAGATGCTGTGAGAAGCATTAAAGCAGGGAATGTCGGTGCTGTCCATACAATTGATATTAAGCCCTCCCCCGTTGCCGAAGCTAGAAACAAAACCGGACTTTCCCAAGCTAAGTTCGCGGAACTTCTTGGCGTATCGGTCAGAACTCTGCAAGATTGGGAACAAGGACGAAGGCAACCAAGCCGGGCAGCCGCATCTTTGATTCAAATTGCGAAAAAACGTCCAGACGTACTCAATGAGCTTTTTGGGTAAAACCGAATGTCGAAAAGAACAGAGGCTTTGAATCCCCGGCATTATCTCCTTGCCCACCCGCCTAACGAATAAGGTTAGATTGTGCGAGCGTAGCGAGCCACAATCTAACCGTTTGTTGGA
>QJPH01000053.1 GCA_003242955.1 Candidatus Methylumidiphilus alinenensis
TGGAATCCGCAGGGTGATTGAAGTCATGGGGCGGTCTTTGTCCAAACGGGCCTTGAGTCGTTTACTGAGCATATCGCATTTCCTCGTTGGGGTTTGCCTTGCGGGCGGAGATGATTCGTATGGCTTCGCCTTCAATCTCGATATGCACCACGAAAAGCAAGCGACCATAGGCATCGCAGCCAATTGCAGCATCACGCGCCTCGTCGTTGCGCGAAGCGTCCAAGACGACGAACATTGGGTCCAAGAACACCCAAGTGGCCTCCTCAAAGCGGATACCG
Source organism: Candidatus Methylumidiphilus alinenensis (assembly GCA_003242955.1). GTDB lineage: Bacteria > Pseudomonadota > Gammaproteobacteria > Methylococcales > Methylococcaceae > Methylumidiphilus > Methylumidiphilus alinenensis. The sequence goes on from QJPH01000053.1 coordinate 279, forward strand.
TGATTGCTCAGGTTTACCGCTGCTTTGTGTGCGTTCCAGACGAAGCTTTCGCCGTTGAGTTCGTAGTGAATGTCCATGGTAAACATTTTAGAGTGCGTATTGACAATATCAATCAATATTTCTTGACATCCGCCCCCGTATCGGCCTATGCTTTTCAACAGGTGCTCAAAACACCTCCAAAAGCGGCCATCCCTCCCCGTCAGCGAGGATTTTTTACGCCCACAGGTTTTGGTTTTGCCTCCTACGGGCGGGAGTGTGACGGATACAACACCCGCAAGGGGAAGAAGTCCGCCCATCTTTTGGAGGGTTTTGAGCTCTCGCCCACCCGCGTCTCAAAAGCGCGGCATCAAGTCTCGCCAAAAGGAGCATAATCATGAACACCCCTACCCAAAATCCGTCCAACGAACTGACCCCGGTTGAGTTTGAATTCCAATCCCATCAACTGCGCATCCAAACCGACGACAATGGCGAACCTTGGTTTTGTGCCAAAGACGTTTGCGACGTACTGGGTTACGTTAATCCTTGGGATGCAGTTCAAAAGCATTGCAAACCCAAGGGGGTATTAAAACGCGAGGTCTCATGTGACCTAGCGAATCGCGAGGTCACATCCAAAGCCCGCGAAACTCAGGAAATGTCCTTCATTAACGAAGGCAACCTTTACCGGCTCATCATCAAATCCAACAAGCCGGAGGCCGAGCCGTTCGAGGCGTGGGTCTGCGACGAAGTGCTTCCCTCCATCCGCAAGACCGGATCGTATGCCGCCCAGCCCCGCCCGTTGCCGGAACCGCCCGCCAAGGAACCCGGCGTGACCCGGCTGCTGGTGACGATGCGCGACGGGGAGCGGCCGATCACCGAGACGCTGAGTGCAAACAAGTTCGTCCTCAGCCTGAACGACTTCACCGAACTGGCCCGGACATCGGGGTACCTGGTTATTTCCAAGGTTGAATTAAACCGCCGGTTGTTCGGTGGGGAGGGTTGAGTGATGGACACCATGAAATTACACGTTTCAAGCCGTCCCGGTGTGCCTTTCAACGCACTTTCGACAATTCCATTGACTCAAGCATGGCTTGCAATCTTGAGAATCAATGCGGTGATGATGGTGATTTGCAGCAGCCCGACACCGACCACCCAGCGGATCAGTTCTGCCTTGGTTTCGGCTATGTCCCGTTTCAAGTCGGAACGCACCAGTTCGATTTTCAGTTCTGTTTCTTTGATCCGGGCATCCATGTCTTTGTTGGTGGCAAGGCCGTCGGGCCTCCAGTCCTGCTTGGCCTGGTCTACCGCAACCGAGATGGCTTGGCGCTGCAAATCAGTGATGGCCTCGGCTTGGGGTTCGGAAAACCCCGATTCGCGGAGCCGCTTGACAAATTCGTGGGTGTCGAAGGTGATGGTTGCCATGGGGTACTCCTGGTTTTCTCAAGGGGTCTTCGTTGCACCCACGATACCAATTTTCCCGCCTGCCCGCAAAGCAATTGCGGTGTGCCGGAGGTACGCCACCGGGTAAACGCTGGCTGATGCGAGGCGGAATGCCTTTCCCGTTCAGCCTCGCTTTGCTTGTAAAGAACTAATGGTTCATAATAAACAAACCAAAGGTTCTTGTATGTGCTGTTTAACGACCCGACACTCAAAAAATTAGGTGAGCATCATGAAAAAACAACTCCATAAAATCGAACTCGTGAAATTGGCCGTACCGACCATCTTTCTCATTTTTTTGGCGGCATGCAGTAGCGCACCGTCAAAGCCCTATGCCAGGGACTTTGAATCGAACTATGTTGTGAAGCCAATCAGCAAGACGGCATCCATGCCTGATTCTGCTTGGATTGCATCGCACATGAAAGGCTTTGATCCGTTACCTGGCGTGAGTGAAATATTCTTCACTAAACGGCTTGATGAATCCAGCGACATTACCCAGCCAGCAATGGTGGACGGCAACTT
>QJPH01000215.1 GCA_003242955.1 Candidatus Methylumidiphilus alinenensis
GCTGGCTGGCTGGCTGGCTGGCTGGCTGGCTGGCTGGCTGGCTGGCTGGCTGGCTGGCTGGCTGGCTGGCTGGCTGGCTGGCTGGCTGGCTGGCTGGCTGGCTGGCTGGCTGGCTGGCTGGCTGGCTGGCTGGCTGGCTGGCTGGCTGGCTGGCTGGCTGGCTGGCTGGCTGGCTGGCTGGCTGGCTGGCTGGGTTATTTTTTGCATTATATTGTCTTTGTCAAGATATTTTTAAAAAATATTATCCCTAATTAAAAGGACTCCCAGCATTTTCCCAATTTCTTGCCTGATAAACAACATCAGAACTATAAGCATAAGATTTTTTTATTGCATCCTCATATATTTTAATAATTGGTGAAATATCATTTTCAGTGGGATTGCTTCCCGGTATATCAGGGGAAAAAACAAATCTATTTGCATTGATTGAGAAAATGCAACGGGTTTGATAATAAATGCCATTATGAGAAATGACAGACATATTTTTATTTCTTGGATAAATTATCGGGGAGGGCCGCGCCGATAATGCCGGCCAGAATATTGCCGGCGGCGATCAGTTGCACGGCATCGGCCTCGGAAAGGCTATAGCCCACCATACCGGCTATGGCGATGATGATGCCGCGCAGGGTTGATGCTTCTTGGAGTCGGGCAAGGATATAGTTCATGGTTCACCTGTTGGGGTTGCCGTTCCCACGCTGGAGCATGGGAACGATCTTGTGTGGATTAGTCGGGTTCATAAATATTGCCGGTTCCACCGCCGTTGCCGCTTTGGGATTCCGGTGTGGTTTCGGATTGCAGGTTTGGCCCTGGGAAGGCGTCGGCCTCGGCCTTCTTGGCGGCTTCGGCTTGCGCCTTCTCCAATTCGGCCTCGGGGTCGATCTCCACGCCTAGGCGGCCTGCGACCGAGTTGATGATGAGCAGGCAGGTTTCCGGGCTGAGTAGGTTCTTGTCCATCGCCATGCCGCAGGCGACGACGACTTGTTGCAGCGCGGCGGCGTATTTGGTGGTGTCCTTGGGCGACATTTCCGGCCAGGAGCATTCCACCGCGTAGATCGGGTCGAACATGTCCGGTTCTTTGCCGGATACGGCCTTCTCGCGCTGGCGGATGGTGTAGCGGGCCGCTTCCAAAAGCATGTGACCGATATAGGCTTGGCGCAACGAGAGGGTTTTCAAGGTCGGTTCGGTCATGGAGTCGCTGGTGGCGCGGTTCACGTCGCCACCGCCGCCGAACCAATGCTCGGGCATCGTCAGGCCGGATAAAATATGGTTGCGGAACAGCCTGGCACCCGCCGAGCCGTCCTCTGAATGGAGTTCGGGGGACACTGCGGCCCAGACTTCGGAATCGTTGTGGACGCGCACCGAACCGGGCGATGGCGGGGAAATCTGGCTGGCGCGGCGCTGCACATCCTCGGGAGTCGCGCCTTTCAGCGATACATCCCACAAATAGGCCCGCATGCTGTTCTGGCGCTCGGCCTCGCCGTAGAGTTGCTGCTCATAGACATCGCACCAGTCCATCAACGGCAGCAAATCAGACCGGCCGCGGCTGTCGGTACACAGATTATTGACGCAGAACCAAAACGCTTCTCCATCGCTGAAATTTTCGCGGATGCCTATCGTGCGCTGGGTGAACAAATCCTCTTCAGGCCCGTTGACGATGACCTTGTAGCGTTTTTTCACGCCCCGGTTGTTGAGTTTGGTGACGATGCCGATGGGCTGTTCGGAATTATCCGGGTCCATCACCACGGTTTCGACCAAGCCAGGGTCGAGGTAGCCCAGGCGCACCTCGCCGGAATAAGGGTTGGTGAAGGCGGGCCAACATTGCTCCCCGAATAGGGCCAATTCGCGGACTTTTTTCGGCAGTTTGATGGGGAAATTGTTGATCGGGTGCAGCCAGAATCTATCTAGCCAGTCTTGCACAATGAGTTTGATGTCAGGGTCTTCTGCACGGCTGACTAGGAGCCTGTCCGACTTAGAGTTGTACGACAGTTTCCTTCCTCAAAAAAGCTCAAAAAACGATTGCTTTGCCTTGATTTGCCCCTTTACAGAGCGTTTTTCGACATTAAAGCGGCTTTTCCTTCCCTTTGGGCAAAGTTATCCCGCCAGTACATGAATCCGCTTCAAATTGTAGGCAATGCAGACCAGCGTCCATTCCCCCGTTACGGCTTTCAATCCACGCAACAGGAACTGGCGGAAGCCCATCA
>QJPH01000052.1 GCA_003242955.1 Candidatus Methylumidiphilus alinenensis
AGGGTCGGCAGGAGGGTCGGCAGGAGGGTCGGCAGGAGGGGGAAGCCGCGCTGCTGCTGCGGCTTATGGAACGTCGATTTGGGCCGCTGGCGGAGGCCTTGCGGGAGCGGATACGGTTGGCGGACGCGGAAGCCCTGTTGCTGTGGAGCGAACGCATCCTTACCGCGGCTACAGCGGAGGAAGTGGTCAAGGATTAAAGATGAAACAAATCCTCCAATCACTGAAAACAGGCGTCACTAAAACGGCTGAAGTGCCTTGTCCCGCTATCCAGCGTGGACAAATTCTTATTCGTTCCAGCGTCACCTTGGTATCCGCCGGCACCGAGCGCATGTTGGTGGAGTTTGGCAAGGCGGGCTGGATTGACAAGGCCCGCCAGCAACCGGACAAGGTGCGGATGGTGCTCGATAAAATTAAAACTGACGGCTTGATGCCTACGGTCGAGGCGGTGTTCAACAAGCTCGACCAGCCATTGCCATTGGGTTATTGCAATGTAGGCGCGGTGCTGGATATCGGGTCGGGTGTCACTGGGTTTGCCATAGGCGAGCGTGTAGTCAGCAACGGCAAACATGCCGAAGCGGTGTGCGTACCGGTCAACCTCTGTGCCAAGGTGCCTGAATCCGTGGCGGACGAGGATGCCGCTTTCACCGTACTGGGTGCGATTGCCTTGCAGGGTATCCGTCTGGTCAATCCCACGCTCGGCGAAACCGTGGTGGTCACTGGCTTAGGGCTAATCGGCTTAATGACGGTGCAATTGCTGCGTGCCCATGGTTGCCGGGTGCTGGGACTGGATTTCGACCCTCTCAAGCTGGCATTAGCCCGGCAATGCGGGGCCGAGACGGTCGATCTTGGCGTTGGGCAAGACCCGCTGGCGGCGGCGTTGGTGTTTTCGCGTGGACGCGGTGTCGATGCGGTGTTGATTACAGCTTCCACTAAGAGCAACGAGCCAGTGCATCAAGCGGCGCAAATGTGCCGTAAGCGTGGGCGCATTGTGCTGGTCGGCGTGACCGGATTGGAATTATCGCGGGCGGATTTTTTCGAGAAGGAACTGAGTTTTCAGGTTTCCTGTTCCTACGGGCCCGGACGCTACGATCCTAACTATGAGGAAAAAGGCCAAGACTATCCGGTGGGCTTCGTGCGTTGGACTGAGCAACGCAACTTAGAGGCGGTGCTGGACATGATGGCTGATGGGCGCATCGACGTTAAGCCATTGATCTCACATCGCTTTGAGATTGATGAAGCGGTGCAAGCTTACGAACTAGTGGGCGGTTCGGCACCTTCCTTAGGGATATTACTCAGCTATCCTTCAGTATCGGAGAAACCGGATGCAATATTGCGTAACCAGACGGTGAACATAGGTCCAGCCCGGCCCTCCGTAGGCAAGGCGACCTTGGGGTTCATTGGTTCTGGCAACTATGCCACGGCCGTGTTGATTCCCGCATTCAAAGCGGCTGGCGTAAGATTGAAGACGGTGGCTTCCGCTGGCGGGGTTAGCGCGGCCCATGCCGGTCGCAAGTTTGGCTTTGAGAAGACCACGACGGCGACAGAAGAGGTTTTTGCCGATCCAGAAATTAACGCGGTGGTGGTGGCGACGCGGCATGATAGTCATGCACTACAGGTTTGCCATGCTTTGGAGGCGGGAAAGCCTGTTTTTGTCGAAAAGCCCTTGGCTTTGACTTTGGATGAATTGTCTCAAGTTGAAGTTGCTTATGCCAGTGCCTTAACGGCAGGGCAAATGCCATTAGTGATGGTTGGTTTTAATCGCCGTTTCGCTCCACAGGCAGTTAAGGTCAAATCCTTGTTGACAGCATTGGATGCCCCTAAAGCCTTGGTGATGATGGTCAATGCCGGTGCCATTCCCTCTACACATTGGACTCAGGATCGAGCGGTCGGCGGTGGGCGCATAGTCGGCGAGGCTTGCCATTTTATTGATTTATTACGCTATTTGGCAGGCTCGCCCATTGTTGATGCACAGGTAGTATCATTGGGTAACGCCAAGGGTTTGACGGGCCTTGGAGACACGGTTACGTTGACTTTGCGTTTTGCCGATGGCTCGATGGGTACTGTGCATTATTTGGCAAACGGCCACAAGTCTTTCCCCAAAGAACGGCTAGAGGTATTTTGCAGTGGGCGCATTCTTCAACTGGATAATTTCAGGAAGTTGAAAGGGTTTGGCTGGCCGGGTTTTGCCAAAATGAAT
>QJPH01000051.1 GCA_003242955.1 Candidatus Methylumidiphilus alinenensis
GCGGACCACCTTATCACTGTGGGTTATCAGGATTAGAGTCTTGCCCAGCGCCCTGACCAACCGGTCCAGCAGATCGAGCACTTTTTCCCCGGTGGCAAAATCCAAGTTGCCGGTCGGCTCGTCGGCCAGCACTAACTGGGGTTGGTGTACGAGAGCCCTGACAATGGCGACGCATTGCTGTTGGCCACCGGAAAGCCGGTCAGGATAACTCCCTGCCCGGTCGGCCAGACCGACTTCTGCCAGTAAATCCAGCGCCATCTCGCGTCCCATTTTTTCGCTAATGCCATTCAGTTCCAAAGGTAGCAGCACATTTTCCAATACGTTAAGCGTGGGTATCAGGTTGAAAAACTGAAAAATGAAACCAACATGGCTGCGTCTCCATAGGCTGCGGGCCGGTTCGCCCAAGCCGGCCAGATCAATGCCGTCAAAAGTGATGTGACCTGCGCTGGGCACGTCCAAGCCCCCGATCAGGTGCAGCAAGGTTGATTTTCCCGAACCGCTTAGCCCCACTAGCGCAAGCTGTTCGCCAGGGTCCACGACAAGATCGACACCGCGCAAAATTTCACGCCATTCGCCCGCTTCGCGATAGCCGAAGTTAACCCCTTCTAGCCGCAGCAGCGGAACGGTTGTCGGCGTTGCACGGGTGGAAGGATTGTTGGTCTCTGCCGGGTTTGGCTGGGAAGTGGACATGGCTGGGAGTTTCCTGCTTTTGACCTTAGTTTAGGCGACGCTTAATTGTACTAAAGTTTTGCAACCTAAACCCAAGGAACTCAGTTTCTTTAGCAGGGCAAGGGGATTCTCAGTGGGGTGTACTTAAAAACCCACGCCCGGAACACTACCGGCGACATTTATCGTGCCAGAAAATGTTGCGCAAACTGGTTTTGGTACTATTACCCAAATCCTTAAAAAAACCCGATATTCCTATGAAAACACTATGTATTTTCTGTTCTATCCTGTATGCTTCAATCCAGATGTAAGCGGGTACAAGATATGATGTCTACTTGTTTCTTCAATGGGGTGCATTTCCCATTAAATCTGCCCAAACATGCTTACGTTTTGCAGTGGGTGTTACTTTTAGTGGCTGACATTGAAAAACAAGAGGTTGGGGGAGCAATGCCCCAAAAAACACCCTAAGGCAGAAAGTAAAACGCCTGTTGGGCTGACCAATAAAAAGTTGGGCATACTATGGGTACTATTCATCATGGGCTAGAAGAACGACTTGCGTGAGATGCCCTTGGCTATCTTATTTTAATATTTACATCTAAACTAGGAGTGTACTATGCCATCAATAGAAGCAACCGTAATTGTAGGCTTGGATGCCGACGGAGAACGTGAAGGGCGTCGTCTCGCCAATCGTTTTCCGAATAGCGCGCGCTACGTTAAACCCAATTCCCTCGCTTCAACATTAGAAAGCAAGTCCCCCCTTTTCGTTGTGTTAGTGAGCCACGACACAACAGGTAGTAGTATATATTATGATATGTTGGAAGCGCTCAAGCCGTTAAAAGGTAGTCTTCCCATCTTTGTCTTGGCTATGTGTAGCTCCGGCGTTAATCCAGTTTTTGCTGGCTACACCCTCGCCCAGCGCGTCGCCGCTGGGCTCCGTGTTGAGGTGAGAGCAACATCTCGCCTTCTGACCTTCGAAGAAGTGGGGCAAGGATTGGCTTTCGCACAATCAGGCATAGCCAATTTTATTTTGCCCAGCAATGACGATACCAAGGGTACTGCCAACCTTTGGGGTACAGTCACTCCACCATCTGATAATTCTTTGGATGCCTTCTGTCTACAATTAGGCGATATGAAAATATAAACGCGGTAAGGCGCATTCGTAAGGGCGCAATAGCGGCTTGCCGCGTATTGCGCCGGATGTTTAAAAAGCGAAAGGCAAGGGCGGAACCATGGACGGGTTTCGCCGAATGTTATGGGTCGGTCGCCAGCATTCGGCGGATCACCTCCCTGTATCCGTCCGATTTTTAAATCAGTGCCCTTTGTTATGCCCTTAGGTGTGAACCACAGGTACAGCGGCCTTTTTCATAAAATTCGGATTTTCAATCTTTTTGTCGGGAGTTAAACCAAAGTGGGCGCATCCCAAAGTCATCTCATAAGGGATGATGGCGCCAACTCCCCTGCTTTTGTTATAGACTCTCCACCATGCATTATCATCATCCAAATTGATATCACGCGATGTAGCATCACGGTA
>QJPH01000050.1 GCA_003242955.1 Candidatus Methylumidiphilus alinenensis
CTAGCTAGACGCATCACAGGGCGCATTGCCCCTAAGCTGGACCAACATGCCGCTTGTGAATTGAACCGCAAGGGCGAACCCATCTGCCCACGCCTAGGCGCAGCGGTGGATTTCATTGTCGAAGACGAAGACATGGAAGAAGTCGCCCGCTGGATCATGGCCAACCTACCCTATGACAGGCTGTACTTTTACGGCAAAGACCGACCCATCCATGTCAGTTATTCGGACTCACCCGCTAGGGAAGCATGGGAAATGCGGGAGGTGGGCGGGAGAAGAGTGCCTAGAGTGTTCAAGTAACCCGAAAGCTCCATCCTTGCTTCTTGCTAAATCGCTAGTCCGGTATATACTTGATAAAGTTTCTGCTTATGGCACGGCTAATTTGACCTTCGGTGTACGCAAAGACTAAAGCAATTCGCGAAAACGCAAAGACTATAATGATTTATGTTATTTGGTGTTTTTATGACACTGGCAGAATTGGCATTTGAGTATTTGAAAACTCTTCCAGACGATCAAGCACGGGAAGTATTGGATTTTATCCGTTACTTAAAAATGAAACAGGAAAGAGCCACAATAATGGACTTAATGACCGCACAGGAGTTGACCTTAATGCACATTTGGGACAATCCAGAAGATGATGATGCATGGAATGAGTTTTGAGCAAGGGAATAAATCACTCTAATAGTTGAAGTAATCGGTAGGTGTCATTAATATGCCAGAGATATGTAGATTCTACGGAATTATCATTAGAATGTATTTAATTGATCGAGAGCACCCGCCGCGACATATCCATGTAAAATATGGAGAGTACGAAGCGGTAATGGAGTTGATTAATCTAAATATCATAGAGGGCAATATCCCTAAAAAATGCCGTCAATTAGTCCGGGAATGGGCAGAGATTCACCAAAACGAGTTAATAGAAATGTGGGACACGCAAAACTTCCATCCCATACAACCGTTGGAGTGACCGATGAAACTTCGACAATTTGAGCAGATACATGCCTATAATTTTTTGCTAAGTTTTGAAAACGGAGAAATCTGGGAGGCTGACCTAAAGGATTTAATTGGTCGATATGTCACCGTTGACGATCTGCACACGGCCTATGTCAATTCTGATTGGGGATGCTTGGAATTCTTGGGTGGTCAGGTCGATATAGAACCTAAGACGCTATACCGATACGCCCATTCAGCATCTGACAAGCAAGTTGCTTGAGAAGTTATTTGGCAATATGCCTATCAGGCTCGTTCCAATAGCTAGCCTTTTCGGGAAAAATCCAGCGAACCCCGCCACGCGGGTCGTAAGCGTTCACCCCCCCCGCCTTTTCCTGAGAGTGTGGCCTTGTAAACAATCCCCCCCAGCCCCCTATAGCCAAGTTCGACTAATTGGTACAATGATCGCAACATTCTGAACTTTCTCGCCCCCCATGCAACTGAGCGACCACAGCCTACGACAGATCGATGAAGCCTACTTGGATCGGTTGGGAGAGGATTCGCTGCGCTCGTTGTCATCCAAGCTTCTGCTGGACCTGAAAGAAGCCCGTGAGCGGTTGAACCAAACTAGCCGGAACAGTTCGTTGCCACCGAGCCGGGAAGCGCCGTGGGATAAAACCCGTGCGGCGGATGCCGATGCGGAACGGGACGAAAACCCGGAAGAAACCGTTGCCGAGGATACCCCTGCGGAGGCCGCCCGTGATGCCGAGGCCGAAGCCGAGTCTGCACCGGCGGTGGAGTCCCAACCGATGGCCCGGAAACGGGCGGGCAAGGTGCCGGGCACACCGGGGCATGGGCGGCCCGCACCGACACGGGTGGACGCGGTGGAAATACACAGGCCGGAGGCGTGCGCGGGATGCGGGACGGGTTCGACGGGGCAAGCCGGACAGGCTTACACGGGGTATTACGAAGCGGATTGGGTCCGGGAAGGAAACGGCTGGACGGTTCGGATCACCAAGCACCTGTTTGAAGAGGTCGCCTGCGGATGTGGCCATGTGACCCGTGCGGAACCGTTCCGTGTCACGGAGGACGATGTCGAGATTGGCGGTTTCCGGCTGGTTGGCGCGGGGTTGGCGAGCCTGATAGTGGTGCTGTCGAAGCGCTACAGGATGTCGCGGGCGCGCATCCAAGAATTTCTCCACGACTGGCTGGGCATCTGGGTCAGCACGGGCGCGATCCATGAAGCCTTGGCGGAAGT
>QJPH01000411.1 GCA_003242955.1 Candidatus Methylumidiphilus alinenensis
CTCCCAATCGACTTTTTCTGAAAGGAAAATAATGTCTACAAAGACAGCTTTTAAGCGCGTAGCGCTTGTTGCAGCTGCTGCGTTGGCGATCGGCGGAATCTCGGCGGTTTCGGCGAATGCAGTTGCGTCAGCTCCAACCGCTGCCGTAACAACGCTCGGCACTCCAGTTCGTTCGGGTGTTAATACATTCACCATTCCCGTAACAATCACGCAAACTGTGACAGGGGCGGTCGCCGGCGAAACTATCACAGCAGCACTAACTGGCTCAGCGTCTCCACAAGCATCAGGAGAGCGCGCCAAGATGGCAATCGCGCTCACTGGTACTTCAACTGCCCCAGATAGCACTCACGAATCAATCACTGGAACAATCACAGTAACTGCTACAAGTGACGGTACAAATTCACTCACTGGTACTACAAGTACCAACCGCGCAGATATTGCGTTGCTACCTGGTTCGTACTCAATCGTAGTTGTTTCGACCCTAGCCTCACTTACTGCAACAACTGCTCCAGCCGTAGTCGCTGTTATTCCAGCTACTAATTATGGCGCATCTGGTACTTTCGGTGCTGTTGGAGAGGTCGCTTCATCTGGTTCAGGTGGAGCACTTGTTCAAGCAGTTAATGGTCAAGCGACGCTTGATTTCATCGCTGGTTCTGCTGATACTTCATACACAGTCACCACTTCAGGTGTCGGTTCAATGCTTGCCACAACTCCTTCATCAGGAGCTGTTTCATATTTGAACGGCACAACTGCTGCTGGTGGATTTACATGGACACCGGTAACAGCAACCCTGACTGACCTCTTAGTGACTACAACAAGTGCTGTCGCTGGTATACAGACAATTAGCTTCCAGCCAATCGGTGCTAACGGTGCTCCTGGAATTCCAGTACTTGCAACAATCACATGGGGTGGCGGAGTTACATTCTCACCAACATCAACAGTGGTTCGTCAAGGATCAGCAGTGCCTGCAAGGGTAATTGCAGGAGATGCACAGCTTGCAACCTCAGCAACAGTCCTTGGTTACACCACAGCACTTGATGCAGTTCCACAGTCAGCTGTTAAGACAGCTGGTACTGCAGGTTCAGTAATCGAAGTTGTTACATTCAACTCAGATGGATCAGCCGCAACCGAAGGTAATACAGTCTCAGCAACTGTTACAGGTTCTGGTCTAATCACTGCAAGCACAACTGTTCCAACAGCTGCATCAGCTCTTACTGTGCCAGGTTCTGCTCGTACCAGCCAGGTTACTCTAACTGGTTCACAGAACGTTGCTTACATCTACGTAAACGCTGATGGAACAGCTGGAACTGGTACAGTTACTGTTTCTGTTACAAATGGAATCACAGGTGTTTCAACAGTTGTTGGCACAAAGGTTGTTACATTCTACGGTTCAGTAGCAAAACTTATTGCGTCAGTTAACTACTCAATCGGTAGAGCTGGTTACACAACAGGTGCAGCCGCCACAACTCTTGATGTGACTTCAACTGGATCACCACTTGCTGCTTCAAACACAGCTCCAGCATTTAACATCACAGCTGAGGACTCAAATGGAAATGCTGTTACTACAGCTTCAGCTCCATCTGTTTCTTCATCTGATACAACTGTTGTCACAGGGGGCGCTTGCGCACTCGATGATGGTTCATCAGCAACATACTCATCAAGCTCAAACGGTGTTGGTGTTTACAACTGTTCATTCACTTCGGCTCCAAACGCTGTTTCAGGTGGTAAGGCAACTTTGACTATCAAGGTCCTTAACCCAGCTGATGCAACAGGAACTACATACATCACAACAACAATTCCAGTAACTGTTGGTGGAAAGGTTGCAAAGACAGTCCTCAACACTGATGCAGCTTCATACTCAGCTGGTCAGGCGATGACAATCACCATCACAGCAACAGATTCTGCAGGCAACCCTGTCTATGACGGTGCGGCATCACCTGCTGTTACAGCTAACAAGTCAGTTATCGGTATTCCTGGTGCTAGCTTCTTCGTTGGCGGTGTAGTCACAACTGACACTTCAACAGGTGTTAAGACGGCATACGCACCAGCTACAGGTGGAGATTTCATCCTCACTGAAACTGACTCAGCACTACTCACTTCAACAGTTACAGCTACTGTTGCTGATGCCGCTTCAGATGCATCAAACGCTGCTACAGACGCTGCTAACGAGGC
>QJPH01000483.1 GCA_003242955.1 Candidatus Methylumidiphilus alinenensis
TAGTGGACCCCAATTTTCGGACAATCATTTAAGATGGTGACCTTCTGGAAAACGGGGGTTGTTGTGAGCGAGAAGAAGCGTAAGGTTTTCAGTGGCGAGTTCAAGGCGAAGGTCGCTTTTGAGGCGATCAGGAGCATCAAGACGGTCAACGAAATTGCCCAGGAGTTCGATGTGCATCCGACGCAAGTTGGGCAGTGGAAGAGAGAACTGCAAGAGCAGGCGGCTGGCCTATTCGAGGTCAAGCGCGGTGTCAGTGCCGCTGACCCGTCCACCAGCCCGGAGCGGCTGTATTCCGAGATTGGGCGGCTGAAGATGGAGTTGGACTGGTTGAAAAAAAAGTCAGGGATCAGCCCCTAGGCGGCCGCAAGGGCTGGATTGATGCGGACGGGCCGTTGCCGCTGGCCCGCCAATGCGAACTGGCAGGGATTGCCCGTTCCACGGTCTACGCGCCGCGCCGGGCGGCGGAACCGGACCCAGAGGAGTTGGCCCTGCTGGCCCTGATTGACGAGGAGTACACCCGGCATCCGTTCTACGGCAGCCGCAAGATGGTGGTCTACCTGCGTAGCCTGGGGCATTGGGTCAACCGCAAGCGGGTGCAGAGGCTAATGGGGGTGCTGGGTTTGGCGGGCATGGCACCGGGGCCGAATACCAGCCGTCCGCACCCCCAGCACAAAGTCTATCCCTACCTGCTGCGAGGGATGGACGTTGATCGCCCGAACCATGTTTGGAGCACCGACATCACCTATATCCGGCTGGCGCGGGGGTTTGTGTACTTGGTGGCAGGATCGACTGGTACTCTCGCAAAGTGCTGGCTTGGCGGGTCTCGAACACGCTGGACAGCGGATTCTGCGTGGATTGCTTGGAGCAGGCTTTGCGGACCCACGGATACCCTGAAATCTTCAACAGCGACCAGGGTTGCCAGTTCACCTCGGAAGCGTTCACCGGGGTGCTCAAGGGGCATGGCATTGCCATCAGCATGGACGGGCGCGGGCGGGCATTGGACAACATCTTCGTGGAGCGTCTCTGGCGTAACGTCAAATATGAGGACGTGTACCTGAAAGGCTATGCAGGCGTACCCGAGTTGCTGCTGGGCTTGGGGAAGTACTTTGTGTTCTACAACACGGAAAGATTCCACCAGTCCTTGGACTACTTGACACCAGACGAGGTTTACCGGACAGCCAGTGGCGGGGGAGCCAAGATCGTAGACAAATTCAGCGAGAAGGAAACCCCTCGCATGGAAATAGAAGTCGAATCGGGGCAGCGCCGTTCCGCTGCAAGTGATACGGTTACCATCTTAAATTAGGCAGTAAACTGTCTTGACATAAGGGTCCACTGTAGTGGCGACGGAGAAGCTGAATAGTCAGATTCCGAACTTGCCGATCCCCGAAATGAGCTTGGTTTTCCACTTTTCCCGATCACGCGGCCCGGATGCCGAAAAAGGGCGTCCCTCGGCATGGTCGCGGGGAGGCCACGACGATCCAGAAGCCAGAAAATGCAACCCATCGGGGTATCGTTTCTCCGGCTATTACCGGGAACAGCGCACCGGGGCCATGACCCTCGCCAATTTGCTGATTGCCTATCCACGCATGTTGGAACGTGTGCGCGGCATTGACCTTTGCACAGACGAACTGGCCGTGCCGCTTTGGGTGATGTTGCCTTTAGTACGGCATGTCATGCAGGCGGCGGACCGAGCGACAGACTATCTTCAGCGCCGAGGATACCCAACTCAGCGCCCATTGCGCGTGACCGTCCACGCGGGCGAAGATTTCGTGCATTTGTTGGGCGGCATCCGGCGTATCGATGAAGGCATTGAGCTTTTGGAACTCGGCGAGGGTTCACGCATCGGCCATGCCGTCGCGCTAGGCGTCGATGTCCGCGAATGGGCAGCGCGGGCCGGTCGTCTTGTGCTTCCGAAGGGCGAGCGATTGCTTGATCTGTTATGGGCATGGAGGGTGGCTAGGCTTGTGCCCGATGAATTGCGGTCGTGGTTGCCTTGGATTGAGCAGGAACTGTCGCGGCTCAGTGCCAAGCTATTCGGCGGCTCGTACCCAGTGGAAACACTGAACCAATGGTGGGAATGCCTGCATACGACAGAAGGATTGCAGGCTGCGGGTTTTCCCGACGGACCGCGCCCTCGGATTCGGGATGGCAACGCCGATTCGGAC
>QJPH01000047.1 GCA_003242955.1 Candidatus Methylumidiphilus alinenensis
AGGCATTGCGCGGCACACTGGATGCCGGCGACAAGCAGAATTTGATTCTGGCGGTTGCCCACGACACGCGCGAAGTCGTCGCGCAAGCCAGGCAGAGTGGCGACAAGTCCAGTGAAATCCCGGAGGTCCGCACACTGCTGAAGGACAGCGGGCTGGAGAAGCAAAAGGTGTCCTTGGATGCCCATCACTTCAATCCCGCCACAATGGGCCAAATCCACCAAGCCGGAGGCCTTTACCTGGTGCAGGCCAAGGAAAACCAGCCCACCTTCCTGCAACAATGCCAAACCTTGTGCTCGGAATCGTCGGCGCTGGCCAATACGGTCGATCATGACAAGGCGAACGGGCGCGTCACCACGCGCCGCGCCCAACTGTTCCCTCTGGAGTCGCTAGACCTTGACTCGCGCTGGAATGACAGCGGTTTGTCCGTGCTGATGGTCGTAGAGCGCGAGACATTCGAGGTTTCCAAGCAAAAAACCACCCTTGACACCTCCTATTATGTCAGCAACGCAACGCTTGAACCCTCCACTGCCAAGCCGCTTGCCGAGGAATTGGCACAAGCCATCCGCCGACATTGGGGCGTCGAATCCAACAACTGGATACGCGATGCCACCTTCAACGAAGACGGAATCAAAACGAAAGCAGGCAACCAAGCCCAAGTCATGGGGTTGTTGCGCGGCCTGGCCATCGAATTGATCCGGAAAACGATGCCGAAAAACTTCCAGGCCGTCATCGAAAAATTTGCGGATGTATCCGGTGCCTTGGAATCGATGCTTTTGCAAGTGAATTTTTTATGAGAAAGCCGTGATGCCATACTGCCGTGCACGCTCAATTCCTCGTTCAATCATATCATGGATAAATTTATCGGATATATCCCTGAACTTAAATCTACCAGTAGGGAGCAAAATATTAATATCAAAATAGTTACTTTTAAAATACTTGATGAGGCGAGATATGAAAGCACGTTCTGCTAGCGGTTGAAAAGCTATTAACTGTTTTTTGTTAATTATTAGCATAAATTAAACATCTTCTAGGTTGATTGCTAAACATGGTATCAATAAATATATGATGCCCAACGATCGAGCTAAGCGGCACGGGCAGGAGAACCTACGATGAATAATGAAAACTTAACCCCGTGACCGCTTGAGCGCACGGTTGGGCTGGTGGACGATGCGACGGGGCCGGAAGTGCAAGGCTTTGGCTCTTCCCTGCCTTTGTCGGGCGCAACGCAAAGAAACGCGCCCGACCTACTTGGCTTTTGCTCTTTTTCTCTCCCGACATGCTAACAATCAATGGAGTCTGCCCCCTTTGATTTAGAATCTACCAAGTATACGGAATTTCGTTTATTTTTTAACACAATAACATTGTGCTAAAGAAGCAGAAATATTGCCTAAACTACCACCAGTGCAAAATGTTTGATAATTGCTATTTGAGTAGGCTTGGGTACCAGGTTGAAGAGTAGCAAAACCAGGCATTAAAGCTTTACAAACATTTCCACTACTATCAGCCTCTGCAATCGCCCCATCATTGTTACATGTATCGTTGCAGTTTGCAACGCCACCTACTGTAGCCCAATATCCGTTACTTGGTGCAACTGGTGTACTTGGTGGAACTGGAGTTCCAGAAAAACCTACGTAGTGAACATCTTCGCTAACTCCTACTAAATTACATGTTCCATTACCAAAAACGGACACTGATAGATTATTATTTTTTGCATTAACAATTTGATTCATAATAGTATTACCCATACTAGTACTATTACTAGTATTATATAAAACGGCGTATTCAGAACGTGTATTACATGTAGGTTTTGAAGAAATAGAACCAGAAATTGTAAAATAAAAGTATTGTGAATCAGTGTAATAACCATTCACTAATCCACTGACTGTGCTAGCTTGATTTAACCCGCTATATAACAATAAAATAAAACTTGCGAAACTTGTTACAAAAAAATTTATTCGTTTCATACTCAATTTCTCCAAATGTTGATGCAGGTTGGTTATAACGTGAAGTTACACCCCCAAAACAAATGATGCCCAACGCCAAAGCTAAGGGGCGCGGGCGGACCAAACTAGGGGAAAACAGGCCAAAGCGTAACCCCGCGTCCCCTTGAGCGCCGGGTTGGGCTTCGGGCAGGGACGATACTTCGCCCGCCTACCGAG
>QJPH01000046.1 GCA_003242955.1 Candidatus Methylumidiphilus alinenensis
CCCGAAGACTCTAAAATCAAAGAATTACTCATGCCTGGCTTAACTGCCAAATCGGGTGAAAAAGGCCAATGGAGCCTGGAACCTCCGGGCAATGCCGCCGCCATGTCCGAACTGGCAAACACTTGGCAATCGGCCCGTGCCATTGAGGTCAAGCGCCATGAAGGACAACCCCAAGGCGATTCTATCCACATCGTCTTGACTGATGGGAAACCCTTGGAGTTTGTGATAATACAGCGCGAACCGGATATTATACTGGTACGGCCCGATTGGAAACTGCAATACATGGTTTCTGCAGAATCGGGGAAACGTCTTTTGAGTCTACAAAATCCAATCGGCGAAACCGATGAGGGGCAGGAGGAAGAGGAGTCTGACTCGACCCCTGCCACAGAAAAAGCTGACGAGCCAAAGCGCAAGGCTAAGGACAAAGACTCTGCTGATGAAGCCGATACAGACAGCGATTAATGCCCGAGCTTCCCGAGGTTGAAACCACTCTTCGCGGCATAGCACCGTATGTGCTGGGCAGCAGCGTGGTAGGCATCATCATCCGTGAGTCTCGGATGCGTTGGCCTATCCCTACGGATATGGAGGAAAAGCTAAAAAACAAACAAATTCTCGGTTTGCAAAGGCGGGGCAAATATATTCTTTTTGTCGTCGATTCTGGAACGCTGATTGTCCACCTAGGCATGTCGGGAAGTTTGCGCATAGCCACTGCCGATGGGCCAGTGAAAAAACACGACCACATCGACATTCTACTTAACCAAGGTCCAATACTCCGCTATCACGACCCCCGCCGCTTTGGTTGCCTGCTATGGGCTGAGGGCGACCCGCTGGCCCATCCGCTATTGGCGGAGTTGGGCCCCGAGCCATTTGACCCTTTGTTTTGCGGTGAGTATTTGCATGAAGCATCACGGGGGCGGAAGATGGCAGTGAAAACTTTCATCATGGACAGCCATCTTGTGGTCGGTGTAGGTAATATCTATGCCAATGAAGCCCTTTTCCGTGCCGCCATAGACCCAAGGCGGGCTGCGGGAAGAATAGCACTCCAGCGCTATAGAGTTTTGGCCAAGGTGATTGTAGAGGTTTTGAGGGAAGCCATCGCACAAGGCGGCACCACACTGAGGGATTTTGTCAATGCCAGCGGAAAGCCGGGCTACTTCCAACAAACCTTGGCTGTCTATGCCAGGACAGGCGAACCCTGCCTGATTTGTGGCGAAACCATCCGCTCGGTCCGGCTGGGCCAGCGATCAACTTTTTATTGTCCGCGTTGCCAGCATTAGGGATGACAGCCCTCAACTTGATTGCCCAATCGCCTGTTGCACCGCATCGGTTAAAAACCTACTACGGGTGGCCCCTTGGGCCTTGGCGCATTCGTCGATGCGAGACACCAATTCGGAAGGCAGAAAAATATCCAGCCTTACGCTGCGCGGTTTATTATGGACATGTGCAAGGTCTATGTCGGCTAACAGCCAGATGCCGCCGGTATATTCAGGATCAGCCATTAGTTTTTCTAAAGGGGAAGGTGGAGGAATATCCACCTCCTCGCCTTCAAAATGCACTTCAACCGCCTCTTGCATCATTCGCGGCAAATCCTCCCATTCATCCGCTGCGCTGAAGCAACCGGGAAAATCAGGAAAAACCACACCATGCGCTGTTTCTAAGTCACCTGGAAAGATATAAACCGGGTATAGCATGAGTCACCTCCACGTCCAGCCAGCTTGTTTATAAATGCTTTTAACAGTTGCCAATGGGATGTCTTTTTTAGTGTGCGGAACCGTCACATAGCCGGGTTTCTCAGGGTGTTTGTATTTAATATGGCTACCTGCTTGATGGGCTTTGTACCAACCTTCAGACTCTAATCGTTTTATGATATTTGCACTGTTCATTGCGTTTCATTATCTAAAGCCTAACATTTCTGAATAGCTTCACATACAGCGTTTTCAACATCAAAGAGTTACTTGATAACTTGCATGAAAGGGCAAGACATTCAGTTAACTTGCAGCGTTAACTGAATATCCTTTATTAGGTATATTTTAAAGATGAAAACGCTGTACATAATTATTTATTCCTACTCACATACTCTTTTCATAGATGTACCTGATTAGGAATATCCTTCAGCTATTCCGGCATGGACCGCCGGAATTCAGATTGCATGGA
>QJPH01000045.1 GCA_003242955.1 Candidatus Methylumidiphilus alinenensis
CTCCCAAGAGCCTGAACCGTTGCGCATCCGCCAAATCCGCATTGAAGGATTGTTCGGATTGTACAACCATTACATCAATCTGAACCTGAAGGAAAGGGTGACGATCTTGCACGGGCCGAATGGGGTTGGGAAGACGATTACTTTAAGGATGATTGATGCTTTGTTGGAAGGAAAATTTGAGATATTTGGTCAAGTGCCTTTCAGGCAGTTTTCTATGCAATTTATCGATGATTCCAAGATGGAGTTGCAACTGTCTGACAAAAAAACTCTTGAAATTGCATTCACGGCAGCCAATGCTAAAACGAATAAAACCCATATTAAAGCTGCACACAACACCAGATTACGAGACAAAGCTGGACTAAATCTATCCGGCAGTTCAATACATGTATCTGGAAATTTCGGAGATAATATTATCTTTAATCTGAATACAGGAGATGAAGAAAGTTCGTCAACCGCTATCAACCAAAACTCTGACATCCAACCTAGACTGGAAAAAAATCACAATATAGTTGAGCCATCGTGGTTGACTGATGTAAGAGAAAGAGTCAGTTCTCACCTTATTGAGACTCAACGCCTACTTCAAGTCAAATCAAAACGCACTTCATCCCGTAGTGCTTCTACCGTTATAGAATACTCCTATGCGATGAGGCAACGTATTGGAGAAACCTTAACCCACTATGGTCAAGAGTCTCAAAAACTAGACCAGTCTTTTCCGCAACGTCTCTTGACGGGCATTGGAAAGACCTTGCTGGGCAATGAACTTAAGAATCGCATGGCTTTATTAGATAATATTCTTAGCGAATTCAAAAAAATCGGACTTTTGGACGATATAGGCTCTCACCCCTTTGATCTTTCGGAGCTTGACCAGTTAGACGCGGCGCAGAATAATGTAATGATGCTTTATGTCCAAGACACAGAGCAAAAGCTGTCTGTGTTTGAAGACCTTGCCCGCCGAATCAAGCTTTTGCTAGATAACATCAACTCCAAATTCAAAAACAAACGCCTACGTATTGACCGGGAAAAGGGCTTTTTGGTGACCAACGACGCAGGTCAAGACTTGGAATTAGACTCCCTTTCCTCAGGAGAACAACACGAAATCGTCCTGCTCTATGACCTACTGTTCCGCATCAAGCCCAACGATTTGGTTTTGATCGACGAACCGGAACTTTCCCTGCATGTCGTATGGCAAAAACGCTTCTTGCCCGATTTGCTGAAAATTGCCGAAGTCGCCCAAATTGATGTCTTGATTGCCACTCATTCGCCCTATATAGTCGGTGACTATACCAATTTGATGGTTGCATTGGATACAAGGGCTAGTCATGCCTGAAATTCAGCGGGTAGAAACCCTACTTGGGGAGAAAACCCCCGGCATCATCGCCAATGAAATCATCATGAGCAGAGTATTATTTGAAGGAAGTTTTTTATTAGTCGAAGGGCCGGATGATTTCAAATTTTGGCAAACTCGAATTTGCGAAGGGCTATGCGAAATCATCATAGCCGAAGGCAAGCCTAATTTGCTGGGAGCTATTGTCAATCTTAACGCTCGCAGCTTTGTTGGTGCGCTTGGCATCATCGACGACGATGGCGATAGCCTGGAAAACGAACAAACACTTTTAGAGAACCTCATTCCCACTGACAGCCATGATCTTGAATGCTTGCTTTTGCAATCGCCTGCCTTTGAGCGTGGTGTGCTTACCGAGTTTGGCAACCCAAAGAAAATTGAGCAGTTTCAAACACAAGCAGGAGTTAGCGTAAGGCAAAGGCTATTGGAAAATGGTTTGGTATTTGGTCGCCTACGTTGGCTATCTAAACGCATGGATTGGCAGATCAACTTCAATACTTTGAAAATAGAGCGTTTCATGAATCGGGAAATCTGGCGCATTGATATAGAAAGCCTATTCAGGACAGCAGCTTCGCAACAAGCCGACGCAAACGTTGATGAAATTAGCGATTTGCTCCAAGCCCTGCCCCCCGCTGATCCTTGGCTGGTTTGCCAAGGTCACGATTTGCTGGAAATTTTGCGTCTAGGTTTGCAAGAGACGTTAGGCGACTTGAAACCATCCCAAGGCAAATCACATCTAGCCGCCTTGCTACGCGCCGCTTTCCACGACACCCACCTCGCCGCCACCCAACTTT
>QJPH01000441.1 GCA_003242955.1 Candidatus Methylumidiphilus alinenensis
AAAACTGGTGGGCGGTATAGGGATTGAACCTATGACCCCTGCCGTGTGAAAGCTGTAGTGATTGCAGATTGTTGTTTTTATTAACGTTTATTCTGGTCTTTTGTTACAAAAATGCCGCACAATGCCTAACAGAGCACAACCGATTTACGCAAATTTTACGCACCTCAGATCGTAGGCAGTACTCGCTGAGAAGCTTCTCGGTCAATTGATCGACACCTTGCTTTTGACCACCAAGCGCACCGCATCCCACGGTATGATCGCTCAACAGTCATGCAAATTGGTTTGCACCCCCGACGATGAAAGCCGTAGGGTACGCTGTGCGTACCTTCAAGGGCTTACAATGGTACGCACAGCGTACCCTACTTGGATACCGTACTTTCATGGCAACCCAGAACGGCATCGAGTGATCCAAAGTGGAGTTCCCAAGTTGATGCGTTAAATCGGACGCGTCATGCCGACCACCATTCCCCCCATGAAACCTGTCACGATACTAAAAATCGTAGCCAAAATGATGATTCACTGGACTGCTTGGAGGAACCCCTCAATATAATTCGCCGGCAGGTCAATAGTTTCGTAATCTTGCTTACCCGAACTCAGGGTGAGTCGCAGCCCTTTGAGTCGCGCAGCCTCTAGTTCCGGTGGCGACAAATCCAAACTGGCCCGATCATGATAGAGGCAGGAGTAAACCATGCTATTGAAAAACTGGCAGCGCTCGGTGTCGTGTCGGTGATTGACGGTCTGACGGCTTGAGCCATCGGCGGACTTCACGGCATCATAATGACGGAGGTCTCCGCCATAGTCGGCGGCAATCGACATTTCGTACAAAGCACCACCTTTGGGCGATTTCCGGGCAACCAGCCAGTAGTAAACGCTATCGTATCCATAGAACAAGGTTCGATAGTGGCTGACTTGCAATGATGGACTCCGCCATACGGAGTATTGACCGACCACCGTCACCGACTCTTTCACAGATTGCGCAATCGAACCGGGTAATGCCTCCCGAGGATTTACTGCACAGCCCAAAAGACTGGCAACCGCAATTAGGCAAATTCCGTAACGGAAATGTAGCATGTTCCTCTTTTCAGCCCAGGAATGAAAGCGATGGAAGGTGTTACATTATCTCATATGATGATGTGATATCCTGAATGCCTAATCGGAAAGCTCGCTTAGACCGACAATGCCATCACAGTGGCCCATGACATCACCCCGAATAAAGTTCGTTTTTAATTTGGCGTAGCCGATTGGCAAATCCGCCCTGCGAGTAGTGTAGTGCGGTGATACAATCTTTTCGCACTGCAAGACCTGTTTTGGCGATTGAGAGGTTAGGTGATATCCAATAAAGAACATCCCATCCAAAGGCCAAGCTGGGGCTTGGCGCTCCCAGAAGGAACGCCAAGCTCCAGCTTGGCAAGGTGATTTGTGGAGGAATTGTTGGTGATTTTCGTGGACAATTCATTTCGGTTTTGGTGGATTCATTATTGGAAATCACCTTAATCTGGCCCATTTCTATGTCCAGGTTGGCGCGAGAGGTCGGACCAAGACGTTATTCAGGTTCAACCGGAGGTGACAAGGGTGTCGAGAGGAAAAGAGAAAGCAATGGAAACCAAACAGAGGAAAGGCAACGCTGCCTGTGCGGCAGGTAATGAAAAGTGGCGCAACCATGGGCCACGCGGTGTTTTCTAAGCTGCCTGTGCGGCAGGTAATTCCATGCACCTTGGCACAAAAGAGAAAAACTATTTCTAAGCTGCCTGTGCGGCAGGTAATCTGACAGTGTAGCAGGGGGAACACAACTGGGATTTCTAAGCTGCCTGTGCGGCAGGTAATACGAATTGCAGCCATGTCCAGTAGGGTCTAGTTTTCTAAGCTGCCTGTGCGGCAGGTAATATAACGCGGCACCTCATTTAGAGGAATGGATTTTTCTAAGCTGCCTGTGCGGCAGGTAATCCAGCAGCATTTCTATTTCCTCGCTCCCGACCTTTCTAAGCTGCCTGTGCGGCAGGTAATAATAAAAACGAGAGTGCGGTAGTAAATATCATTTTTCTAAGCTGCCTGTGCGGCAGGTAATGTCCGAATGCCAGCGGCAACGCCACCGTGAACATTTCTAAGCTGCCTGTGCGGCAGGTAAT
>QJPH01000390.1 GCA_003242955.1 Candidatus Methylumidiphilus alinenensis
GCCGTCCACATCCCCACCGTTTGCGGAACGATACGGATTGGTACCAATGCGCTGTGCGACACTGAACCTGAGTGCAAAGTCGCCAGGTGAAATCCAATTGATGCCGAATCCCCCGCCGCTCAGGGTATAGTTGTTCGGAGCTGTCCCCACCTGTCCCGTTGAACTGTAAGTGTTATTAGAATTGGTCCATGTGTTGCTGTGCAAGGTCACGCCGCCGTGGTCGATGAAGCCGACCAATTGCAAATTTTCGAAGATGTTGCCGTAAGAGGTGTCGCACACCCCATATTTGCACACATCGTAACGCATCTCGAAGTTCATCAAATAGCCTTCGTCTGCCAGTGCCTCGTTGACCGGGTAAGCACGCACACCGTAAGGCCCACCCAAGCTGAATTTTTCCGAAGAGTCAAGGTTTGTGGTGGCTATCTGACCGGCAAAATTGGCCCAGAAGTTGAAACGGTCAGCAACATACTGCAAACGGGAAAAGGTGAAGGTGAACTTCTGGTAATTACCGGCACTCTGCGCAGTGACCAAGTCCGCCGCCCGGTAGGCCTGATTAGCGGACAAGTCCAAATAACCCGCGCTCATGTAAATGCTGGCGTTGTTGAACCCGCCGCCCAGCAGTTGGTCGCGAGAGTCGCCCTGCAGGCCGACATAACCGACATTGATAGTCTTGTCACTCAAGACATTGGCCACCAAGGCTCCGGCCGGGTCGGACACGTTGTGGTAGCGCCGTGTGTCGAACCCCGACATCCCGTATAAGTTGCGGGTGCTGCTGCGCACGATGGGATAGCTGGCGAAGATGCCACCGACCCAAGCATCGCCGTCCGCGTTCAATTTGCTGAACTGGGTGCCGGGCACATCGCCCAGCGTATAATACATGCCCGAACCGGCCACGCCGACGCGCAGGCCGGAATACCCCACCGGCAACGAGTAGGTGATGCGTCCGTAGACGTTGCCCGAACCGCCTTGTATGCGGAAAGTGCCTTGGTCGCCGATGCCAGAGGGGTTGTTGATGAACAAGGAACCGCCAAACTGGTGCGCACCTACCGAGTTGACACCGGCGTTGGCGTAGTCGAGGATGCCGTTCACCGTCGCCGTCTTGCCGTCGATAGGCAGGAAATCACACATTTTGCAAGGATGGGTATCTACTTTCAATTCTAGATCGGTGGTTCCCAGCTTGCTCCCTTGTTTAAGCGTGGGTGTCACGACCACTCCGGGCAAGTCGTTTAACAGCAAAAGTCCTCGCTCCAACTGATCCATACCTAGAAGTTCGCCTTGCGGCTGGGCTGCAAACAGGGTTGACGTAACCCTCTCGTTTGAAAGGACACGCTGTGCGGGGGTCACGTTGACTTCACCCATCCGCCCTTCGATCACACGGATTTTCACTTTGCCGTCAGGATTAATAGTTTGCTCGGGGAGCCAAGCACGCACTAGAAACCCTTTTGTACGGTAATACATCGCCACCTTCTGGGCCGCCTCGGCCAAACCGTTGACATCCTGTGGCTGGTTAAGGTAGTCCCGGATGCCACTACCGTCAAGCAGTTCTGGTGTGGATATTAGAGTGTTGCCAGTGATGTCCCAATCCCTAGGAATGATTTTAGTGCCCGAACCCGACTTGGCAGCAGGGGGTGTTGGAACCTGCAGTGGATTCATTTGAGAAGGCGCGTTCATCGACGGGGTGGGATGGTTGCGCATGATAGCGCCGGCATCGGGGGGGAGGTTGGGAACTTGAAGGTCCGCCAAGACAGCCGACCCGAAAACAAGGCTAATTAAGCCAACGCCCATCTGGGCCAGTCGAAAATAGCGCGTACTATTCCGTGTGATTATAAGCATAGTAATGGCCTCAATAATTTCGTCCGTAATGCTATAAAATTCTCCGACAATGTGCATCTCGGTAATAATTGCACTTTACCGGAGTGTTCAAAATGATAACCGAATACATTGTAAATTTTCTTCAGCACCAACTACAATCTAAAATGCTTCTTTAATTGCCAAAGAACTGTTTATGGCTCATGCTAGTGGCACAATCGCCCTAGACGATCTCACCCCACCTTCGACAACTAGTCGAACAACACTCCCCTAATCATAAAGGCTTATTTATGTCCATGTCAAAAACAATTTTTA
>QJPH01000044.1 GCA_003242955.1 Candidatus Methylumidiphilus alinenensis
CGTAACCCCGCGTCCCCTTGAGCGCCGGGTTGGGCTGCCGCGCTGAGAGACGATGCCGGAAACATATGGCTTTTGTTTTTTATAGACAACCAGCACAATACGTTACGAACTAAGCGCATTGATAAAATCACTTATGGAAACACCGCCCTGTTTAAGTAGACCCGCTAAAGTACCTGTTTTGATTTCACGATGGTTTGGTACAACGCAACCTTGAGACCCTTTGCGAAGTATGATGTGACTGCCTCGCTGACGAACGACGATAAAGCCAAGGCGTTGCAAGGCACGAACAGCATCAGAAGCTGAAATAACGGGCAGGCTAGGCATGTGCGGCAACATGGAACGTCGTGAGCAATGAACGCCCCGTGAATGTTAGCGGAAATTCTTCTAAGTAAAGCTCAGTAGCTTCTTGAAGGTTTATTAGTGCCTCTTCAATGCTTTCACCTTGGGTTGTAGTGCCGGTTTCAGGGTTGAAAGCGATATAACCACCCTCAATAGCTGGAGTAAGTACAGCAGATAATTCCATGATTTCACCATTGTTAAATTTAGACAATATTAGCGGCCCTATTGCGCCTTACGGCCCTACCCGGCTTTGTATACACCTTACCGCGTTGACATAGTAGGATGTGCCGACGAAGGAGGCGCATCATTCGCGAATGATGGGCTTCGCAAGCTCAGCCCATCCTACGGCCCTACCGGGCTAAGAACGCTTAATATCTCGATAAAAATTTTCGTGACTGCCTAAATGCAACAAAGTCAAAGTAACCAGCCTTTCCTCATAGCTATAACCAAGTAGCGTCAACTGGTTATTAATGCGAAATTTGTAAACCCTCAAAAAATCCAAGTCTCCAGTTTTTTGTTGCCCAACAAAAGGATTTTGAACGATAGTTTTGATTGCTTCATCCAATTCTTTCTTTTGATTGGCATTAAGCCTTTTTACAGCTTGTTTGAATTGCCTAGTCTGTAATATTTCCATGCCATTGTCTAACCAAATGAATATGGCTCAACTTGCCCTTCAAGGGCTTCCTCTCTTGCACAAAGAATATTTTTAATAAAATCAAAACTCAAATCTGGATTTTCCTCTGCAATTTTCCCAATTTTAGCCCAATAGCTAATTTGGTTATCCACAGTGCGATTAAAGACTTTAGCTTGCACAACTGCGTCTTGCGCTAACGGGTCTGGAATATTCACGGAAATCATAATAGACAAACAGAGTGATTACAAAAATTAGATTCAAAAAACAAATTTTTTGGAAAGAATCGGGCAACGATAAAGCCGTTGCCCGACCTACCCGGCTTTGTATGCGCCTTACCGCGTTTATGAATCAGGGGGTTGGAAGTGTTTCTTGAGAGGCGGGTGGGCAGGGAGACATGGCCATGGATTCATTGATTTTGCTCATTTTATCCATTAGGCGCAATAGGCGGAGTACCGCTATTGCGCCCTTACCGCGCCGCCTTCACATCAAAGTTTACCCGTTCCCAAAGGGTGCCAAGCCAGCGAACAAACCCGACACATCGGCTAAAGCCATGTACTTAAGAAAATTCTTTCTTGCTGTTGCGCGGGCAGCTTCCAGCGCCTTAGGCATGGGCGCTTCAAGTTCGTTTGGCACGACTTCATCGAACAGGAATTTCAAAGCCAGATGCGCCTTGGGGCTGTCCGGCGTGGAATGGATTTCCAGTCGGGCCTGATCGTTTGTGTAATCAAAATACTCGACTTGCTCGCCGGCCTGGGTAATAAGCTCTGTCGTACCTGGCCTCCAGCGGCAGTAAGCGCCGAGTTTGCCGCTGGCGGTGACCAACCCGACGACATGCTGGTTGGCGTGCAGATAGTTCATGTTGACGGGGAAAAATTCATCCGTGGTGAACACCACATACTCCCGCCCCGGCGCGTCGGCATCGCGCAGACAGGCCAGCAAGTCGGCCCGCCGCCCGTAGAGTTGTTGCCAATCCGGGTTAGTGTGCAGCCAATCGGTGCTGCCTTGATGGCCCAAAGACACCAGCATCGGCAACAGATCCACGCTAGAGAAAAGCTGTTCCCGCGTTTTCTCGATGTCGCCAGTAAACCGGCCACTGCCATCACGCACGATGAGCGGGATGTTGTA
>QJPH01000159.1 GCA_003242955.1 Candidatus Methylumidiphilus alinenensis
CTCAGAGACGAATATGTACGCCAGTTCAATTACGATGCTGACGCTATTTTTGAAGACCTCCTGGCAAAGCAAGCCATGCACCCAGAGCGTGTCTTTTCATTACCACCGCGCAAGGTCAAGGCCCTAGATAGCGACAAGCGTATTGCGCCGAATGATTAATAATGCAAAAAGCAAAAGCCATGCAACCCCGGCTTCCTCTCCCCGTGCGGCAGCCCAACCCGGCACTCAAGGGGACGCGGGGTTGCGCTTTGGCCTGTTTCCCCTAGTTTAGTCCGCCCGCGCCCCTTAGCTCGGGCGTTAGGCTTCATCTTCGTTAAACGGGGAGGCGAATCTGGAGCCGCATTGAATCTCCCCTTATTTCAGATTTTTTAGAGGAGTTTTTGCTATGGCAGACAATAAATATACAGTCACAACACCGCACGGTGACGTCAACCTCACAACACCACACGACCATCTCGATTTCGCTTCAATAGAGGCTTTTCTCAAGGAGCATCAAGCAACAATTTCTTCCGCTGTTGGTGTAACGTCGGTTGCTATAGGCACGTTGGGGTTATATTTATCACATGGAAGAGGCGGCCCTAAATTGAGATAAATAGGTTTAGCGCGGTAAGGCGCAATAGCGGCTTGCCGCGTATTGCGCCGAATGGAAAAAAAGAGCAAAATCTATGAAACCCAGGCACTGTGCCATTACCCACCCGACTAACCCGCCGTTCCAGCCG
The DNA here is from genome assembly GCA_003242955.1 of Candidatus Methylumidiphilus alinenensis. Taxonomy (GTDB): domain Bacteria; phylum Pseudomonadota; class Gammaproteobacteria; order Methylococcales; family Methylococcaceae; genus Methylumidiphilus; species Methylumidiphilus alinenensis. Next base: position 720 of record QJPH01000159.1, read on the forward strand.
ATCCGCACCTTTCACTGCCGGTCTTGGGTTCGGGTTTCTAGACGGGCGCGGTCGGATGAGCTTCTGAGTTAGGCAAATACTAGCAAGGAGAAAAAATGTCTGAAAAATATGCTGATGAAAGAACATTGCCACAATATCCCGCTTGTGGGCGTTCCCATATACATTTGAGGTTCAATGGCAAAGTCTTATCCGCCATGGGAGGTGTAGCAGGAATAATATTTCCTGCTGTATCTGGAAAACCTACAGAGCAAGGCGATTTTGATTATTCATTAGAACGTCAGAAAATTGCCGATCAGGGATCAATTCCTGAAGGGGAGTTTTGGATACAACCGTCCCAACTTCAAGAAAATGCTTGGTATCGTATTCGTAACCCAAGATTTGCATGGGGTAATTATTGGATCACCATTCATCCCTATCCATCGACTCAAACGTATGGTCGAGGTGGCTTCTTTATTCATGGAGGTGACTCTCTAGGAAGTGCTGGATGCATTGATTTAGCTGAAAATATGAACCAATTTGTTGAGGCACTAAAGAAAGAACTGAACGGCTTTCCTCAATGCTTCATACCTCTAACCGTAAAATATTCTGAATGACTATTAAACGAATATTTTCTTTCATCTCACTATGTGCAGCTATCGCACTCATTTGTTTTGCAACCTATGTGAATATAGACAATCTAGTTGGCGCTTTCGGCAATGGCCCACCATATTTTGGACGTACAACTAACATGGATAAATGGGCTAACCCAATACCATTTCTGATGTTCTTTAACTTAATTGTCATTGGTATAACCTATTTTGTTATCCGATGGGCGCTACGCACATTGAAGCAAGGTAGAATGCAGTGAGGAACAAACTGCATCAATCGAAAAAAAGGGGGCAGGGCCGTAGGCGCAATAGCGGCTTGCCGCGTATTGCGCCGAATGGAAAAAAAGAGCAAAATCCACGAATCCCCGGCATTGTCTCCCTTCCCACCCGCCTAACCCGCCGTTCCAGCCGACCCGCGTGGACGTTTGGCGTGTTCATTATGGCTCCTTCCGCGCGGGCGGCTGAACGGGGTCGTTGGGCGGCTTGTTGGGCAAAAAAAATCAATAAGGAGAAACGATATGACTGTTATAAGATATTTAAACAGTGACAATGCTGACTTAAATGCAAATGCGATCATTGATATAATAAAGGATAAAAATACAAAAAAAATTGTATTTTTTGCCACTTATACTAATAGAGGGCACCAGCCTGATTCAGTTTTACCACTAATGGCGGCTATTGCAGAATACGAAATCCCTAGCATTGAGTTGATACATATAGTGTTTGATGGCAAATTTCTCACAGCAGTGTGTAAGCCTCGTTATTCGGAGGTAAAGAG
>QJPH01000073.1 GCA_003242955.1 Candidatus Methylumidiphilus alinenensis
GGAAGGTCTCAATGTGGTGGTTGCAACTTCTTGTGCCATTATCGGGCCGCACGATTACGTCCCATCCCGCATGGGGCGTGTGTTGATCGATTATGCCCATGGTCGGTTAAGGGCCTACATACCCGGAGGGTTTGAATTCGTATCCACCCACGATATTGTCCAAGGCCACATTTTAGCCATGGAGAAGGGCCGGTCCGGGCAGAAATATATTTTCAGCACCGCTTACGCCAGCGTCGATGATCTAATGGAAATGTTTCGTGAGACTACGGGACTTCCCCTGCCTAAACTTAGGCTCCCTTCGCAAATAATGGCTATGCTGGCGGAGTTGGCCGACAAAACTTGGTTTCGTGTATTCCCGAACCAATCAAGGCGATTTACACCAGCAGCGGTACGCTTGTTGCAAATGCGCCGACGGGCCGACCACGGCAAGGCCCGCCGCGAACTTGGCTATCAACCCACGGAGCTATCGCAGGCAGTTCACGATGCCTACGTGCATTTCCTGCAACGGGGGGTCATTGACCCGTCGATAGCCGGTTCACGATTAACTTAGGCCGACTCGGTTTTCAGCTCGTTCCCAAGCTCCAGCTTGGGAACGCAATCTTTGAAGCTTCGGCTTTAGGTGTTAAGTCAAGCTGGAGCTTGCAATACAAAGGTTCCCAAGCTAGCGCTTGGGAACCAGTACAAACAAGAGAGACCACATAATGAGTAATACGCAAAACACTGCCTCCCGGCAACCGCCAAGCTTCAAAGAAGCCCAAAACTTCAGGCAAAAATCCAGGGCTGCGGGTTTGGACCCAGACCGCTGGTACGCCGTGGAATATGACAGTGGAGTAAAAAAGGGCCAGATAGTCGAGGTTGTTTTTTGGAATACCCCCATTGCGCTATACCGGAGTGAAGACGGTCAATTGTCCGCTGTACTGAACCGTTGTCCGCACCGGCAATTGAAGCTGTCACATGGTGCCGTTGAAAATTGCCAGTTACGCTGTGCATATCATGGTTGGTCATTCAATCGCGAGGGCTGGCTGGTCGATTTTTCACATGATAGCTTTGGTAAGCCACTGCTTAAAAAGCAGTTGAGAACCTACCCCGTAGCCATCCGCTACGGACTGATCTGGGTTTTCCCCGGAGACCCGGCAAAAGCCGAATCGGTGGAAATACCCAACATCCCTGAATTGGAGGGAGATGATTCATGGGCATCCGTTACCGTCGATTTCACTTGGAACACCCATCACTCCATGGTGATCGACAATGTCTGTGATTTTGCCCACGCATTTCTGCACCGTAAATACAAGCCCTTTATTGATGCCAAGCTCCGCCACTTCGAGTCCGACGAAAACCGGGTATTCCTGCGTTATGACACGTTTGTTGGTGGAGGCCGCTTTTCGGGCCTATTCGTAGACCGTGAGCGAATCAATACCCGATCCATTGATTTGTGTTATGAATATCCTTACCAGTGGTCCGATACCGGCGGCAAAATTAAACACTGGTGCTTCCTATTGCCAATCGGTGAACGGAAAACGCGGGTATTTTTCGTGTTTTACTTCGACGCATTCAAGATTCCAATGACTTCACTCAAAACCCCAAAGTGGCTGACGCAAACGGTGTTGCGGATAGCCAACCCATTGTTGTTGAAGCCTATACTGCTAGAAGACGGAATCGCATTGGAAGCTGAACAAGAAGGATACGACGAGTTTTGGGATGCCCCGCCGATTGAGCTTAACCCGGTAGTACCCTTGTTCCAACAACTGACCGCCAAAAAATGGGAAGCCTACCTGCAAGGGCTGGAGAAACCTAAAGAGATTTTGGAAAATGCTTAACCAAACGCAGCCGGACGGGATTTGTAATCCCGTCCGTAACGTTTCGTGGTTAGACAGGCATGGATGGCGTACACACAAAACGTAAGCGACGGGGTTGCAAACCCCGTCGCGCTTCGTTTTGGAAAATGCTTAACCAAACGCAGCCGGACGGGATTTGTAATCCCGTCCGTAACGTTTCGTGGTTAGACAGGCATGGTGTACACACAAAACGTAAGCGACGGGGTTGCAAACCCCGTCGCGCTTCGAATGCTTAACCAAACGCAG
>QJPH01000511.1 GCA_003242955.1 Candidatus Methylumidiphilus alinenensis
ATCAATTGCTGAATCAGTTTGCCGACACTAAGGTCCGTTTTGTCGCCGTCGTCGGCGTATCCGGGTCCGGCAAGTCATCCCTAGTTAAGGCCGGCTTGTTGCCGCACCTGCGCACCGGCCTGATTAACCATGCCCCTTGGATAGACATCATCTTCAAACCCGGCGAGAAAGGGGACAACCCTTTTCTGGCATTGGCTGTTACCCTGAAAAACCAACTGAAACTCACCGATCAAACCGAAGCCGAACTGGCCGGCTCGCTGCAAGCCGACTGGCGGCTTGCACAACGCCATCTGGACACCCTGCTGGCAAACCATCCGCCAGCCAAAGAGTTATTACTGGTCATCGACCAGTTTGAAGAATTGTTCACCCAATGCAAAGCCACTGATACGAGCGATTTTATCCAGTGGTTGGAGCGTGTCGTGTCGCTGCCGCGCATCCGGGCAGTGGTGACCTTGCGCGCCGATTTTTATGCCACCGCGATTGCCGAACCCATCCTCGCCAACCTGCTGCGCCAAGATCGCGGCACTTTCCCGCTCGACTTGCCGGGGACCGGCGCGATTCATCAAATGATTACCCGCCCTGCCGAAGCGGCCGGTGTGGAACTACAAGACGGCTTGGCAACCAAGCTGCTGGACGAGGCAGGCCGGGGACCGGGGGCGATGGCACTGATCGCTTACACGCTCAATCAATTATACGAACAGGAACTGCCTTCGCACTACCTTAGCATCGCCGCCTATGAAAGCCTGGGCGGCGTGACCGGGTCCATCCAAAAACGTGCCAACACCGCATTGGCCGGGCTGAAAAACACCCTAGACCTAGACACCGCCTTGCCCAAGCTGTTCGCGCATTTGGTCGAAGTCAATGAGCAAGAAGTCGCCACCCGCCGCCGAGCGTTACAAAAAGACCTGACTGGGGACATGAAAAAACTGGCCGCCGCCCTGACATCCGCGCGGCTGTTGGTGTCCGGCAAGGGGGAACAAAACCAAGCCACGCTGGAAGTGTCGCATGAAACGGTTTTGAACGGCTGGGAGCGCTTGCGTCTGTGGATATTAGACGCGGCCAAGGCACTGCGTTTGCGCCGCGATTTGGAGCTAGTCGCCGGTGAATGGGACAAGGCCGGAAAGCCGGACGCAGGCTTGCGCACCGGGAACCTGCTGAAGGGCTATAGTCAAGCGGCCGAACCGCGCTCGGCAACCGCGCAAGCCTATTTGGCGGCCTGCAACAACAAAAGCCGATGGATGCAAGTCGGTTGGGCCGTTTCAGGCATCGGCTTGGTTCTAGGGCTGGGACTGTTTTTCCAGCTCAGCCGCTCGTCCTATCCGCCCCCCTTGGCAACCAAGGCCCTATTGGTTCAATACCACCTCTGGCCCTTGACCGAACCGGCCATGGTCACTATCCCGGCAGGTGATTTCCAAATGGGCGATGTCAACGGTGAGACTGATGAGAAACTCGTTCACACCGTCCGGTTTGCCAAAGCCTTTGCGATGGGCCGCTATGAAGTCAGCTTTGACGAGTATGATTTGTTTGCCGCCGCCACCGGTCGCGACAAACCCAACGATCAAGGCTGGGGGCGCGGCAATCGACCGGTCATCAATATCAGTTGGGATGATGCGGTGGCCTATACGCAATGGCTGTCCGAGCGCACCGGCAAGCCGTATCGGCTGCCGTCCGAGGCGGAATGGGAATATGCCACCCGCGCAGGCACGACCACGCCCAGGTTTTGGGCCGAAAACCCACCAGGCGAACCCGATGCGGCCTGCACCTATGCCAACGTGTTCGACCAGAAAAACGAGGCTAAAATTAAGGGTGCTTTTGGCGGCATCACCTGGGAGCCGTTTAAATGTGCGGATGATTTTCCGTTCACGGCCCCGGTGGATGCCTTTAAACCCAACCCTTTAGGGCTGTATAATACCTTGGGCAATGTTTGGGAATGGGTGCAGGATTGCTATCATGATACCTATCAGGGCGCACCGAATGACGGCAGCATATTTGAAGATGGCACGAAATGTGCTTCAGCCCGGCGGGTGATTCGCGGGGGTTCTTGGGGCAACATTCCCGAAGCCCTCCGCT
>QJPH01000043.1 GCA_003242955.1 Candidatus Methylumidiphilus alinenensis
CTGCCCAATTCCCCTTTATTGATATCCGCGCCTTTGGCAAGTAAGAGTTGGGCTGCCGGGATGTCCCCGGATGCAGCGGCAGCGGATAGACTGTCATTGGGCAAAACATTTTCAGCGGTGACATTGGAAATCGGCGGTTCCGCACCGCTTTGTTGAGCCAAGGCTTTTAAAGTGACATCCACATTGGCTTTGATTGTTTCGTTATCCGGTTCAATTTCAAGCGCTTGTTGGTACAGTTGTAATGCCCCTTGGAGCTTTTCAGGGGATGAGAAATAAATATTACCGAGTTCGTTATAAAAAAAAGCGTCATCCGTCGATCTGGGCCGGTTGAACTTGGAACGTAGGGCTATCACTTTAAGCAATGATCGTTCTGCCGCCGCTGATTTTTTGAGTTTCAAATACGTCTTGACTAAATATCCAAGAACATTGTCATTATCCTCAGGTTTCAACCTGAAGTAAGTTTCAAAGGCGGGTTGGGCCAAAGAAAATTGACCGAGTTCAAAGTTGGCGATGCCAAAAGCCAACCATGCTTCTGGGTTTGCCCGATCTAGATTACACCATTTTTTTGCGTGTTCCAATAAGGCTGGCCAATCGGAGTTTTTAAGCAATTGATCGGCTTTTTCTTTGTATTGGTAGGTATCGTAGGAAAGTTTTGTTTCGGTATTTTCGTTTAGCGAATCGTCGCTGGTGTGGAGATGGCTTTGTTTAGAGGGTTTACCGGATAAAGTTGCATTTATTTCTGGTTTTTTCAAAAACCACTGATGAAATTCTCCCTGAGAATAGAAGGCAACTAAGGCGATTAGAAAATAAATGAATGGGATAAGGATGCTCGATTCATTGGCGGTAGCCAAACGCACCAATTTTAAGGGGTGCAAACGATTGCCAGGGAATTGCTTCTCAATATTGAAAATTCGTCGCGATAAGGCATGAAAATAGAACGCATTGCCGTAACAGCCGATTATTAATGCTAGGGTTGACCAACATAATAATCCAATAATTTTGCTATTAAAAATTATCATCATCACAATGGGAATAAGAAAAAACAGCACCCCTAGCCCAAATATTCTCTTATTGAAAAGCCAAAAGACGTTAAAAATAAAACCAGCCGTGTTCCAAGACGGTTTCAATAATTCCAGCCAGTTCGAATTAAACTTAGAAAATATGTTCAAGTAATACGAAACACTTTCTTTGCCAAGTGCGGCCTTGAAATACGGGGAAAACGTCTCTTCTTGAGCTTCGGGCAGGGGGTTTCTTGTTGCTGTTTCCTTGCTTTTTTCGTCGGTTTTGTTGCTCTCTAAGGGGATGGGTGTTGGTGTGCTGCGTTTGGCCTGGATGAGGGCATCCATGAATTCAACCACCGTGGATGGCCTGGCCTCTCGGTTCATTGCGAGCGCCCGCATGACCATATTAGATACTTGGGGGGAAATGCCAGATGCCAGCCTTTCTGGAGGTTGGAGCGTGTCTTTGTCTGCCCGTTCAGTGGCCTCAATGGGAACTACGCCCGTCAGCATCTGGTAAAGCGTCGCGCCGCAGGCATAAATGTCTGTCCAAGGGCCTTGCAGCCCTTTACGGTGATATTGCTCGAAGGGCGTGTAACCAGGGGTCATTAACACCGTCATGCTTCGGGCCCTCCCACCCATGAGCATCCGGGCAGAACCAAAATCCAACAGGATGGGCGTACCCGATTTGGTCAGGTAGATATTCTGCGGCTTGATATCCCGATGCAGAAAGCCTTTGCTGTGGACTTCGCGCAGCCCGTCTAGCACCGGCAATAGGATGGATATCGCTGTTTTTTCCGGCAAGCGCCCCCCTTTTTGTTCCAGATGGGCGGCAAGGGTTGTGCCTTCGTAGAAATTCATGATTAGGTAGGCTGTGCCGTTTTCCTCCAGCACATTGCGCACACGGACAATATTCTCATGGTCGAATTTGGCAAGGGTGCGGGCTTCCTTTAGGAAGAGTTCGAGACCCTCAAGAAACAGCGCATTGTCATCACGAGAGTGGGCGGTGACGGTGAGGCGGTTGCTGTCCCGCCCGGCCAATTCCCTAGGGAGGTATTCCT
>QJPH01000042.1 GCA_003242955.1 Candidatus Methylumidiphilus alinenensis
CTACGACACCGTGGTTTATGGATACGCCTATCCTTGTATCTTTCCACAGAAAGAGGGGGACACCAATTTTCGCGACGCGAAAATATGACCCTGCTGTTATTGTCTGATTTTAATGCGCCATTTTTCGCGTCGCGAAAAACGGGTGTGTTTCCCCCTCGCTCCAGTGACTTAATGCTATAATTCCATCGCCACTTAACAAAGTGGCCGGGTGTAGGAACCTGTTTAACAAAGGCGCACTAGCGCCAACCGGCGCTTTTTCTTTGCCCAAAATCTGCCTATCAATGGTGGCTGGGCGGGGCAAGTTTCGGCTTGGCCGGTGCCTTTGTTCCGGTTTCCTACCCTCGTTCCAGCCGCCGCCACATCGCCGTAGGAAGCGACCGCGACGGCTCTAATTAAACAAAGAAGCCAAACTCATGAACAACCATACCACGCCTAATAACGCCTTGCTGCAAAGCATCACCCCCGCCACGAAAACCAGAGTCCTCGAATCCATTTATCCGAATGAGCAAATCTGTTACGCCGACGAGATAACCCATAACCTGACCCGCGTAAAGCGGGTGCTTACCGGGTTATCGAAACTAGGCGCACAGGATGAGGGGGACGATCAAATAACCGGGGAGCTTGCCATGGCCCTATCCGAATTGCTTGAGCAACAAATAGATATTTCGATTGCCCTCTTGCATGGGTCGATTTACGACAACAAAGAAGCCGCCTGATTTTCGCTACGCGAAAATTTTCAACGGGCCTTTGTTGGATGTTTTCAGAATCGCCGCGTAATCATTGAAATCCGCGCCCTTGATTGGGGGCATTGCCACAATGCCCCCGACCAGGGCCGCCGCTTCCTCCGCCTTGTCGATCCCCGGCCGACGGCCATTCTTGTCAGGCAAATCATTATCCGCACAAACGACAATTTGCACATCGGGCATCGCCGCACGAACCGCCAGAGCCACGGCAGGAAGGTTGCCCGCCGAAAAGCACACCAACACCCGCTGGCCGGTCGCCGCAAAAACACTCGCCGCCGTCGCGTAGCCTTCCGCCAAATAAACAGTACGGGTGCGCGGACCCATCCAATGAAACAAGCCCGTGACTCGCGCCCTTGGAAGGAAGTCCCGATCACGGCCCAGAGCTTCATTGAATTCTGGAAAAATAGCCTGTACGTTCCAAAGCTCGCCTTTTTCATCGTACATGGGTATCAACAGGACATCTTCAACGATGACCGTCTCAAAAGCACCGTCCTCCTGATAACTGCGCTTTTGCCATTTGGGCAGTTGACGAACCCGGTGGGCATCAACCGCTTTACGGACAAGATAGGGGTGATGGCCACCGGCTGAAACCGCCCTGGCCCACAAATCCCGCGCCAGCTTTGCCGACCGGGCTTGCTTCTCTTGAGTCTCGGCATCCTGCCTGAGTTTACGCAACCCAAATTCACGCCGCCGCCGGACCTGCTCGGCCTCATCCAGCGCCTCATACCCTTGCGGATACCAAGTGCCGCGAAAGCCGCGCTTCAGATCGTTATAGTAAATGTTAGGCGGATCGTCCAAATGGACACAATAGCGAAACGGCTTCCTGCCTTTCTTATCCTCCGTCGTGCCTAAATAATAGACATTATCAAAAACTTAGCCAGTGGTCACGCCGCTGCTGGATCGGCAAGTGGTTTTTGATAATGTCTAATGAAACCCGCCATCGGTTTTTAAATCACCGACCAAGGAAAGCCCATATTCCTGCCTGATGAAGTCGCCAAAGCTAATTGTATCCAACATGTGAATTCTTCAATGATGCTTGCAATCCGCAGTAAATAAACCCCTGTCAATGACTTCACAGACAATACCGGCAGAGAATCATCGTTATGCCGACAACAATAATACATCCTTGTTGTCATATTCAAACAATATATTAACCTTAATCAACCATAAAAAAGCCGCAAGCGATAAATAAAATTTACAAGCTGCGGCTTTTTTATAAAGGCTCGTTTTTATCGGCTGCTTTACAGAATCAACTTTACACAATCAACACCTTCCCGATGCGCGTTTCCGCCTCACTTAAACATCC
>QJPH01000041.1 GCA_003242955.1 Candidatus Methylumidiphilus alinenensis
TGTAGCTGAACAATCGCAACAAGCTGAAACGGGGAGTGGGCGGGGGAAGCCCCAATACTGTTGGATCAGTAGTGTGTTCGTCATTCCGGCAGGGAATGCCGGAATCCAGTGCCATGGACGGTAACTTGTCATTTGCATGAGTGCTTGATTGAGGGCTGTCGGCGGTGGGTTGATTCACATCCGTGTGACTGGATTCCGGCGTCCCAGCCGGAATGACGGAATCCGCACCACTGGCTTTTTTCAAATAAGCAATAAAAGTCGCTTCCAACGTCGCCTCGCCGCTTTGCTTGACCAGCGCGGCGGGTGCATCGCTAGCAAGAACCTTGCCGCCATGCATCAGCGAGATACGGTCGCAGCGTTCGGCCTCGTTCATGAAATGGGTGGAAATGAAGATCGTGACTTGGTCGCGGCGGGCCAGTTCGACCAATAGCTCCCAAAAAAGGTCGCGGGCGATGGGATCGACGCCCGAGGTCGGCTCGTCGAGGATCAACAAGTCCGGTTTATGAATCACCGCCACGGCCAAGGATAGGCGTTGGCGTATCCCTAAGGGCAGTGCATCGGGTAGCGCATCCATGACGGTGCTAAGTTGGAAACGCTCGGCCACCTCGGTGACGCGAGCGGCAATCCCGGTTTCGGGCAAATGGAACAGCTTCGCGTGTAGTTCAAGGTTTTGCCGCACGGTCAGTTCGGCATACAGCGAGAATGCTTGGGACATATAACCGACGCGCTGGCGCGTGGCGAGATTGTTGGCATCGACGACCTGACCAAACAACTTTGCCGTGCCTTCAGTCGGCGGCAATAGGCCGGTCAGCATTTTCATCGTTGTCGATTTGCCGCAGCCATTGGAGCCGAGAAAGCCGAAGATTTCGCCACGCTCGATGCGCAGGCTGACATGATCCACGGCGGTAAAATCGCCGAAACGCATGGTCAGATTCTCCGCCTCAATGGCGATTTCCGCCGTGCCAGTGTTGGTGCGAGGGGGTATCACCAAGGTTTTATGATCCCGGCGTTTTTCCTCTGGCAACAGGCTGATAAATGCCGCTTCCAGCGTGTCGGTTTTACTACGTTCCCGTAATTCAGAGGGAGTGCCAGTGGCGAGTATCTTGCCGTCATCCATCGCCACCAGCCAGTCGAAACGCTCTGCTTCGTCCATGTAGGCTGTTGAAACCAATACACTCATTCCGCTGCGGCGTTCCCGCAAATGGTCAATTAAATCCCAGAACTGGGCGCGGGACAGCGGATCGACACCCGTGGTCGGCTCGTCCAACACCAACAAATCCGGGTCATGGATCAACGCGCAGCACAGGCCGAGCTTCTGTTTCATGCCGCCGGACAGCTTGCCCGCCGGACGGTCGCGGAACGGTTCCAGCCCGGTACTGGCTAACAGTTCGCCGATGCGCTGCTGGCGCTCGGCTTCGAGCTGCCCGAACAAGCGACCAAAGAAATCGACATTCTCGAACACCGACAAAGTGTCGTATAGGTTTTTGCCCAAGCCCTGCGGCATATAAGCGATGCGCGGACAGACGGCACGGCGGTGCGCCGTGTCAGCAATGTCGCCGCCTAACACCTCAATGTGACCCTGTTGCATAACCCGTGCGCCAGTAATCAAAGCCATCAGGCTGGATTTACCGACACCGTCCGGGCCGATCAAACCCACCCGTTGACCTGACGGAATGTCTAGGCTCAGATCCGCTAGCGCGAGGGTGTTGCCGTAACGTAGGCTAACGGCTTGGATGTGGATGACGGGGGTGGTGTCATCACTCATCTCGGCAGCTTGACCTCAAGCTTAACCGGCCAAGCCGCTTTGGCATCGAGCCTAGGTAGGGTGGGCAAGCGTCTTTTTGCTTGCCCACCGATTACACCTGTTACGCGTAGGCAAACGATAAAGCTGTTTACCCACACTACTCGACTATGCTGGATTCCTGCATTCCCTGCCGGAATGACGAACCAACACCAAAGGCCGATTCTGCTATTAGCCGTGCCTGACACGGCTAATTGGTTTCCCAAGGATTAACCAAGTTTACGTCCAGTCCGA
>QJPH01000110.1 GCA_003242955.1 Candidatus Methylumidiphilus alinenensis
GCCCTTTGAAACGTTCTTGATTTCGCCCTTCTGGCATCTTTCCAATTGGACGGCATCGTAAGCCGCCGTGAAGGCTACGAGTAGTATGTTGAATTTTGCCAGGCTTATGCCAATGGTGGCTTTAATCATGCGATCATGTTTCTTGCCATCCAGTTTTTTAAATTTTTCGTAGGCCATGAGTTATCTATTTATTGTAGAGCTTAAATACCGTATTATAAAGCAGTATTGAAAGCATGAACAGGTTCAGGAACAAGTCTTGTATACATATTATAGGAAGAGCTAGGTTTTATTATATTGTTTCACTCTATTGATAAAGAATTGATTTGCGTTTAGTTTGTTTTAATAAAAAATTAGATTTAAGGCTCCAACCAGCTCGGCAAACGAGTTAAAAATGTTTTTTTGATTGTCATATTGATTTATTAAGTATTTTATAATATATGCCTATTATACGAAGAGCTAGATTTTATTATATTGTTTCATTCAAATGATAAAAAATTGATTTGCGTTTAGTTTTTTTATTAAAAAATAGATTAAAAAGCAAGAGCCATGCGGCCCCGGATTCCCATCCCTGAGCAGCAGCCCAACCCGGCGCTCAAGGGGACGCGGGGTTATGCTTTGGCCTGTTTTCCCCTAGTTTTGTCCGCCCGCGCCCCTTGGCTCGGGCGTTGGGCGCGTCGAAGAAAGAGCAAGAGCGCGTCGGGCGGGCAGGTTCGCTGGAAACTTTGAGCTTGAGGCTGTGCTGGTCGGTAAGCATCCGTTCTAGCCACGCAGTTTTCCTGCTTAACCCGGTGCGTTAGATTAGTCGCTTGCCATTTCGGGGTTTGTTGAGTATTCTGACCAACTGGGGCTGTTCCAGTCTCACGACAGGAGATATTCGAAATTAATTTTCTTATTTTGCAACAAATGAGGAAAAGCTCATGATCGATTGTAGCTTTGAGCTAAACGGCAAACAAATGAGCGCGTTAAAATGCGGAGGGCAATCTTTTCCCGCATTTTCAGGATTGGGTGCTTACGCAAATTTAAAAAGTGCCGCTTGCTTGCAAAATGGCCCAATTCCTCCGGGTACATATTACATCATTGACCGTCAATCAGGTGGGTTTCTTGGGCCATTACGCGATCTTTTTAACTCCCACGACAATTGGTTTGCATTGTATGCTATTGATGGAAAAATTGACGATGAAACATTTTGCAATCATGTAAAAAGAGGAAATTTTAGAATCCACCCAAAAGGAACTCTAGGAATTAGTCAAGGTTGTATAACCATAGAAAGCATCTCTGATTTTCAGCGTCTTCGCGTAATGCTAAAAGGTACAAAACAAGAAACAATTCCTAGCACAAGTTTTTTAGCATACGGTAAAGTAATTGTAAAATGAAGTCAAAGGGATGCATAACCGTAATATTTAGCATGATTATGGCTTTTGCTTTTACATTCATATGGTTTAATGTTATCTTTTTCATCCCATTTTCAGAAACACTGTGGTCTTATTTCAATCATATATTAGGGGATAATAATCCCGGCTTTGCATCCGACCTTGAACTAATAAGCGTACTCATAGTATCTAATCTTGCATTTTACCTTCTAATTTATGTCGCTATCAGGGCCGTAGGTTGGGGTAAGTGTCGTAGGTCGCAACAGACGCAAGCCAAGTAGCACCTTACCGTGAATTTAAAAAAGAGCAAAAGCCATGCGACCCCGGCTTCCTCTCCTGGCGCAGCAGCCCAACCCGGCGCTCAAGGGGACGCGGGGTTATGCTTTGGCCTGTTTCCCCCTGGTTCCGCCCACCCGCGCCCCTTAGCTAGGGCGTTGGGCGCGTCGAAGAAAGAGCAAAAGCGCGCCGGGCGGCAGGGTCCACGGCGTTATTTGGCCGTGGCTGTGCTGGAAGGGAAAGCATCCGTTTGCACCACGTGCTTTTTTGGGCTTTGGTTGTCGTTCGCGGTGTGTCGGTTTGTTCCAGCCCCCCGGTGTTCCAACCCGGCGTGGTGCAAGCCGTCCGGCCCCCGTCGCCCCGCTCGACATTGC
>QJPH01000040.1 GCA_003242955.1 Candidatus Methylumidiphilus alinenensis
GCAAGCAGTATGTGTATTCCGCGCCGTTCACAACAGGTCAGGCGGCGACGATCCTGACACTGTCGCTTTGGCGACGGGGCGGATATGTTCTTCTCGCGCCCTCGACCTCCCCCGCCCACTTCAAAAGCAAAATGCAAACGCGGATGACACCGAAGCTTCAGCGGTCCTCGAAAACCGAAAACTGCGCCGCGTTTAGTATAATCCACGTTCCACTCCCCCTTCGCATTGGTCACTGATAAATGCCTAACGCCTTCTGACCCATCATCGCAAGCGGGATGCCCCCCATCAACTTTCTCGCTTTCTACCCGAAAATTCTTCGGAACGGCCTTATCCAGGAGCAAAACCATGACCTTCATCACCGCCGGGCAAGTCAAGCTGTTCAACGAAAAAGCCAAAGCGCTGAATGTGTTGCCGATCAAAGTCCCGCCGCCTTATCAAAAACTGGTGCAGGAGGAATATGAGGCTCTGGGGCATCTGGGTGGGCCGTTGTACCGAGTGGTTTACCCGACCGCCGACCGCCTGGACCTGCGCACCGCCCATGAAGTTCCCGATTTTGTCGAAGACCAAACCAACATGCCCGAAGGCCTCAGCAATGTGCTGATCCACAAATACGCCAACCGGGCGTTGTTTTTGGTCACCGACAAATGCGCGGGTCATTGCATGTACTGCTTTCGCCAGGATGTGCTCAGCGATATCCAGGGCAACCCGCTGCCCCCTTTGGAAGAGCGCATCGACCGTGTCTTGGCCTACCTTGGCAAGCACTCTGAAATCACCGAACTGATCCTATCCGGCGGCGACCCGCTCACCATTCCATTCCGTAAGCTGACCTCCCTGTTTGAACGCCTGGGGCAGGAAACGCAAGTCACCGATATCCGCATCCACAGCCGCAACCTGGTGTTTGCCCCCAGCGTGGTGTCCGAGGAAGTGGCAAGCCTGTTAGGTCAACACCGTGTCCGCATTTATATCCATGTGGTCCACCCGTATGAAATCGACGACCCCATGGTTGCGGTAATCAAACGCCTGCAGGCGGCGGGCGTGAGGACTTACAGCCAGTTCCCGATCCTGCGCGGGATCAACGACCATGTGCAGGTGCTGACCGCGTTATTGCGCAAGCTCGACGCACTGCGCTCCAACCCCATCAACCTGTTCATCCCCGACCCCATCAGCTACTCGGCCAGTTTTCGCGTGCCGTTAAAGCGCCTGTTCCGGTTGGTAGACGAGTTGTACTGGACGACGGGCTCCTGGACCAACGGCGTGCGTCTGGTGCTCGACAGCCCGGTGGGCAAGGTGCGCCGCGAGGACATTGTCACCTGGGATGAAGGCACCGGGCGGGTGGTTTTCCAACGGCAGGGGAAAAATGTCGTTTATCACGACTTCCCGGCTGAACTGGACCAGCCCGGCGAGCTGGCCACCTTGCTGTGGAGGGGCTAGCCTGTGTTCATTCAAGCGGCAATCCTCGGCGGCGGCCTGTTATGTGCCGGCATAAAGACCTACCGCCAGCTCCGGCGGCCCAAAAACCTGGTTGAAGCCCTCAGTACCGACACCCTGCCGGGTTCCAGGGCAAAACCCCCCGGCGCCATGCCGGGCTTCATGGCCAAAGCCGACCGAGCCTGCCAGCAATTTATGCAACAGACAATCGATCCCTTATTCAGTGGCAGCGCAACCCGGCGACAACAGTTGGCTGCGCTGCTGGAAGACGACTCGACGCTTCCCCTGCTGAATGAAACCGAGAAAACCACCAATCGTTATCTTGCCCTCTCGGGGCTTAGCATCGGCGTGTCCACCCTGGCAAGCTTCGTGTTCCCCGCCTTGCTCGTCCCCGCCATGCTGCTGGGCGCAGCCCTGCTGTTTCCGATGTATCAAGCCCTGTTCAAGGACTTGCTCGTCGAGCGCAAAATCAAGCTGAGCCTGCTAGGCTCGCTGTATTTGTCGGGTTTTTGGCTGGCTGGCTATTATGTGTTTGCCGGTGTCGCTTTTTTCCTTTATTTTTTAGGCATCAAAA
>QJPH01000447.1 GCA_003242955.1 Candidatus Methylumidiphilus alinenensis
GCAAGCAGTATGTGTATTCCGCGCCGTTCACAACAGGTCAGGCGGCGACGATCCTGACACTGTCGCTTTGGCGACGGGGCGGATATGTTCTTCTCGCGCCCTCGACCTCCCCCGCCCACTTCAAAAGCAAAATGCAAACGCGGATGACACCAAAACTTCAACTGTTCTCAAAAGCTGAAAACTGCGCCGCGTGTATTATAATCGGCGTACCCCCCCCTTACGCATTGGTCATTGATGAATTCCCAACGCCTTCTGACCCATCATCGCAAGCGGGATGCTCCCAACAATTTTGTAGCCTTCTACCCTTACATTCTTCGGAAGCACCTTATTCAGGAGCAAACCCATGACCTTCATCACCCCCGTGCAAGTCAAGCTGTTTAATGAAAAAGCCAAAGCACTGAATGTGCTGCCAATAAAAGTCCCGCCGCCTTATCAAAAACTGGTGCAGGAAGAATACGCAGCCCTGGGACATCTGGACGGGCCGTTGTACCGCGTGGTTTACCCGACCGCCGACCGGCTGGACCTGCGCACCGCCCATGAAGTCCCCGATTTTGTCGAAGACCAAACCAACATGCCCGAAGGCCTTAGCAATGTGCTGATCCACAAATACGCCAACCGGGCATTGTTTTTGGTCACCGACAAATGCGCGGGGCATTGCATGTACTGCTTTCGCCAGGATGTGCTCAGCGATATTCAGGGCAACCCGCTGCCCCCTTTGGAAGAGCGCATCGACCGAGTCCTGGCCTACCTTGGCAAGCGCCCTGAAATCACCGAGCTGATCCTGTCCGGCGGCGACCCGCTCACCATCCCGTTCCGTAAGCTGACCTCCCTGTTTGAACGCCTGGGGCAGGAAACGCACGTCACCGATATCCGCATCCACAGCCGCAACTTGGTGTTTGCCCCCAGCGTAGTGTCAGAGGCAGTGGCAAGTCTGTTAGGCCAACACCAGGTGCGCATTTATATCCACGTGGTCCACCCGTATGAAATCGAAGAACCCATGGTTGCGGTGATCAAACGCCTACAGGCGGCGGGCGTCAGGACCTACAGCCAGTTCCCGATTCTGCGCGGGATTAACGACCATGTGCAGGTGTTGACCGCGCTGTTGCGCAAGCTCGACGCGCTGCGCTCCAACCCCATTAACCTGTTCATCCCCGACCCCATCAGCTACTCGGCCAGTTTTCGCGTGCCGTTAAAGCGCCTGTTCCGGTTGGTGGACGAGTTGTACTGGACGACGGGCTCCTGGACCAACGGCGTGCGCCTGGTGCTCGACAGCCCGGTGGGCAAGGTGCGCCGCGAGGACATTGTCAGTTGGGATGAAGGCACCGGGCAAGTGGTTTTCCAACGGCAGGGGAAAAATGTCGTTTATCACGACTTCCCGGCTGAATTGGACAAGCCCGGCGAGCTGGCCACCTTGCTGTGGAGGGGCTAGCCTGTGTTCATTCAAGCGGCAATCCTCGGCGGTGGCCTGTTATGCGCCGGCATCAAGACCTATCGCCAGCTCCGGCAGCCCAAAAACCTGGTTGAAGCCCTCAGTTCTGACGCCATGCCAGACCTCGGGTCAAAACCCCCTGGCTCCATGCCGGGCTTCATGGCAAAAGCCGACCGAGCCTGCCAGCAATTCATTCAACAGAAAATCGATCCCTTATTCAGTGGCAGCGCAACCCGACGGCAACAGATGGCTGCGCTGGTGGAAGACGACTCGACGCTTCCCCTGCTGAATGAAACCGAGAAAACCACCAATCGCTATCTTGCCCTCTCGGGGCTTAGCATCGGCGTGTCCACCCTGGCAAGCTTCGTGTTCCCCGCCTTGCTCGTCCCCGCCATGCTGCTGGGCGCAGCCCTGCTGTTTCCGATGTATCAAATCATGTTCAAGGACATGCTCGTCGAGCGCAAAATCAAGCTGAGCCTGCTGGGCTCGCTGTATTTGTCGGGTTTTTGGCTGGCTGGCTATTATGTGTTTGCCGGTGTCGCCTTTTTCCTTTATTTTTTAGGGTTAAAAA
>QJPH01000505.1 GCA_003242955.1 Candidatus Methylumidiphilus alinenensis
CGGCGAGGTGCTGCCGAGCAGGCACAGGCCGGTCTGCACCGGCCCACCGCCGCAAGCGGCGGGATAGCTTGCGTTAATCGGTTCGGCCAGCACAGCGTTGGACGCGCTTGCCGCGAAGCCGGGTGCCAACAGCGCGACCAGACCTGCGCAGCAGGCCAAGAGCAATGGCAATGGAGTAAACGATACTATTTTCATGGCGATACCTTCGAGATGATTCCTGAGGTTGTACCCACTGCCATTAAGTTAAGCCGTCATTCCGGCATGGACCGCCGGAATCCAGATTGCAGAGCCTGCCCCGGCAGGGATCGCCGGGGGATGCCAACAATCTATGCCATCCATGGAGCCTAGGTTCCGGCGATCCCTGCCGGAACGACGAGCTTTTTCTTAACTTATATGGCATTGAGAGGTTGTACCGGGTACGATGAACCGTGATGCTAGGGCGCAAGGCACCCAATGCTGTTGACACAGCCGTCATACCGGCAGGGTCGGAGAATGCCGCCTATCGGTGGCAATGTTCTCTGCTTGATATAGTTTTAAGCTTGTTTTAAGAATTGCACAATTCTTAAAATGTCATGAGATGTAACGGAATGTAACAGACTAGCGAACCTGCAACTCGGCGGAAAAGCAGAAGCCGACACTGTGAAAGGTATGGATGACATCATCCATTCCGGTTTGATCGCGGATTTTATTGCGGATGCGCAGGACTATATTGTCCAAAGCCCGCCCGACATAGGCATCATCGCGATAACCCATTGCCTCCAATAATTCTCTGCGTCCAAGCTGTTTTCTGTCTGCCAGGGCGAGCAGTGACAAGAAGGTGTATTCTTTGCCAGTGAGCATGATGCTGGTTCCGCTGGGCGAGATTAGACGCCAGGCGGAACGGTCAAGCAACCAGAGATTCGGCGATGCCCTGGGTTCATCCAAATTTCCAGTGCGTCGCGATGCCATGCTTTTGATCGCCGCCGATAGTCCTTCCATGTCCACGGGTTTAACCAAGTACAGGTCGGCACCGGCTGCATACCCTTGAACCTTTTCCTGAATGGCGCTGTGTGCAGTCAGGATGATAATGCCCGAGTCGGTGTTCTGGCGGAGATAATCGGCCAGTACAAAGCCTGATTGGTCAGCAATTCTCATTTTGAACAGAACCGGGCGGGTTTGGAACCCGCCCCTACGAATCGTTGTTCCGTATCCCGTTTATAATTCATTGATAATATGAAAATAAATTTCTTGCGTAGGGGCGGGTTCCAAACCCGCCCTTATCAATCTTTGCCAAAATGAGAATTGCTGCTGATTGGTCGGGCAGGCCAATGTCGAGGATGGCTACATCAAAAGAAGCTTGACCCAAACGAAGATAAAATTCCTTGGCATAGCCGCCCCCGTCGCATGTATTCCCTCTAATGCCAGATAGCGGAGAATGCTTTCGCGCAGGTCGGTGTCGTCTTCGACTAGGAGGATGTTGCAAGGCGAGTCGGTCATGGTGCGTTGGTGTTTTTTTAATGATGAGCATTGAGTTGAAGCATTGGAACGGGTAGAACGGTATAGCCCACCTTGCTAAGGTGATATGCAATAAAGAACATCCCATCCAAAGGCCAAGCTGGGGCTTGGCGCTCCTGGAAGGAACGCCAAGCCCCAGCTTGGCAAGGATATTTGCGGAGGAATTGTTCGTGATTTTCGTGGACAATTCATTTCGGTATTGGTGGATTCATTATTGGAAATCACCTAAGGGTCCACTAAAGGGAATCCCAATGAGCCAAGAAACCATATCGCCCCTTGAGCATGATCTAACCGGGGGATTAGCCATTAATGAAACCGATCGATGGGCTACATTGCCGTTTTCCCCTGCCAATTTGATCCAAGAGCAAATCGTTGACATACGCTTGGCCGCATCAAAAATGAGCGGGCCACAGCGTCGGGATTTCATGGCCGAGATGTCACTGAAGTATTGTGGGGGCGATCCTCGATTAACTGAGGGCGTATTTGGCTGGTCAAGGGA
>QJPH01000580.1 GCA_003242955.1 Candidatus Methylumidiphilus alinenensis
ACGGGACTCAGCGCCACCCGCGAGGATTTGTTTTGGATATGGCGGCACCCCACTCTGCTCGCCCGATCTTTTCTGGCGATGTATGTGCTGGTGCCACTCGTGGCCATCGCCATGACGTTGGCGCTCGACCTGCCCCGCGCCACCAAGATCGGGCTTTTGTTCCTTTCCATTTCGGCTGGTGCGCCGCTTCTGCCACGCAAGCTCATCAAGCTCGGCGGCGACCCCTCCTATGTGTTTAGTCTCGTGGTGGCGACTTCGCTGGCCGCGATACTCACCGTGCCTGCCTCGCTGGCCCTGCTGCAACCACTGCTTCCCGTCGAGGCCGACATCGATATCGGACGAGTCGCCGCCACCATCCTGAAGACGTTTTTACTGCCGCTTGCGGTAGGAATGGCGCTACGTGAATTTGCCCTAGCTTGGGCCGAGCGGCTGGGTGACCCCATCATGCGTGTTGCCGGTGTGCTGCTGACGCTCGGCGCACTAGCGTTCATTTTTACCAATTGGCGTCAAATCGCCGAAATCGGGTTGCCTTCACTACTCGCCTTTGCCAGCTTTACCGGGCTGGCCTTAGCCATTGGACACTGGCTGGGCGGACCGGACGAGGGGCATCGCAGTTCCCTGGCCGTGTCCTGTGCGACGCGGCATATTGGCCTGGCCCTGCTGATAGCGGCCAATGTCCGGGGGCCTAGAACCTTGGCGCTCGTGGCGGCGTACCTGTTCGCCTCGGCACTCGTGTGCATTCCCTATATCCGTTGGAGACGGTGGGCCATGAACCGTGCCATTGCGGGGGTGTCTGCGCCATAATCCGGCTGGCGTTTACTAAAAAACGCCCAGGCCACCCCGGTCCGCCCGACTTTCCTACCAGAAAGCCGATCACCTTTATTTTTATTCCAGGTTTCAATAACCCTGGCAAATCGAGAAAAAATAATGGACGAATTAATTAGCCATGTCTTTTCCAGTCAGTGGCGCGTGATTTTCATCGTCACGGGACTGTTATTGCTGCTTGCTGAATGGGGATTCAGGTTGGGCTTGCGTCTGCACGGGACCAGTGACGAGGCGCGTAAAGGCCAGATCGGAACCCTCCAAGGTGCCGTGCTGGGACTACTTGCACTGCTGCTCGGCTTCACCTTCGCCATGGCGGTGCAGCGTTATGATACCCGCCGCGATCTTGTGGTGCAGGAGGCGAATTCAATTGGCACTACGTTCCTTCGTGCCGCATTCCTGCCGGAGCCACGCCACACCGAGGTGGAAAATCTGTTGCGGAACTATGTCGATGTTCGATTGGAATTTTACGAGGCTGGAAACGACGCGACGAAAATTGCCACTACCGAACAGAGCTCGGCCCGGATTCAGCAACAGCTTTGGAGCCATGCGGTCGAAACAGGAAAAGCATTGCCAACGCCCATGACCGCGACGTTCGTCACTTCGCTCAACGAAACGATTGACCTTGACTCCACTCGTTTGGCGGCAATGAGGAACCACGTCCCCGGCTCCGTTTGGCTACTGGTGTTGCTGGTTGCATGCTGCGGTTGTTGGGCCACGGGTTACGCTGCCGGTGCGACCGGAAAGCGGACGGCCTTCTCCCAAGCCATCCTGCCGATCTTGATCACCGTGGTCATCTCCATTCTGGTTGATTTCGATGCCACGCGGCGTGGCCTCATCGGCGTGAGCCAGCAAAGCCTTGTTTTGCTCAAGCAAAGCATCTCGCCACTGCAACCAACGCCTTAGGTGATATCCAATAAAGAATATACCTGAAAGTATGGCTCAATGACTTTTTCATCGACGCGGACGTTTCCTCACAATGGGATGGACTCGGGTCTCTTTGAAGCATTGATTGGCGACCGGTAATGAGGCATCATTGCTGCCCTATCGCCGCACGAGAGTGCTTGACCCCCATAGGGAATCCCAATGAGCCAAGAAACCATATCGCCCCTTGAGCATGATCTAACCGGGGGATTAGCCATTAATGAAACCGATCGAT
>QJPH01000039.1 GCA_003242955.1 Candidatus Methylumidiphilus alinenensis
CAAAGTTTGTAAGGGCGGGTT
Organism: Candidatus Methylumidiphilus alinenensis; assembly: GCA_003242955.1. Lineage (GTDB taxonomy): Bacteria > Pseudomonadota > Gammaproteobacteria > Methylococcales > Methylococcaceae > Methylumidiphilus > Methylumidiphilus alinenensis. Next base: position 22 of record QJPH01000039.1, read on the forward strand.
TGGAACCCGCCCCTACGCAGGCAATTTAATTTCGTATTATCAATGCATTATGAGCAGGATGCGAAATGTCGATTCGTAGTGGCGGGTTCCAAACCCGCCCGGTTTTCTTCAAAATGAGAATTGCTGGCTGGTGTCCGTTCTACCCACCTGCCAGTATCGCCCTTGACACGCAGAGTTCGAACCGGCCAGCAGAAATTATAAGCATATTCCATAAAATATGTCACGGCATTATGAATGCCCCAGTCTTTTGAATCGTTTTGGAAATCCAGCACGAAAACATTATGTTTTTTGGGGTATGTGCGGTTCAAGCGGGTCAGGGTTTGCACGGCTTTGGTTCCCGCCAGTGGTTTATCCACATACATCGTGTGCAGTAGTGGTTCGTCGTAGCCGGTTTGAAACTTCTCCGCGCAGATGAGGAAGCGGTAAGGTTCTTCCTGAATTCTGTCGGTGATTTCATTGCTCGGAAATTTGTTGAGTGAGGTCTCGGTGAATTTGGCCCAACGATATTCATGTTCCCCTGAAAAGGCGACGATGGCCTGGCAAGGGCTCTTCCGCTTGCGCAAATACCGGCGGAAAGCGCCAAAATATTGGATGGCCCGCCGAACACTTCCGGTAACCACCATCGCCCGCGCCTGACCGCCAATCTTATTGAGGCCAAGAACTTGTTCGTGGAAGTGGTCCACCATGATTCCTGCCTTCAGCCGGATGGCGTGGTCATGGCTCTCGACATAGCGGCGCAGTTTCTTGTTGGCTTTTTTGGAGTCAAACACCGGGTCGCCTTCCACCGTCTTCACCAAGCGGTAGTAACTGTCCACGGGCGTGTAGTTCTTCAACACGTCCAGGATGAAACCCTCCTGAATCGCTTGTTTCATGGAGTAATGGTCGAAGGGCTGATGCTTGACCTTGCTCTCGGCGGCAGGAATAGCTTCGCCGAAGATTTCCAGCGTCTTGTTCTTCGGCGTGGCGGTGAAGGCAAAGTAGCTGGCATTGGTCAGCATTTTGCGGGCAGCCATGCGTTTTTCCAACTTTGCGCAGGCCAATCAACTGATGGGCCAACCAAGCGATGGAATTGGATTTGCCGCTGCCCGCCGAATGTTGGAGAAGGTAGCGTTTGCCAGCCCCGTTCTCAGCAACATCGACCAATAAGCGATGCAACACCCGCAGTTGGTGATAACGCGGAAAAACCTGCTTGCGCTTTTTCTGGCCGGTCTTTGCGTTTTTCTCTTCGACAATCTGGGCATAGTTTTCGAGAATGTCGGCGAGGCCAGACGGGGTGAGCAGGGTTTTCCACAGGTAATCGGTCTTCATGCCGTCTGGATTGGGCGGGTTGCCCGTGCCATCGTTCCAGCCCGTCATCGCTGCGACGATCAAGTCTTCTAAGCCCTTTTCGCTGGTGTCGGTCGCCATCTTCCTCTCCTAAAAGTAATCAACTACCCATCAACTAAGCTACGCCGTCATTGAAAATGGATGAATCGCCGCCAGTCGTTCGGCCAGCGCCTCGCGGGTTTTGACAAGGTCATAATGGGTTTGCAGGTTTAGCCAAAACTCCGCCTCCATGTTAAAAAACATCCCCAACCGGACAGCGGTATCGGCAGTAATCGCACACTTGCCAGCGACAATATCGCCGATGCGCCGACTAGACACGCCGATTTCCTGCGCCAAGCGTTGCTGTGTCACGCCTAGGGGCTTTAGAAACTCTTCAAGCAGTATTTCACCCGGTGTCGCCAACGGGATTTCACGTTTTTCCATCGTTTTCTCCTCTTGGAACGCTACCGTGTTGACTCCCTTCCCAAAGGAGTAAAATGCTCTCAACAATCAGCAGGAATACTTTCGATGCCCCCCACCGCCACCCTTAGCATCCGCCAACACGATCCCGTCAACAGGCTATACCGCATCATCCTGCGCTTAAAGCAGCCGGACCTTGAAGTTGAGGCGAACATGATCGTTCCC
>QJPH01000274.1 GCA_003242955.1 Candidatus Methylumidiphilus alinenensis
CGGCCTATCAATGGGGGTGGGTGTCCTTTTGATCGGGCTTCGTGGTCATGTTCCTGCGTGGGCGACTTTCCCGCTCGCCAATTTCTTGCTGTTTACTTATCTAATGATGCGCATCCAATCACTGCGCCTGGACTTGGCCGTGCCTTGGCGCTGGGAATGGATGGCGGCTGCATCCTTGTTATTCGTTTTGGTTCTTGAAAGCATCCGCCTAGGCCTGGGAAACCTCTCGCTGGTGGTGATCTACAACAATAGTGTTTATACCGTCATATCTTATTATTTGGCCACCTTGGCTTGGCAACTGGGACATCAAGAGAAAAGCCACAGTGTATCCTGGATTGCCTGGTCTTACCGAGCTATGGCAGCGGGGACATTAATTTCAGCCATTGTATCTTCAATGAGGTTGGGTACCGGCCCATCGGTGGAATTGTTAGAAGCAAACCCTTTTAGAATCATCATCGTCATTATCATCATTCCATTCATGGTGATTAGCCATATCGCCTATGTCGGGTTTATATTGGAACGCACCCATCGCCAAATTATAGAAGCAGAGAAACAATATCGTGCCATCATTGAAACCACCCTGGATGGCTTCTGTGTTTGCGACATGGAAGGGCGATTTATCGATGTCAATAAAACCTACTGTGACATGATCGGCTATGGACGTGACGAATTGCTAGCCATGCGGCTTTCTGACATTAAGTACGACGGGAACGACTTAGACATTCAGGCACGCATCCAGCAGACCATGCAGAGGGGATTCAACCGTTTCGAGTCGCGTTATCAATGCAGAAATGGACGCATTTTGGATGTTGAAGTCAGCACCACTTTTCAGCCAACTGGAGCCGGGCAATTTCTGGTGTTCATACGCGACATCACCGAGCGTAAGCAGTGGGAGCAGGCTTTGCGCAAGAGTGAGCAGAAATTCAAAGCACTGGCAGACACCTCCCCGCTCGCCATCTACATGTCGGTGGGTGTCGAGCAAAAATATGAATATATCAACCCTACGGCTGTAAAGCTGTTCGGCTACACATTGGATGAAACGCCAACCATCGAACAATGGTGGCCACTGGCCTATCCCGACGCAGCCTATCGCCGTCAGGTAGAGGAGGAATGGCAACGCAAGATCGAGAAAGCAATCAAAACGTGTTCGGAAATTGAACCGATGGAAGTGGTGGTAACCTGCAAGGACGGCTCACGCAAAAACATCCAGTGGGGTTTCAAGACCATTGGCGAACAGAATTGGGCTTTCGGGATTGACCTGACCGTGCGCAGGCAGATGGAAAATGAATTAAGGGACAGTGAGGCCCGCTTGCGCAGTTACTTTGAACTGCCCCTGACAGGACGAGCCATCACCTCACCCAGCACGGGCTGGATTGAAGTCAATGCCACTCTATGCGACATGCTAGGCTATAGCGAAACCGAATTGACGCAGATTACTTGGGCTGAACTGACTCATCCCGATGACTTGACCGCTGATTTAGCACAGTTTAACCGGGTGATTGCCGGTGAGATTGATGGCTACACCATGGAAAAACGCTTCATCCACAAAAACGGGCAGAGTGTCCATACTCACCTAGCAGTTCATTGCTTGCGCAAGCCCGACCAATCGGTTGACTATCTCGTAGCCTTGATTATAGACATTTCTGAGTTGAGAAAAGCTGAAGAGTCACTGAAACATAGCGAAGAACGCCTGCGGCAGATTACCGACGTCGCCCCCGTGTTTCTCGCAGAAATAAACAAGGATCTACGCTACCGCTTCGTAAACCGTCGCTATGCGGAACTATTTGGACTGCCGCCCAAGGAACTTTGCGGCAAACGCGTGAACACTATAATGCCCGAACAGGCCTTCGCCAATGCCCAACCTTACATGCTGAAAGCCTTGGCCGGTCAGCTTGTCGAGTTTGAAACTGAGTTGCAGGAAAGCCCTGGGGGGCATCAATTCATGGCTACGCGTTATGCCCCTA
>QJPH01000208.1 GCA_003242955.1 Candidatus Methylumidiphilus alinenensis
CTTCCCACAAGGCACTTTCCCGCGTGTCGCCTTGGGTAATGGCTTCGGGCCAATCGCGGAAAGTCACGACAAAGCCGCCGTCGGTTTCATCCGATGCCAACGTGGCGGAATAAACAAATCGCATGGCAGAATTCTCCTACAGATCGCCCAAGGTCAAGCCCAACTGTTTCAGCATGGCGTTTAAAGTCCCGGTCTTCAATTCGTCTTTAGGGTTGCGGACAATAGTCAGTTTATCGTCCAAGTAAAGTGTTACATGGCTGCCCTTGCCGCGCTTTTCGTCCACGCGGCAGTCAAGATGGTTTACTTTGGCGTACCGCTGAACCCGTTTGATAAATTCGGAACCTTTCATGCGTCGAGTCGCTGACGCGGACTGGGCTTACTTCACTTGAACAGTTTGGCCGCCATCGGAATGACCTGCGCCGCAATGACAATCGCGAGCATCCATTTGACTAGGGTCAACTCGCCAGTCAGCTTGGCCTCCATCCCGTCCATGCGACGCTCCAAGCGGTCAATGTCCCGTTTGGTGGCGAGTTGCGAGTCCAGTGCCTCGGCGAACGCGCCTTGCAGAGCTTCCGCCTCGGCCTTGGCCTGCCCCTCGGGGATACCAGCGGCTTTGAGCCGCTCGACGAATTTAAGCGTATCGAATGTGTTGGTGGCCATGGGGTTCTCGGGCGGTCTTGTTAATGCCTATTCACCGGGCTGGCCCCGTTTGAATTCCAATCCCATCAACTGCGCGTCCAAACCGACGAAAACGGCGATCCGTGGTTTATCGCCAGGGATGTCGCTGCGATTTTGGAATATTCGGATGCTTACGAAATGACCAAGCGTCTTGACGATGACGAAAAGCAAAACCGGCAAATCGCCGGTTTTGGACCGCGCGGCGTGACCCTCATCAGCGAGTCGGGATTGTACGAAGCCATTTTCGGCAGCAGCAAGCCAGAAGCCAGGGCTTTCAAGAAATGGGTCAAGTCCGAGATGATGCCGATGCCAGGCTTGATTTTCCGGTATTGGAAAGCGTTTCAAGCGGGTAGCTCAAGCCGCTTCCTTGTCGCCATGTACCGCCAGCCACCCCTTGCTGCGCTTGGCGATGGCCTCGCGCATCAGTTCGGTGGCATCGGGCGAATCCTCGTCGTATTCCGGTTCGATGTTTTCAAGGGTTTCGTGGCGGACACGCTCCCAGTCGGTTTGCGAGGGCAATGCCTTGAGTTCTTCAAGGCTGTACGTCTTCGGAGTCGAGCCAAGCATAGTAAACCTCTCTTTCTTTGCGGCTGGCGCGCCGCAGGCTAATGAAATGGATAGCGTCCTCGTCCGGCACATAAACCAAGGACAGCACCGACAGAACGCCATAAACATAGGCAAAAACCTGTTGGCGCGGCTCGTGGTCACGGGCCGAGCCGACTTCTAGGCGATAACGGCTTTCCAATACTTTCCATCCGTCACGCAAGTCCAGCCCATGTTTGCGGAGATTCTTGCGGCGCTTGGTTTCGTTCCAGGTGTAACGCAGGTTCATAAAAAGAATTTTACCGCACCGCCCGCCCCGGCTCAAAAATATTTTTTATTCACCCCCTTGCATTCTGAAAAAAGCAGTGCTAGGCTTTCCCCATCCTTGCAACAGGCAAGGGACGGGTTTGACAGCCCGTTAGCTAAAGGCGCACCATGCGCCCTCCCTTCAGGAATCCGGCGCTTTTTTTACGCCCAAATTCCAGCTTTTCCTTGGTGGGGTGCATGGGGACACCTTCGTGTGTGCCGGTTCCTTTAGCCCGGTCTGCAAACCCCATGCATCCCGCCACCAATCGTTTTGCAGCGATTGTGGCGGCTTCAAGTTTTGCTAAAGGAGCCACACAATGACTACCCCTGCCCGAATTCCGTCCGCCGCCTTGGCTGGCGGCAAGCCTGAATCTTCCCGTTCTTCCCTGGCGTTGAACTGCTTGGCATCAA
>QJPH01000131.1 GCA_003242955.1 Candidatus Methylumidiphilus alinenensis
GGGTTGATTTTATATAGATAATATCCCCAACTTTAACCGTTCGCAAAAGTTTATACAAAGAGGGAACATCTGTCGGCCACCATCCAATACAGGCTTTTCCGTTTATTACAAATTCATCTGTTTTATCATCGTGATCATCCCAAAATGCTCCGATGCCAAAAATAGCCATAATTCTTATCCTCTCTCTACAAGTAATTGCCCAACGCCCGAGCTAAGGGGCGCGGGCGGACCAAACTAGGGGAAACAGGCCGAAGCATAACCCCATGTCCCCTTGAGCGCCGGGTTGGGCGACGGACTAGAAAAGAGTGGCCCTTGCTCTTTGCCTTTCGCCTTTTAAACATCCGGCGCAATACGCGGAGTACCGCTATTGCGCCTTTATATCTCGATTTTGTTCTTTTGAAAAAGTTGCTCTAAGTTTGACAAAAGCTTTACCTGTATCTGTTATTTTTACATATTTAGAAAGGTCATCACCACTTTCTGGGATAGCTTTGATGGATTCGATATCGACATATCCAATATCTCTCAAATGATAAAGTTCCCTCTCTAAACCTTTTGTTTTTTCATATTTTCCAAAAGGATCAGTTGCTGCCAGCTTTTCTAAATTAAAATACATTTTTGGTTACATTGTTGTAAGAAATAGCTCAATTATTTTTTGGTTAATCTCGTTTATATCTTGGCGAACTGATTCTACTTGATTCTTTAATTCACCTATTTCCAATGGGCCAGCTTTAAAGGAACTGCCAGACTCCAATCGCTTAACAAGCACTTCGCGCAATAGCTTTAATTCAAATTTAAAATATTTTATTAGCCATAGGATCAACGCTATCCACAAAAAGGTTTGTAGCAAAGGCACAAGCTCTTTTATCATAAAATGCCTATCAAAATAGATTTGCCCAACGCCCGAGCTAAGGGGCGCGGACGGGCGGAATCAGAGTAAACAGGCCCAAGCGCAACCCCTCGCCCCCTTGAGCGCCGGGTTGGGTGGCAAGCTAGAAAAGAGTGGCTCTCGCTCTTGGCTTTTCGCTTTTTAAACATCCGGCGCAATACGTGGCAAGCCGCTATTGCCTATCACCTAGAGGACCAATGATATAGTCTATTACCTAGCCAACCGCCTAGTGCGGATATAAACGGCCACAGAATCAGAAAGACCTTTACGGATAGGTTGATGTCATCGTCATTTTTGGCTAGGTTGTCCGAGTACCAATTAGTTGCAAAGATACCTAACACAAGGGCAAAAAGTGCGCAAATAAGGATGCCAACGACGATAAAAGCGACGCGCTTCATGGCAAAGGCCAGAACCAAACCGATTCTGCCTTGCGATAGTCCGTGCCTAATCCGTAAGAACGGAACCGTGCGTATATGCGAATCCACGATGCCCAATCTGTCAGACGATAGCCATTCCAAAGGTCTATATGGTCTCCCTGATGGCCTCTTCCCCAATAGTTTTGAAAAAAGATAACCCCACTTCTCCCCTTGATCTTGTCGAAGACCTCAGAACCAGAATATTTTTCAACTTTCGAGTGGAGCGGATTAACAGGGGAAGCCATCCAATCCGCTAACTGTTGCGCACGAATGGCATATTTTGGTTTTCCTTGTTGCCATGACCAGTCACCGTTATAGCTTTTCATGTTCACGCCGGAACGTATCAGTGCCGCAGAAAGATTGACGGCACATTGGTATTCATAAGTTCCTCTGTCAAGGAGTGAGTTATCACCATTGATATTAGGATGGTTGTTCCAAAGCGTTATAAATGAAGGCATCTGTAGATTCCCCCTCCTAAAATACGCTATCTTACCAGAACTCCTTTCACCTACGTAGCTACCGCACAATTCTGACTGTGAACCGCCCAACGCCCGAGCTAAGGGGCGCGGGCGGACTAAACTAGGGGGAAACAGGCCAAAGCGCAACCCCGCGTCCCCTTGAGCGCCGGGTTGGG
>QJPH01000398.1 GCA_003242955.1 Candidatus Methylumidiphilus alinenensis
TATCCTTCGCTTTGACGACCGACGCATCGGTCTCGCCTCAGGATTCCTGGCGGCGATTTGCGCCTCGGGCGTCATCGGTTCGGTTTTCAACCCCGAGATCGGCTGGTTGACCGCGCTGGGCGTGTTCGTTGCCGTAGCCCCCGCCGTCCATTTGATGGACACCGAACCCGGCTGGGGTCGTGACGGAAGGAACGCGCTTGCGGTTATCTGGGCGACCGTCACCATCGCACTCTTTTTGGTGTGGTTCACTGAAAACCATACCCTCCAATACAATTGGGTATAGGGGTCTGCATTCGAAAGCGTCCTATGGGCAGTAAACCTTTTAGCGTTGCCGGATCAATGCGGACAAAAAAGGGAAGCTCGCCATAAACTCTTCCGTTTCAAAAACTTCGACAGATGCATCAAGCCAAAAGTCGGCAGACCAGAAATCTATGTCTCGATCAGCAGCCCTTAGAATATGCTTGCCAACCTTTCCGGGTTTTCCATCAAGATAGCGATGGGTTAGCTTTGAAATAGCATTAGCTACTGACTCTCCGTTATTTGTTAATCGGATGTAGCGCATTTGATTTATGCGTTGAGGCAATGCCAAGCGGCAACATTGGCGGGTCGAAGGAGGACTGCATGACCCATGACGCAGTGAAGGCGTTTTTCCGCTCAAGGTGTGACACGCCGATGACATAAACGCCGTGGGTTAGCCTATCCAAAACGGTCAGAAGTTTTTCAGGCACAGGCAGGGAATCCTCATGGGACAAATGGAGTTTCTGTGAGAGTGTATTTGGTGATTGTACCGGAAGACGGTGTTGCCCTTCATGATTCCATCCGGCTCTGTTAGGAATTTGCCGATCCACTGGAATGAGGAATGACTTGTCCCTTTGAATCCCAGCCCCAATTGTTCCACTGGTCAACGATGCTCAATTTTGAATGCCAAGTGGGTTGGTTGCGGTACGCCAAGACCCGATTGTGCCATTCCGTGATTGTTGTATACATGGAAGCCAATGGCTTGAACAAGGCTTCATTAGATACGATTCTTGAAGTAATCGCTCTCAAGATGTCCTTGTCGGACAATATTCTCCGTAATTCCATTGTACTTGGACAGCATCTTATTCATCCCAAATGGTTGTTGACAGTTTGCCTCGTACAGGCAAAAAATAGCGCCTAAGCAAGAATAGAAGGTGTGAAGTTCCCAATGCGATTGACGACAAAGCAAGGCCAAGCTTCCCCTGTCCATAGGGGGACTGTCCAGTGGTTTTCAAACAGCAAAGGCTACGGGTTTGTCCGTGGTCAGGACGGCGTTGAGCGTTTTTTCCATGTCACCGACTTGGCGGGCAGCTTCATCCCGGACAGGGGGGATTCTGTCTTCTTCCAGTCCAAGCAGGACGGCAAGGGGCCGCGAGCGGCTGGAGTGGCATTTAATCCTAATTTTACGGCTAAACCAAACCATATCCGGCGAGTCGGACGGTTGTCTTGCCCGCATTGCAGTAGGCCAATCGTCCCGCGCATGACATTCTGGTATGGGCGACCATACCAATCATACTGCACTTTTTGTGGAGGAATGATCAGGAATTTTTATAAATACAAACCCGGTTTACTCGATATTATTTGGGACATTATAATACATGTAATCTATTTTATTGCTTATACAGCGTTTTCAACATCAAAGAGTTACTTGATAACTTGCATGAAAGGGCAAGACATTCAGTTAACTTGAAGCGTTAACTTAATATCCTTTATTAGAGATATTTTTAAGATGAAAACGCTGTAAATAATGATTGCTCCCCACTCACATACCATTTTCATAAATGTACCTGATTAGGAAGATTTTTCAGCTATTCAGGCAAGGACCGCCGGAATCCAGATTGCATGGATGCCCAAGACCCCGCCGTCCATGGAGCCTAGGTTCCGGCGATGCATGCCGGAACGACGACGTTC
>QJPH01000515.1 GCA_003242955.1 Candidatus Methylumidiphilus alinenensis
CCTTTAAAATCGCCCGTTATCCCGTCACTAACGCCCAATACCAGTGCTTCATTGACGATGGCGGCTATGCCGACGGACGCTGGTGGGTAGGCTTGGCAGGGCATCCCGCATCAGAACGGGGCTTCTGGAACACACCCAACCATCCGCGCGAAACCGTGTCGTGGTATGAGGCAGTGGCCTACACGCGATGGCTGACGGCGAAACTGCACGAATATGGTCTGCTACCCGAAGCAATGACCGTGCGTCTGCCGACCGAACAGGAATGGGAGAAGGCTGCGCGTGGTGACGATGGCAGGGAATACCCTTGGGGGGACGGTTTCCAATCGGGCCATGCCAATATCAACGAGACGTGGGGCAATGTGGGGACTTTCGATCTAGGGCAAACCACCGCTGTTGGGATTTATCCGAAAGACACCTTGCCTTACGGCCTGCTGGATATGGCAGGCAATGTCTGGCAGTGGTGCTTGAATGAATATCGACAGCCGGAACGAACAGGCACGGAAGGTGATGAACGGCGTGTGCTGCGCGGCGGGTCCTGGTACTACAACCAAGACCTCGCCCGTTGCGCCGCCCGCTACGACGGCGATCCTGACGTCCGTAGCCTCGACGTCGGCTTTCGGTTGGTGTGTTGTGTGTCGCCCCCATCCTGAACCGCTGGCCACTGACGCTCTGATCTCTGTTGCTCTGTTTTGCTGTTCACTGGCTTTTGCTGTTGTCTTTGCCGCGTAGCGGCTCGCGATTTTTTTTTGGGGGGGGTAGACCGACTCGGTTTTTAAAACCGAGTCGGTCTTAGCGAATCACCAAGCGGGAAAACATCTTTTTCCGCAAACCCCAAGTGTCGGCATAACGGACATGGTTTACCCATCCCTTGATGCTGGCATCGAATTCGGCAAAGCTGATTCGCCCCGCATGGTAGGCTTCCAGCCGCTCACCCAGATGCCGGGTGGCACAGCGCACTTTGCGCGCCTTGACGGTGCTGTGAGTGGGGTATACTACGAACCCCAGCCAAGGAATGCCTGCTTTTACCGGGACAACTTGGGCAGACTCGCCGTGGATAGTCAGCCGCAAACGCGCCAGACGTTCGACAATGGCGCGTTTCCACGCCCATAACTCTTGCTTGCTGTCACTGAACAGGGCGAAGTCGTCCACATAGCGCAAATAGGCCGGACAATGCAGCTCGCGGGTGACAAACTGGTCGAAGGAGTGGAGGTAGCAGTTCGACCAAAATTGGGAGGTCAGATTGCCAATGGGCAGTCCGCGCGGACGGCAAGCGGCGAGCAAGTCATCGCCGGGGAAGTATACCATCGTGTACTCCTCGTCGAGTATGCCATCGCCACTCGCCAGCACCCGGCCCACCAATGCCATGATATCATCTTCTGGAATGACTCTTGTCAGAGTGGCGCTCAGTATCTCGTGGTCGATGGACGGGAAATGCTTGACTATATCAAGCCGCAAGGCATAGCGGTGACTCTGGCAGAATTGCCGCAACCTGGCTACCGCCTTATGGGTGCCTTTTCCCACCCGGTTGGCATAGCTGTCGGGGATGAACAACCGCTCGAAGCGTGGCTCAATGATGTTGCATAATGCATGGTGGACCACCCGGTCGCGGAACGGCGCGGCACTGATCTTGCGCCGCTTCGGCTCGTGGATCAGAAAATGGACGTAGGGGCCGGGTTGATATTGGTGGCTGCCCAATTCGTCCCTTAGTTCCAATAACCGGTCGGCAAGGCCCTGCTCGAAGCTGGCGGCAGCTTGTTTGCCCCGCTTGCCCCGTGCGGCCTTTTGGTAAGCTTCCAGCAGGTTATCGAACCTACACACGCTAGAATAGGCATCACTCATGGCATTCCTGTAGCAACCCTATCAATATCTAATAAACCCCAACAGAGGTAATTCATGGCTGAAGAGATGATTGTATTCACCCGCTGCTA
>QJPH01000038.1 GCA_003242955.1 Candidatus Methylumidiphilus alinenensis
ACAGCGCAAGGACACGCCCAAGCACGTCACCCTGGGCGAATTGCCCGAGGCCGAGCGGTTCAAGCAACTCGGCACGCAGAGCAAGCACCTCATCGACACCCTCAAGATGATCGCCTACCGGTCGGAGACCGCCATGGCGAACAGCCTGCGCGAGCAAGACCAAATGGCCCGCCCCGACGAGGCGCGCAGCCTGTTGCAGGCGCTTTACAAAACCGAGGCCGACATCCTGCCCGACCACGAGGCAGGCACCCTCACCGTCCGCCTGCACCACTCGGCAAATGCGAGCACGGACGCGGTGATCCAGAAACTATGCGACAAGTTGAACGAGACCGAAACCCTGTTTCCCAGGACCAATCTCAGGCTAATTTACAATGTGGGATAATCGTAAAATCCAAGACATCAGGAGTTCTGATATTACGGTCGAGCAAGCGACCAACCCGGAGACGGAGGTGAAAGGGATCATTGCGGCGGGGTCAATGGCGCTTAGCCAGGAACGCGACACGATCAAGGCGGCTGCCCAAGAAGCCGACGCGATGGAGCAGGCTTATACCCTGAATTCGCTCAAGGCCAAGGCGATAATCACTCAAGAACAGCAGCAAGCAATTAGCCATGCCCGTTCCTTGCGCAATATCGCCTTGCTGCTGTTTCTGTTTAGTATCGGTTCGGCGGTGTTTGCCAAACCGACGCGCATGAATGTTGCGCAAGCCGACTGGATACCGGCGGAACAGCCAACCGCGCTAAATCAAGCCTTGTGGCTGTCTGGCTTGGGTGGTTTGCTATCGAGCATACCGGCATGGGGTGGAGTGTTTAGCCAGTTGCTATTTCCTTCGCTGTGCATCGGCTATTTCATTATCCGTCGCCAATTGCCGAAATATACGGGCGATTGGAATAAAGTGGCTGCAGGCGGGGTCGGCTTTGGTTTGCTGGTATCCGTCGCCTTGCTGATTCCTTATGCATTGGCTGAAAAACCGACCACGTTTGCCGTTTCCGGTTTTCTATTTGGACTGTTTATCGCCTCTGCCATCGAATATGCCTCGTTGCCTTTGACCACCCGCCAGTTTTTCCTAGTGGCTTTTATCTTTAGCATGGCCCGTCTCGCCGCTTACTTGAGTGCCGAGTCAGCCGGTGCTGAGTTGACGGTGTTGGAAGGCATTGCCGCAATCTTCGCGGTTTTTTGGGTAATACAGGTCCATGCAAGCTGGGTAAAGTCTATCCGGTTTGATGTGTTGCTGGTTTGGTTTTTCGTGTATAGCACGGTGGCTTTTGTGCTAGGCAATTACTTTCAGGCCGGTTTTCCGCAGCTATTGGGTTCCTATCTTACGACAGCCATAAGCGGTGGAGGATTGCTGGCCTATTATCTATCACAGGGGAAGACAGAAAAAGAATTGTTGCCGGGCATTCAACAAGACTTAACCGGCAAGGCCCTGCTGCAATCGCCGCAAGAAGCCTGAATATTCTGCCGAAGCGGATGCGCCCCCCTGTCACTGCCAGACAGTGACAGGGTGTGGCTGGCCTTCTCACACCGTAAATGTCCTCAGGTTTTTTATAATCAACGCATCAATCACCTTCATGGCCAGGTTTTTGCGCAACCAAACTGATTCCCCGTCCTGTCGTGTAACTGTTGACGCTCTTTTGTCAGGCGAAAGCGTCTTCCTTCCCGCCGTTCAATTGCGCCTTGAACGGCGCGGCCAGCTTGAAGCGCACGGACTTCGACGCGGCAATTGTGATCGGCTCCCCGGACTGCGGGTTGCACCCGGTCCGCTCGGCGGTTTCCTTCGGTTCAAAAATCCCAAACCCGGTAAACGGGACAATGTTGCCTTCAGCCAATTCGTTGCGGAGGGTCTCCCCCAGCGCATCTAACACGGCCTCCATGTCGGCCTTGGTGAGGCCGGGGCGTTTTTCGGCAACTTGGGTTTTCACTGCGCC
>QJPH01000108.1 GCA_003242955.1 Candidatus Methylumidiphilus alinenensis
CGGTAAGTTGTGCCCTCCTTCCATCGCAACAGGGCTTGTCCACCACCTATTTTCATGATCGCCCCTTGCAATGGGGCTATAGTCGAATTGATGTAGAAGCCATTGGGTTGTTTGACGAATGGATATTGGTTGCCATCTGGCATGATGAGGCTGATGACTGTATTGTTGCCAGACAGATCGCTGGAATTTAGTTGATATTCATAGTTGTGGCTGCCACCCAACCCAAATGCCCCCACATTGCTGGTTTTTGGGCGAAGGTTTCGCTCAACTGCCAAGTTGCCACGTGGGCCATTGATGGCAATATCGGTTTCACGGATCGTTTCAATACCCGTGGCTAAATCAACGGGTTTACCCATACAGACACACACACCGCTTGGACATGGATTTCTAGGATTCGGTGGCACCAGTTGCCCATGCCAATCAAAATGTACCAAGCCAAACCGCCTGCCAGAATAATTCGGGTCCAGATCGGGAATGATTTGCGTGCCGTCATCAGACACGACTCCAGTCCCATACATCACCATCACGCCTTTGGTCGGGTCCAAGGTGGACAGTTCCACATGGGTTGCAGGCGGGGTGTTTAAGGTATTGGGGAAAAACACCGCGACTGGCTGGCTGGCGGTGGCATTGGCCGGTTGGAACGCAACGATGAAAGGCATCAGTTGGTTAGGCATCGGCGGCATGGTGTCGGGCAGCCGGTCAATAGGCACTTGGATGGCAATCAGCGGGAACGGGTCAGGGTGAGTGCCATCCACCAGCGTGAAGACAGTGCCGGCGTAGACGGTGACAGACAGGTTGGGGATGGTTTTGAAGGTAAAGATTTGGTCATGGTCGGCATTTTGCTGAACCATCACTGTTTCCTTGTCGTCCAAGCGCGGCAAATGGATCAACACGGACGAAGTGATGACCTCGCCTTGCTTGATATCATAGGCCAAATCAACCCCGGAATATTGTCCCGGCGGGGCAGTGGCGGTCAGGCCGTCATAGCGAATCAATTGCCTGCCCACACAGGCATCCGGCAGTTTGGTCAAGGTGAAATTGCCTGCGGCATCGGAAACGGTCATCGCATGGCAATTGGTCGTGCCGCCCGACCCATCCAAGCCCATAAATTCCACCGTGACACCCGCCAACGGGGTTTGCAAGGGATCGTCCACCACGGTGCGGCCCACGAATGAGGTGGTGATCGGCATCACTTGGGCAGTCACGCTCACGGACGAGGTTCTTTGCAGACCATTGACATTGGCTTGTGCCGTGACCGTCACCGGATAGTCCCCCGGCGTGGTGGTCGCGTCGAGATTGACCGTCAACACGCCAGTTTGCCCCACGCCGAGCATCTGCGGTTTGAGCGTGGTTTGGGCGTTGGCTGGCAAGCCCGCGACACTGATGTCTGCCAGTTGCTTGAAACCGTCGGTGCTGTCCAGTTGCAGGCTAAAGCTGACGGTTTGACCGGGCAACGCCTCGGCTTGCAGTTGCGGGGCCGACAGTACAAACGACGCGGCGGGTGGTTTGGAAGCAATCGCGGAAATCGAGGTGGAAAACGGTGCGCTGTCCACCATGCCGTCATTGACCACCAATTGCACTTGGTAAATGCCAGCCACATCGGGGACAAAATTTGGATTTACGCTATCGGCTTGGTTCAACGTGGCCTGACTCTGGTCCGGTTTCAGCGTGAAGGACCAACGGTAGGCTAACGGATTGCCGTCGGGATCGGACGAAAGGTACCCGTCGAGTTGCACTATAGTACCCACCCCAACTGACTGGGCATCCCCGGAATTGGCTACTGGCGGATTATTGGAAATCGCCACCGTCAGCGTGAACTGTTGATTTGCCGTTCCCCCATTGCCATCGCTGACATTCACCGTAACGTTATATGGCCCGCCTAATGTCGGTTGGGGCCATTGGATCAAACCGGTGTT
>QJPH01000540.1 GCA_003242955.1 Candidatus Methylumidiphilus alinenensis
ATAAATTTAAAATATCAATCACCGGCATCGACTCGACGGGTTCATGCAGTACATCCAGCGCAAACCGCCGGAACAACTGAACGCTCATGGTGTCTTGCAGCTTAGCAAAGCGATAGGCAAATTGATCCAAGGCAGCAATCAAGTCCGGGTTTCTTGTGGCAAAGTGGCTTACCGTCAGGGGCTGAGGGCAGCGCAGCATCGCTTCATGAAGGGCTAGGAAATGCAGTTCACATTCGTCCAGCAAATCATCTAAGGGTCTCATACCGGCACTCCTTGCTGTTTAGCCTTGTTCTGAATTGAAGAAGATAGTTGATTTTCCACCACCACATCAATCTTTTGATCGCCCAAGCAACGGCGCAATTCCGCGCAGAAGCGCAAACGCCTGGGAACGGCCTCTTCGGGCGACCAGTCTCCCGGGATAAAAAGGTCGATATCGCCGCCCCGCCCGATATCGTCCAACCGTGACCCAAACAGATGCGGCACGACACCGAAGTGGCGCATACCTGACTCGCGGATAATAGCTCTTTGTCGTTCCGTTAAACGCATTGCCAATTTTTGCTGTTTCAATAAATTTACTTAATTAGCAAGTTGTTGCGTTAGCCACTCGTTGAAATCACTAACTTCCACCCAGTCAAAAATCGCCTCAGTCAGACCTTCTAGCTTTTCCACCGGCAAGTTTTGCAATTGCACCAGCGACGGGCCAAGCTCGGGATGGATGCCAAACTTTCGTATTAATAACCGCGTCACTAATGAAATACATTCTTCTTGCCGACCTTCTTGCAAACCTTCTTGCAAGCCTTGCTGCTCCCATTCTTCGGTCCATTCGATTACCCGTTCTGCCAACATGCTCTTCACCTCTTGCAATTCGTTTAGATTGTCAAAATCCACCGGGGAAATTGGGAATGTGCCGTTCGAGTTAGGCGATATCCAATAAAGAACATCCCATCCAAAAGCCAAGCTGGTGCTTGGCGTTCCTCCTGGGATATCTTTAACCCAATCCTCTAGCACAAAACCGCGCAATAGGTCGGCGACCATCTCGGGGTGGGAAAACAGGAGCTTGTAGCTATGGTCGTGATCCATGGGGACATTGTAACGGCAGACGGGGAAGTTGGGAATACTTATGCTATGCAATCTAGCGCCAGGAAATACCCTAACCCCCTCCTACTGTGTAAATAAGGGCCGTAGGGCGGCAACCCTTTGCCGCCAACGATAAAAGAAGCAATCAATCAACATTAAAAACGCTGTATATACCTAAACTTTTCGCATGATCTTCTATTTTATTCACCACATCCATCAGCATTGGAGTTGCATTGTTAGCCGCAAGCAGTGATTCAAGAAAAAGGTCGGCATCCGCCATATATTCGTGAACTAATAAGTTCCTTAATTTTCTTGCCCCTACAAATTTTGCGGCGCTGTCGACCCACCCGACTTTCTCGGCGTATGCCAATACATCTAATAAAGATTTTGGCGACTCGCCCAATAAAGCGGCAAATCGAGGTATGAGTTTTTCTCCGATGTGATCTTGCAGCCGACCAAACCTGCTCACAAAAGCATCAATTTTCTCAGACAGGTCTTCACGTTCGGATAATGATTTTACCCATTCCAAAGTGATCGTCTGGGAGAACAAAGTACTATGAGTATAAGCAAGATGTGCCATTTCCCTTTTTGCAAGTTCCAGCGCCAATCGCGCATTTTCCCTGTGTTCGGGCAAATAGTTTAAACTCATAGCAAAATCCCTGTGCGTCTCGCAATTTCAACAATGGGAGATTCGCCAGTATGCGCATCTTTTAGCACTATATCCAACTTTTGGTCACCCAATGCAATGATCAGTTCGCCATAGAGTGTGCAAATGGTTTCGGCACGGTTGGGTAGTTTTACATCGGTTTCAATATACAAGTCAATATCTCCGCCGCG
>QJPH01000037.1 GCA_003242955.1 Candidatus Methylumidiphilus alinenensis
TCTCACCAGGGCAGTTTGAGGAGCCCCTTTTCCAGCTTGGTCAAGCGCCCCTTGGGCGTGCCGACCAGATAGTGGATCGGCGTTTCGGCGGCGCGCATCTCGGCCAAGACTTCTTCCGTCGGGATGCCCCGGTCCATGACCCAAGTGCGCTGGGCCTTGCCGTACTGGGCCTCGATTTTTTTGATGAAACCCGCCAGGGTGGTCTTGTCGGACGTGTTGCCCGGCATGACTTCGTAAGCCGGCGGAAAGCCGTCCGGCGTGACGATCAGAGCGATCACGACTTGGACGCAGTCGGAGCGCTTGTCGCGGCTGTGGCCGAACTTCCGCTTGCCCGTCACCGGCACGTCGCACTCGACACGGTGCTGGCCGGCCGTACAGCAGCACGTCGAAACGGACATCGAACAACGCCTGCCAGCGCTGCTGCAAAAAGCCGAACAGCCCCTGCTTGTGGGCCAGCAGCTTGTCCAGGCAGCGGTACAGCTTGTCGCTCTGCACCAGGCCGAAATCCTCGCCCAACAGGTCCGCCATGGCACTCTGTTCATACCAGTGGCGGTGCAGCCGCCACTCGCTGCCGGGGTCGATCAGCCGGTAACAGACCAGCGTCTTGAACACATTCAGCCAGCGCGTGCCTTGGCGTGACGGCGGCAGCTTGTCGGCCCAGAAATCGTCAAGCCGCAACAAGTCCCACAGGTGGCAGGCGAGCCAGCATGCGCCCCATTGCCGTGGCCGGCGAAGTTGTAAGTCGCCAAGCCTGACCTGCACCAAGTCGCAGTCCAACGGCGGCGCATCCCGGTCGCCGGGGAACAGGGCGAGTTGCGCCGGGTGCGCACCGCCCTCGCCGAACACCTCGATGGTCTTGCACCACGCCGCCTTTTAGGCTTAGTTGATCTCGCCCAGGTACAGCACATGGCGTTGCACCACACGGCCCGAGGCGGTGCGTCGGCTTTCCACAATGCTCCAGTAGCGCAAGCCTCTCCGAAAGTGCGTTGGCTTTTCTGAAAAAAACCAGTAATCTTATTCATAAACAAGAGGTTGTGCATACGGCATGAGGAAACAAATTTGTTTTTGCTTTATTTGAATTCAAGTCATTGTTTTACATAGCGTATTAACCATTCGTCGAAGTTTATCAACGCACTTTCGGAGAGGCTTGCCAGTAGCGGTGTTCTTTGCCGTCCTTGAAACGGGTCTTTGCGCGTAGAAACATGCGGGTAGTTTTGGGAAAAACCGGCCCGAAAGCAAGGGGCAAAGTCGGCACTACACGCGGTTTTCAGGGATTCTGAGCGGTTGGTATTCAGAATATCAGCGGGTTACGAAGCCAGTTGGGGGCGAAATTGGCAGAATCGTGGTTGAGTTGCGGAAGTAGGGCTATGGCTACCGCCCGCTGCTGCTGGAAACCTTTGTCGAAAAAGACCGTTTCACGGGCACCTGTTACCGGGCGGCCAACTGGCTCCATGTAGGACAGACCCAGGGGCGGGGCAAGCTCGGCCCATCCGGCAAGCAGAGCGTCCCCATCAAGGACGTATGGCTGTATCCCTTGGGAAAAGGCTTCAAAAATAGGCTGATCCGGTAATTTTCGAAGACGGGTTGGTCGAATATTTACCGATAGATAAACGTAACTAACTGATTTATATAGAAGGCATCAGGTTGTCTGAACTTGGGGAGATGACATGGGTCAGCCGGGTCCCCGAGACGTTCGGTTCTGCAACCGCACTCACCCAAGCAGTGGCGGGCGACTTGGCGGCCAGCGGAGAGGAGATGGCCTGGCGCACCTTCTGCGTCGTCGAGGCCGGGGTCCGGCAGCGCTGGCTGGTCGTCCACAGCCGCGCCGCGCGGAATCGTGCGGAAAAGACCCTGCAAAGGAAGCACCTGTTGCAGGGCGACTCCGAGATGAAGGCGTTCG
>QJPH01000097.1 GCA_003242955.1 Candidatus Methylumidiphilus alinenensis
GGTTTTTTACCGGGTTCACCTTGGCGTGTGAATTGGCATGGAAAGGCGGCGAAAACCGGGAGGAGGCGCAACGCCTAGCCAACCTCGAACGACTTTCCTTGTTGCGGGTGATTGATGCCAACCCCGGCATTCGACGGCTGGCCGGCAATCCCTTGCTGGCTTCTTTATTAGCATTGATCAAACGGCAAGGTGTCACTTTGCCGGAGCGTCGAGTGGAATTGTATAAGCTCTACATGGAGACCATGCTACGCAGTTGGAACCGCGCCCGCAGCTTGGACAAACAACCGATAGGCCCGGAGATCGACTTTTCCCCCACGCAACGGCTGTTAGCAAAGCTGGCTTTGCATCTGCGCCAAACCAACCCGCAAGGGGGCTTGATCCATGAAGAGGCAATGAATGACTATTTGCTGAACTATTTCCGGGACGATGACTTCAGTCGCATGGAGGCGGAAGGTAAGGCCAAGGGCTTCCTCGACTCGGTGCATAAATATTCCAATCTGTTGATTGAAAAAGGCCATAGACAATACGGCTTCATCCATCTGACCTTCGAGGAATATCTAGCCGGCTTTGGCTTGGCCTTGGAGCGCGACGAAGAGTTGCAAAAACTGTTTCCAGATTATTTGCAACAGCCTGAATTGTGGCAGGAAACCCTGTTACTGTCGTTGGGCGTGATGGCGGTAATCAACAATGACCGAGACAAGGCTAATGCGGTGTTGGACGGTCTGCTGAAAAGCGCGAAGCCCGACGCGGTGTTATTTGCAGGTGCGGCCTTGAATGATGTCGGGGCGGGGGTGGTCGGCAACCGTATGGTCCGGCAAATCCAACAGGGCTTGCTGGCTTTGGGCCAAGACGAAAATCAAACGCTGTCTGTTCGCCGCCGCGCAGGTTTGTTGCTGGGCGATTCGGGCTGGTTACCGGATGATTTGGATTTATTGATTCATATTCCCAAAGGGCCGTTTCTTTGCGGGGAAGGCAAAACCCCGGCAGCAATTCAGCAGGACTACTGGATAGGCAAATACCCGGTGACAAATGCCCAATACCAGCGTTTTATCGACGCAGGCGGCTACCAAAATCGAACATTTTGGACCGAGCAAGGATGGCAACAGCGTACCGAAAAGGTTTGGCAACAGCCCGGATATTGGCAAGACAGCGGTTGGGCCAATCCCTTGTCGCCAGTCGTCGGTGTGTGTGCTTATGAAGCCCAGGCTTATTGTTCTTGGTTGCAAACACTCGTGTTAGCGCATCCCGATAGATTCGGTTTGACAGAAGCGGTCCCTGAAAGTTATTGCGTCCGCTTACCAAGCAATGATGAATGGGAACGGGCGGCGAGGGGTGTGGGCGGGCGTGAATATCCTTGGGGTAAGGACTTCAAGGCAGGTTGTGTCAATTGTGCGGATTCTTGGGAAATAGATGCGAAGGACCGAGGAACCACGGCGGTGGGGCTTTTTGTGCAGGGTGCCAGTCCCGACGGTTTGCTAGATTGTAGCGGCAATGTTTGGGAGTGGGCTTTTTCTGCAAATGAGAATTATTATAATCGCGGCGGTTCTTGGAACTATCAGACCGGCAACGTCCGCTGTGCGATCCGCGACAGGAACCATACCGACACTCGGAACGTTAATTTCGGCTTTCGGTTGGTGTTGGGTTCTCCCTGGTGATTTCTGAATTCTGTCTTCTGATTTCTGTTTTCTTTTTGCTGTTTTCTGCTCTTTTCTTTTGCTCTTTTGTACCACGTAGCGGTCGCGATATTTTTGTGGGAGGGCAATACTGTTGTATTAAGGAGTAGGTCGGCATCCCTATGCCGACTGGGTACACGGTTTGTCCCAGCGGCAAAGGGTTGCCGCCCTACGATTTGGTATGTGAGCGTGCTTAATTCAACAGTCCGG
>QJPH01000224.1 GCA_003242955.1 Candidatus Methylumidiphilus alinenensis
CAACCCGGCGGAGATATCGGTCGAGTCCATCAACGCGGACGGCCCGGACGGTGAGGCATTGAGGGGCAGGCAGTTTGGGCAACTGCATGAAATGCTGAGCCTTGCCGACAGCGCCGTGGTCGACATAGGCTCGTCGAACGTCGAAGACTTCATCGGGCAGATGGCTCAATTCGAAGGCTCGCACGACGAGTTCGATTACTTTGTCGTGCCGGTTTCCCCGAAAGACAAGCCCCAGCGCGACACGATATCGACCATTAATGCGCTGTCCGATGTCAGGGTGCCCCCGTCCAAAATCAAGTTGCTGTTCAACCTTGTCGAAATAGGGCAAGACCCCAGGCAAGTCTTCCCGGCCTTGTTCGCCTACCACGAGGGCAGGCGGAACTTCACGATCAACCCCGCCGCCGCCATCCATGAAAACGAAATATTCGAACGGCTGAGGGGGATCGGCAAAACCATAGAGGAACTGCTGGCGGATCAAACTGACTACCGGGCGAAAATCAAAGAGACGGACGACCAGGAAGAAAAAAGGCTGTTCGCCCGCCTCATCGCCACCAAGCGGCTGGCCAGCGGCATCACCCGGGAGTTCGGCTCCGTCTTCAAGGCATTGTTCTGACATCAAACACCCGCGTTGAATGCCATGTCCGGCCCGAACAGCCTGCTTGAGGCGATGATCGCCGAGATGTTCGGCGATGTCAGGCTGCTGAACGAAGAAGTCGAGCGGCTGAAGTCCCTGCTGCCGGAGCAACTTCGGCAAATCCAGGCCGCCGTGACTGCGACGGACCGTAATCACGAGGCATCGGCACGGCAACTTGACGAGGTGTTGAGGACCGGGCGCCAACTCCAGGCGGCGGCCGACGCCCTGGCCGGGCAGATGAAAACGCTTGAAGGCACCGAACGCCGCCTGTCCGACCGGGTCAACCAACTGTCCGCCGTCCAGCGCGAAATCAAAGAGACGGCGGGGCGGATGCCGGGCAGGCTTTGGCTGGCCGCCGCCGCCCTGGCGACCGCCACAATGGGCGCGGGGCTGGCTTTGGGCGGCCAATGGGTTGTGGCCTGGGCCCGTCAACAGTGGGGTTTTTTATAGCCAAGGCATGCCGTTTAAAATCAAAAGACGTGCCAAACATACAATATTGCGAAGTATATTTAATAATATCATCATCTGGCATGATTATTAACCATGCCAAATATAAAATTCATAGCAATCTATTTTATATGTTATTGATTTGTATGTATAATGCAACTCGCTTCATGGGCGCTTGCGCCCATAAAGCGAGTTGCCTTTTCTGAAAATTGGCTATAAAATAACCCCATGGACGATCAACAAGACAGAACACAAACACAAGCTTCATTCTACCAAGGCTCCGCCCGCGCCTGGTACTTGGCCGATGCCGCCGGTCCGCCCTCCGGCAGCGGCCGGATTTACATCGTGCTGCGCGAAGGGGAGGCATGGTTCGTCCAGCGCGAATCGTTTGCGGCCCTCTCCATGGAACCGGAGAGGGCACTGGCCCTGCTTGAAGAAGAGGATAAGGCGGCCTTTCAAATTGTCACTGCCGAAGGGACGAGGAGCGTCACGGTCATTTCCGAATACGGCTTTCATTATTTGGCCGTGCTGGCGGGCTTGGCGCAAGGGGCGCCGGTCCGCCGCCTGCACCGCTGGGTCGTCGGGTCGCTGCTGCCGTCCATCCGCAACACGCCACAAATGACCGCCCTGCCCGGCCATGCCGTTTATGCCTTCGCGGAACTGGCCGTGAAAATGCTGAAAGAAGGGCGCGGAAGCCTGGGCGCGATGAACAGCGCCAAGCTGCTGGCCTACTTTTGGCAGAATGGCGCAGACGGGCGGTGGGCCACGGTCCGCCGGGCAACCCTGGCGCAGATGCTGGAAA
>QJPH01000036.1 GCA_003242955.1 Candidatus Methylumidiphilus alinenensis
ACAGCATTGAAGCCATCTGGCGCAATTGCGCACATTCGGTTATTCTGTTGCAACAAAAAGAGCGCATACCGCGCTAGGCCCAATGACAGGCATTGTACCAATCATCGGACTAAACTTCAGACGAGGCTGCACATGTATTGTCGCTATTGCGGAAAGGAAGTAAAAGAAAAATCAATTGTTTGCTCGGGTTGCGGGAGACCGGTCGATGAACCCGGCAGCGTCACAGGTACACCAGTGATAGGCTGGAGCGTTGGATTATTACTGGCCTTTATGATTGCAAGCCTATTTTTTCCACCCTTTGGCCTTTTTGTAGGCATTAAAGGGTTGTTCAGCGAGGCAACCAAGGTCAAGGCATCGGTGCTGTTGACGGTTTCCACTTTATTGGCTTTGTTTTGGATTGCGATTATTTTGGGGCTTTAATCTTGGTATAAACATTTTTAGAAATCGCCTTATTTCCCTCTTAGGCAATCTAAGGATTTTTGGTCAAACTTATTGCCTTGATCCGCGCAATCTTTGTATGATCTCTTAAAAGGCTGATCGTTGACTGGTTGTCGCTCGGCAATGTCAGGAGACGATGGCTTGTATTTCAGCACAAGAGTTCCCTGTTGCATTTGCATTTCCAACAGACCCAAGGCACTCATGCCCAGCAGAATGAAATCGTCCGGCATTTTGGGAGCGATTGCCGCCGACACGTTGCGTAACTCAATCGGCCCAAGGGTAAGCGAATCCAAGTTGGTCCCATAGTGGACGTCGACACCGCCGGCAGTACTCATTGGCATCGGCTTGCCTTTACTCAAGCCAATCTGTTGGGCGATTTTTTCGGACATTGTCACAAAATTGGCCCCAGTGTCGGCTATAAACCTGACACCCTTGCCGTTGATAGTACCGAAGCCGATGAAATTTCCGTGACTGTCCTTTTGAAATACATGTTGGACAGTGCCATCGGGTATTTCCAACGGGGGCTGTGGAGAATTTGCCTCCACTTGTGGGAGCACGGCATTCGCAGGTTCTGGTAGCCGGGCAAGTCCACGCATCCCTTTTACCTGCTTTTCCACGGTTGACACGGCTTGGTATTCTTTGTCGGTTGACGGCACTGTCTGCGCAGCCTGTTCAGCATAGCGAGTGCTGGAAATTTGGGATAATTGAAGATTTCCCCTCCCGCTCAACCGGTCATATCCCCGCTCGATTAAAAACAGTGCCACCACCGACAGCAACAGCCCCAAAGGCAAACGATGCCAACTGGTTTTGCGCTGATGGCGAAAACTTGTGTGGCGGCTTGCTTTATCCCGGCCAGAATTTTTCTGTTTCAGTTTGTTTCCCTCGTTGCAATGGCTTAATATGCGCCATTCAAAACCACTAAGATAGGAGATGCATATTATGACAGACATTATCTTCAAAACGGGAGAAGCCACCGTATTTGCCGCTGAAGGGCAGTATACCGATGCCATGCCGGAAATTCTGATCGGCAGCGTGAACGGCCCAGTGGGCCAAGCTTTCGCCAACATGATGGGGCAGACGGCGGGACACACCCGGATGTTTGCCATCCGCGCCTGTAACCAGATGGTCCGCCCAGCCACCATGATGGTGCCGAAAGTGACCATCAAACATAGCGACACCATTAACTTGTTGGGCGGCGTGGTGCAAGCCGCGACGGCGGATGCGATAGTCGATTGCGTCGCCGAAGGCATCATACCCCGCGAGATCGTCAACGAGATTTGCATCATCAGCCTGATCTGGCTGGACCCCCAGGCCGTCAAAGACCCCAACTTGGACGAAAAAGACCTGTACCGCACCAACTACGAAGCCACCAAGCTTGCCATCCAACGCGCACTTAACGACGAGCCGACAATCGACGAACTAA
>QJPH01000280.1 GCA_003242955.1 Candidatus Methylumidiphilus alinenensis
CGCTGGAACTGTGCTCATTTTTCTTCCTAACTTTCCTTGAGTAGTGGCTTACAAACTCTTGCGAATACTTGTTTCAAATCCTTCGATATGTTCTCTCATCGCCTTTGCGGCAGCTGCGGGGTCATTGCGAGATATCGCTTCTAGCAGTGTGCGATGTTCGATGACCGCCTCGGCTAATCCGGCCACTTGATCCAAAGCTAAGAACCAGATGCGAAGTGCATGGCCGTAATAATTATCAAGCGAGGAAGCCAAGAATTCGTTGTGTGTGCATTCATAGATATGGTGATGAATCCGTTGATCCAGTCCAATTAACTTCGCCATATCCGGCAAACCTTTAATCGCTTTAATTTCATTAATTAATTCCGAGGTGATGACGTGGTCAGCCGCGGTGGAACGCAGTGCAGCCAGTTCGGCAGCCTTAATTTCCAAGACTGCTCGTACCTCAGAGATTGCCGCCAAATCTTTGACATCGACACTGGAGACGAACATTCCGCGACGGGGATACACCTCAACCAACCGCTCATTAGCCAGTGCGCGCAACGCTTCCCGAATAGGAGTTCGCCCAAATCTCAACTTGGCCATCAACTCACTCTCGCTGATCAGAGAGCCGGGTTTGAGTTCCAAGCGAATGATCATTGTGCGAATGGCGACATAGGCCTCTTCGGATAGCGAAGAGCTCTCGCGGGAGAAGATATGAATCGGCTGCGTCACGGTTTGATGATATATCAGTCTTCGTCGAATTGATACACAAATTTTCGCCGAGATAGCCCTCTTTTGAGCCAATAGACTCCGCAAATGAGCGAGTATCAAATTATGCGTTGGCGTGAGCTTCCCTCCATGGTGATAGCCCGCAGCGGGGAGACGCAGATCAAAGTCGCGCTCCCGGCCAGATTTCAAGAGGCGATCGACGAAGCCGCAATGCGCCTGGGGGCGACTGGAGCAGATGACTACATCTCAGGCTGGGTCCGGGACCCATGGGTTGAAGCCATCGAGGAGCCAGATCAGCTTGCGGCCAGAATCACCGCAGAACTAGAAGCTGACTTTAGTGAGGCAAAGATTGCCGCATTCCTAGATTCCCTCCAGAAAGCAGACGATTAATGTCATCAATTTATGAGCTTTTAGAAAAATCAGCGCTCGCCTCTGATGGCGCGATGGGAACGATGTTGCAGGAAGCTGGGCTGACCGATGGTGGCTCCCCTGAATTGTGGAACGTTGAAAGACCAGAAGAGATTGAGAAAATTCTGGAGTCCTATGCCAGCGCCGGCGCATCCTTCATAACAACCAACACCTTTGGTGGCACTCGCGGTCGCTTGGGGATGCATGGGCTAGAAAGTCGTGTTGCAGAATTAAATAAGGCCGGCGCGGCAATTGCGCGCAAGGTTGCCGACCGCCATCCCGGCGTTTTCGTCATGGGAGATATTGGACCTTCAGGTGATCTGATGGAACCGATGGGAACTTTGACTTTAGAAAGTGGCAAAGAGTTATTTGCTGAGCAAATTCGCGGACTTGTTGCTGGTGGAGTCGATGCAATTCTTATTGAAACCATGTCGGATTTAGGTGAAGTTGAAGCGGCTGTGAACGCTGCACATGAAGTTGCTCCAGAGTTACCGGTGATTGTCACATTAAGTTTTGATACTAACTTACGCACCATGATGGGTGTAAAGCCCGCCTCTGCCGTCACCCAACTTGCGGCAATGGGAGTTCGAATCATCGGTGCCAACTGCGGTCGTGGTGTTGATGAGATGCTTCTCATCGCAAAAGATTTGGTAAGCGCCAGACCCGAGGGAGTTTTCATCATTACGCAGTCCAATGCTGGACTGCCAAAATTG
>QJPH01000586.1 GCA_003242955.1 Candidatus Methylumidiphilus alinenensis
TAAAGCTCAATTCTTCCGACGGGTGTAACAATTAATATTTTCGACATCTTTGAGCAGGATCCATTGATTCCAAGCAAAAAAAATAAAACATAATGAAAAGCGGGATAGGATGCGCTGAGGAACGAAGCGCATCATCAACCCGTCTCCCGACCGATGGGCTTCGCAAGTTCAACGCATCCTAACTCACTATTGGGCATATGGATTTCGCTCGAAACTGATGCAGATATAACAATGCCCGCCAACTCTGAGAGAATCATAAAATGAAAATACCTCGCTTCGCCCGTTGCCTGATTGTACTAAGCATCGGCCTTTGTGCTTGGGAAATGACTCAAGCGCAAGACTCCAAACCCAACATTATCTTCATCATGGCCGACGATCTCGGTAACGCAGACCTTGGTTATCGCGGCGGTGAAATCAAAACGCCCAATATCGACAAGCTTGCCACTGAAGGGGTTCGCATGGAGTCATTCTACGGCCAACCGGTCTGCACTCCATCAAGGGCCGCACTAATGACAGGCCGTTATCCAATGCGCCATGGATTGCAAACGCTGGTGATTTTCCCCAGCCATACCTATGGCTTGCCAGTGGATGAACGCACCTTGCCTCAAGCGCTTAAGGATGTGGGTTACAAGACCTTGATGACCGGCAAATGGCATCTCGGCCACGCAGATCAGAAATATTGGCCGCAAAACCGTGGTTTCGACCATTTCTACGGTAATGTCATGGGTGAGGTGAATTATTTCACTCGCGAACGTGGTGGTATTGTTGATTGGCAGCGCAATGGCAAATTCTTGAAGGAGCCGGGCTACTACACCACGCTGATTGGTGATGAGGCGGTCAAGCTGATCGACCAACAGGATGGGAAACAGCCGTTTTTCCTCTACTTTGCTTCCATGGCCCCACACGCGCCTTACCAAGTGCCGCAAGAATACATGGATCGTTACCCCGCCATACAGGACAAACAGCGCAAGGCTTATGCGGGCATGATCACTGCCTTGGACGATCAAGTGGGCCGCATCGTTGCCGAATTGGATAAGAAACATCTGCGCGAAAACACGCTGATCATCTTTGCCAGTGACAACGGCGGTGCCACCAGCGGCATGTTCGCCAGCGGTTCCAAGTCCAAGGAAGAAAGGGACACCGAAGTCGGAGGAATCGAGCAGGGAGCCAAAGCTCCCGCGTCAAATGGCTCATTACGCGGCGGCAAAGGCAGCCTGTATGAAGGTGGGGTGAGTGTGCCTGCGTTCGCCAACTGGCCGGCCAAGCTGCAACCGCGTGTCGTCACCGAACCCCTGCACATGGTGGACATCATGCCCACCTTGCTGGCCCTCAGTGGCGGCGTGGGCAGCGCGGACCACCCCTTTGACGGCAAGGACATTTGGCTTACCTTGAAGGAAGGCAAGCCATCCCCCAATGAAGATATTCTTATCAACGTCGAGGCCATCCGTGGCGCGGTCCGCAAGGGCAATTGGAAACTGGTGAAATGGGCGACCCTGCCCGGCAAGACCGAGTTGTTCGACCTTGCCAAAGACCCGAGCGAAAAAACCAACGTCGCCGACCAACACCCTGACATCGCCAAGGATTTGGAAGACCGCCTGCTGGCTTATGCCAAAGAGCAGAAACCCAGCGAGTGGATTAAGGCACAGCCCGCCTTCGTCGGGGCGCAAGGAGAAACGGTCTTTGATCCTGATTACGACATTGACGACGGTGGCTTGCCTCACGAGAAACCGGCCTTGGGCAAGAAATGACGAATCTTTTTTGTCCTTGAGGAGAGTTACCTATGATGCTCTTGACGTTAAAGCTTGCCATTGCCTCACTGGTCTTTGCC
>QJPH01000033.1 GCA_003242955.1 Candidatus Methylumidiphilus alinenensis
TTCCGGCTACCGCTGCGCCTGTTCCGCACTGGCATCGATTTTCTCAAGGCCGGCGGCAAGGATCGCGGCATCCTGCTGGACCTGAATCAAGAGGAGCGCAAGATTCTGGAACAGTCACTCGGTCTCGACTGACAGCGGCCAAGATGACCGTGTTTGCTCGTTCCCAAGCTCCTGCTTCACTACCATTAAGTTAAGCCGTCATTCCGGCATGGACCGCCGGAATCCAGATTGCAGGGATGCCAACAATCTATGCCATCCATGGAGCCTAGGTTCCGGCGATCCCTGCCGGAACGACGAGCTTTTTCTTAAAAGCTCCTGCTTGGGAATGGGGTTTTTGAAGCTCCGGCTTCCCGAAGAACGACCAAGCAGTAGCTTGCAAAATAAGGGTTCCCAAGCCGGAGCCTCACTGCCATTAAGTTAGCGGCTCATTATGATGTAGGAACGGGCTTTAGCCCGCGACCAGACACCCATCGCGGCCTAAAGGCCCGCTCCTACGGGGCTTAACTTAATGGTAGTGAAGCCGGAACTTGGGAACCAGCCAGACAGATGTTGACATTAACGTCATTTCATATATAAATGGTGCATGTTTACTTGTTGTGAGCAACAAAATGAGGCTCGTCCCGACTATTCAATTTACACAGGAGCAGGCAAGAGCCATTACAGGCGTCTCATCACAAGCCCTGCGCCATTGGCGTAAACTCGTTCCTTATTTGGCTAAAAAATCCGGTAAGGCGGCTCGATTTGGTTTCGTCGATTTAGTCGGCATCGCAGCAATACAGCAAATCGTTGACAATATTGGGGTTAGCGTTGGAAGTGTGCAGGTTGGCATTGAATCTATGTTGCGCATCTTGGCAGTGACACGCCCATCTGAACTCCAAAATACAGTACTGGTAATTGGTGTGGATAGGGCGGAATTGCGTCGAATGGACGAACTTGCTGGATTGCGCCAGTCCGCTCCAGTGCTACTGGTTCCCTGCAACCCGTTATTGGAAAAAATGCACGGATATGTCTTACCTGACCTAACTATCGCATCAACTGAACCTACCTTTCCCACCGCAAGCGGTATAGAGATGAAACCGTGACCTCCACCTTGCTTTTCTGCTTGGCCCCCATTGAAGATTGGTCAATCTTTGCCAACTTCCTAACCCCATTGCTTCTACTGCTAATGTTTCTCGCCGAATACTGCGTTCGCCTGCATGTCCTGCCCCAAGCCAATCACTCTAGCCTTATCGCGACGGTTCGGGTGTTCTGGAAATTGCCACTCACGCCAGGTCGGCTAGATTGAATCAGGGTGCGGACCATTGTGAATAATAGGTTGCGGCAAAGCTTTCCCTTGGTCACACACAGTTCCTTGGATGAACTGATCGCCTTCCGCGAGGGGCGAGAAATCACGGTCGGCCGGTTTTTCGCTGATGTTGACCGGATGGCCCGGTTGCTTGGCAGTGGCGGGCATTTAATCAACCTGTGCTGTGACCGTTATCATTTCATGGTGGGGCTGGCCGCCGGCATGGTGAGTGGCAAAACCAGCCTATTGCCGTCCAGCCTTACGCAGGGGATGTTGCGAGCCTTGGTGGAATTTGCCCCCGATAGTGTTTGTTTGACCGATGGCTGTGCCACCGCCATCGACCTGCCTCAGATCGATTATCCCGAAGACGAAGGCAACAATGGCGATGGCATCGTCGCAGGTCAATCAATACCCCTGATCGACGGAAAACAACACGTCGCTTATGTTTTTACCTCGGGTTCAACCGGGGTTCCAGTTCCGCACCTGAAGACTTGGGCTTCCCTAGTCAAGAACGTACGGGCCGAAGC
>QJPH01000221.1 GCA_003242955.1 Candidatus Methylumidiphilus alinenensis
CCGGCATCGTTCGCCGCATTGGCTAATCCTTGAGGCCATCCGGCAATACATCGACCGGGAGGAAAAACGGGAGGATTTCCGGCAAGGCGGCATCAAAGCATGGAAGGAGTACCAAGTCACTGGCTTGCATCTGACATTTGAAGAAGCCGATGCCTGGTTATCTAGGCTAGAGGCAGGCCAGGATGTTGACCCGCCGCAATGCCACGCCTGATTTGGTCCGAACCCGCCTTGCGGGATGTGCAGCGGCTATACCGCTTCCTTGCTGGAAAAAACGCCAGCGCGGCCTGTCGGGCTGTAAAGGCGATTCGTACCGGGGTGGATATCCTTGCACAGCATCCAGAGATTGGACACCCCGTCGAGGATATGGAGCCGGAATACCGCGAATGGTTGATCGACTTTGGCGACAGCGGTTATATCGCGTTGTACCGCTTTGACGGGGAAACAGCCTTGATCGTTGCAATCAGGCATCAGCTTGAGGCTGGTTACTCCTAAGCTAATAGCACAACCTGAATAGGAAGATTCTTCAGCTAAACCGACCCGTGCGTCATACCGGCAGGGATTGCCGGTATCCAGAACACAGGGAGGTGAATGTAGGGGCGGGTTCGGAACCAATGTTATTGAATTAAGCTCTGAAAAGCTCTCCCCCCACAGGGGAGGGTTAGGGTGCAATACTGTTGAATTAAGGGTTCCCCCGTCGTTCCGGCATGAACCGCCGGAACCTAGGCTCCATGGACGGTATGGATTGGTGGCATCCCTGTAATCTGGATTCCGGCGATCCATGCCGGAATGACGATTACGGCTAGGTGTTACGATTTGGCTGAACAATCTTGCTAATCAGGTGGCACACAGCAATTCTCAGTTTGTGCTAAAAACGACAAATATATCCCCGTCATTTCGGCATGGATGCCGAAATCCAGCGTCCATGGATGGCAATCATGAAGACTATCAATAGCTTAAATCGGGTGACTAGTTAACCGTCCTTGGCCTGGATTTCGGCATCCATGCCGAAATGACGGGGCTTTGAGCCAAAATGAGAATTACTGGGTGGCACAATGCCGCGTTGCCGTTATATAATTCATGCATTTCGGGCAAGCCGGGCTAAATCTCCCATCATCCAAGCCCGTCCGTTCACTTGCAGTTTTCCCCAACGTAAGGTGTTTAATGCGTACGATCAGTGTTTTTGGTTTGGGTTATGTCGGTTCAGTTACCGCCGCTTGCTTCTCCAGCAAAGGTCATAAAGTCATCGGCATTGATGTGGCGACGGAAAAAGTCGAACTGATGGCAACAGGCAAGACACCGATCTTTGAGCCGGGCATCCAAGAGATCATCACTGAATCCCATGCCCAAGGTTTGCTCACCGCCACGACAGACATCAACGAGGCGGTGTTCGGGAGTGAAATCTCCTTCATCTGCGTTGGCACACCAAGCCAAGCGAACGGGAAGCTTGATCTTAAGGGCATCCAACACGTTTGCGAACAGATTGGTGCCAGCCTGAAGCACAAAGACAGCTTCCATGTCGTCGTGACGCGCAGCACCATCCTGCCCGGCACCACTGCCGATGTCATCACACCCGCGTTGGAGGCTGCCAGCGGGAAAAAGGCCGGCAAGGACTTTGGTGTGGCTACTAATCCTGAATTCCTGCGGGAAGGTTCTGCAATCAAAGATTTTCTCAACCCACCGATGACGGTGCTGGGTGTGGGCGACCCCAAATCCGAGTCTTTGCTGAAAGAACTCTACGCATGGATGCCTGCCGAGTTGTTCGCCGTTCCCGTGCCTTCCGCCGAAATGGTCAAGTATGCTTGCAA
>QJPH01000536.1 GCA_003242955.1 Candidatus Methylumidiphilus alinenensis
TCGCAGACGATACCTTGGCAATCAACGCCCTGCACCATGGCCTTTATCCCGGCATGATGTATGATTACCGCCCGGAAACCTTGGGTTATCCTTATCGGTTTGATCCCCTCGCAAACGAAATTTCTGCTTCCTTGGCCTCGGTAAAGGGTGAAATCATAAAGAGGTTTATAGAATCTCCTTGGGAATATCTAAAATGGTATCTATTCGGAAAGCCCGTGATGCTATTTTCTTGGGATATATTTGAGGGTATGGGTGATGTATACATTTACCCAGTTATGCGAACGGCTTATGACGAGTTTTGGTTATTTAAAACATCCCATAGTCTGATGTTC
Source organism: Candidatus Methylumidiphilus alinenensis (assembly GCA_003242955.1). Lineage (GTDB taxonomy): Bacteria > Pseudomonadota > Gammaproteobacteria > Methylococcales > Methylococcaceae > Methylumidiphilus > Methylumidiphilus alinenensis. Next base: position 333 of record QJPH01000536.1, read on the forward strand.
AATTTACATTATTACTTGGTGGCACTGGCAGGAGTGGGTAGTGTTTTGCCTTGGCTACCAGCAAAATATAGTCTACCTGATGATGAATCTCTTTTTCTTGCCCGTTGCCTATCGGCATTATTCTTATATTTTGTACTGGTGCATTGTGTAGGTGCGCCATTTGCCCGCTATTCAATCCCAATGCAACCCATGGTGTATGGTTTAGCCATGCTTGTATTTAGGTATGGCATTATTCGATATAAGACAACCAAGACCCCGACGCGTCTCCAAACACCAGAAAAAACGGATTGAGCAGGGATGGTTTAGTGTTATACAGCAAAGGCTCGCCCTGTAAATTGACAACCCTGCCACCGGCGGAATCGACGATGCAATGGGCAGCGGCAGTATCCCATTCGGAAGTCGGTCCAAACCGCGGATACAGGTCGGCCTCCCCTTCGGCCACAAGGCAAAATTTCAAGGAACTACCCACTGGCTTCATTGTGCAATCGCCGAGTCTAAGCAGATAGGCTTTTACTTCCTCGGTCAGGTGTGAGCGGCTACCGACGACTACCGGGGGATGCGAGGCCGGGGAGCGGACAAAGATGGGAATGGGGTTTTCTATTCCCTTCATTTTGTAAGCTTGCGAGCCTGCCATGGAAAAATAGCTGGTTTTTGAAACCGGAGCATAAACAACGCCAAGCACTGGCTTGTTTTGGTGGATTAAAGCGATGTTGACCGTGAATTCGCCGTTTCGCTTGATAAACTCCTTGGTGCCGTCAAGGGGGTCGATCAACCAATAGGTTTCCCAATGTCTGCGCTGGTCAAAGGGAATGATGGCTGATTCTTCCGACAACAGCGGAAATTCCCCCGCAATTTTTGCCAGCCCAGCGGCGAGGCATTCGTGGGACGCCAGATCGGCGGCAGTCAGGGGAGAATGGTCGTCTTTATATTCGATGTGGAAGTTTGAAGAATAGATGGCGAGTATCTTTTCCCCTGCTTCCATTGCCAGGTTGACTGAGGGGATTAGTAATTCAGACAGTTGATCGATCATTTTTAGCGTTTTCTATATCTATTTGTTTATTATTATACGCCCATGTCGGCAAAGGGTTGCCGACCTACTGCATATCAAGGATTGTAGGGCGGCAACCCTTTGCCGCCGAGACGAACCATCTGCCCAATCGCATAGGGATGCCGACCTACCCCTTAATTCAACAGGACCGTAGGGCGGAACCATGAACGGGTTCCGCCAAATGTTGGTGGTGTGTTCGCATTCGGCGGATCACATCCCTGTATCCGCCCTACTGCCCTGGATACCGGCGAACCGGCCTTGGTCATCGTTCAGCCCACCAAGCATAGAGTGCGGCGACTCGTCGCCGCCTTCCAAACCCTGCGACGACGAGTGTCGTAGCCCGGATGGAGCCGCTTGCGGCGCAATCCGGGAGGATGCCGACCACAAAACCCGGATTACGCCGCAAGCGGCTCCATCCGGGCTA
>QJPH01000418.1 GCA_003242955.1 Candidatus Methylumidiphilus alinenensis
CGGTTGGAGCATTGCTGTCATCAGATGGACGACGGTGCGGTTGGTGTAAAACTCGGCGGCAGTGTGGCCGGAGTCGTCGGCAAATTTCTTGATTAAGTATTCGTAACCCTGGCCTAGCTCGTCTCCTGGCAGGTTGGCGATGGACAGTTCCAGTTTGCTGAAATGCTCGACCAGATCGCGCAGCATCGCATCGGGCAGGCGGTCTTTGTTGGTCCATTGGGCATCGCCGAAAATGCCAAACAGCTTGTTTGGGTTCGCAGTCTCAATGGCGCGTAAAGCCGTTTGCAGGGAGCGACCGACATTCGACGCGGCTTGGCGCACCTCGCGCCAATGGGCATCTTGGGGAATTTGGAAACGATGGTTTTCCGGGTAGGCGGCATAATCCGCATCGCCGCCTGACTCGGCCAGCGCGGCTTGGGTCTCCTCGTCAAACACATCGCACAGGCGTTTGTAGAACAGCAAAGGGAAGATGAATTGCTTGTAATCGCCCGCGTCGATAGTGCCGCGCAATAGCACCGCCGCGCCCCAGAGGTAGGATTCAAGTTGTTGTTGGGTAATTCGAGTAGTCATTTTTCCGTCGCTTCTCCGGCCAATTGGAGAGCACGCTCTACCACATTCCTATCCATCCATGTTCCCCTCGCCTTTAAACGCTCTATGGCTTCAGCCACTGACACAAGTCGCCCCACCCTTTTCACCTGAACTAAAACACCGAGTGAACCTATGATTTCCAAGCCCGCCAGCCGGGCTGATCGCCGTCCTTTCAAATCATCCAGAATAACGGTGGAAATGCCTTCTTCTAGCGCCGTCTGGATAACCGCCGCTTCGCCGAGATCAAGAAGGTTGCCCAGTAACAAGGGGATTTCAATAAGCTGTTCCCTAATTTCGATACCGTGAGTTTCCCGTAAGCGAAGTGCGGTGCTGTCCTTGCTGGCTCCCGCTTCCAGTTCCTGGAAAACTTCCAAAGGTACAATCACCGGCCCGTATAGATCGACCAACAAATCGAGACCGCCTAAAACGGCGGTCAGGTTAATGGCCGGACTGCTGTTGATGACGATCATAGGCTTTCATTGCACTGTTGACATCTTCTTCCAATTCGTCGGGTTCCATTTGTATCGGAGACACTCCAAATCGGCCTAGCTCATAGAGAAAATCGACTCGCGGCATCGTGGCTAACCGTGCGGCTTGGCCCGAAGTCAGTTTTCCAGTCTCAAAAAGCTTAACCGCCATTGCCAGCCGCGCTTCACGCTCGAATTCGCTACGCGACATATGCAGAGCGTCCGGTAAGGTATCTGGATATTCCACAGTCATTAAATTACTCATGTTGTGTTTCCTCGCTTTAATTCTGTTTAAACCGATTGGGTTCAATCATGACACGAATCCTTCTTGCTTGAGTATCGCCAGCAAACGCTCTTCCGCCGCAAACGCAGCCTCTGCGCTTTGCCGAAGCCGGTTCATGGCTTCTTCCACGGTCACTTCCTGCCGGTCAACCGCTGGCTCGACGTAACGCGGGATGTTGAGGTTGTAATCATTGGCGGCGATTTCTTGCAGCGTGACCACACGGGAGATGCCTTTGATATTGACGTAATCCCCATACCAACGGCGGATGCGCTCAACATGCTCGGGCAGCAGTTCGTTTTGGGCGCGACCGGTTTTGAATTCTTTCGAGGCATCAATGATCAGCACTTGGTTTTTCAGTGCCGGTTCTTTGCGTTGACGGAAGACTAGAATGCAAGCGGCCAAGCCGGTTCCATAGAATAAATTAGGGCCGAGTCCTATCACGGCATCAAGCAAGTCAATGTTAA
>QJPH01000207.1 GCA_003242955.1 Candidatus Methylumidiphilus alinenensis
TCAAATCGTAACACCTAGCCGTAATCGTCATTCCGGCAGGGATTGCCGGAATCCAGTCGCCATGGAAGGCAATCTAGATTCACCTCCCTGTGTTCTGGATACCGGCAATCCCTGCCGGTATGACGCACAGGTCGGTTTAGCTGAAGAGTCTTCCTAATCAGGTAGTAATTTGTGCAACTGAGCCAAAATGAGCTTTAAAATTTTGAGACACCACCCAACAGGCTAAAGCATGTCCCTTAAGAAAGTCACGCTGAAAAATTTTCGCACCTGTCATGCCGTGGAGTTGACAGATCTTGAACACTTGACGGTTCTAATGGGGCGGAATGGGGTGGGCAAAACCACCATCCTACAAGGCATCGAGTGGATGGCGCGGACGGCCTCTTCTTCAAATACTGTGCAAACTGCCCCCCTTTCAAATGAACTTTTTCCCATAAGTAGGCAGAATTTTTTTGGACAGCTTGTGTTTTCTCTGAATGGAATCAGCTATGGCTATACCTTAGAGCTATTGTTTTCTAATAACGGTACTGGGCTAATTAACTCGGTCATGCAAACTGAGTTGAAAGAACAACTTGAACGGCAGGTAGACACAGGGATTTGGCTACAATTGTTGGCAAGGGCTGGCGAGACGGTTTTCGGTGCGAATGGCGACCGATTGGCCGAGATAGGGCAAACCATGCCAATGTTGCCGGCGTTAGCGGCTATAATGCCATCTGGTGAAACCAAGGAAAATATTCTACCCGTTTTGGCTTATTTGCGTGGTGTAAAATACTACTCGTTGGATGAAATTACTGCTCCTTCGTCTTATAAATTTGTTTCAGATTCAGATTATAAGAAATGGATTGAGCAATCAGTAGATTTAATTAATCCAGATAATTCCGTAGTGATGCGTCTTTTGCATATGTATAATGATCGACGCAATGATTTCGATGAGTTGAAAGCATTATTAGGCATCCAAGGACTGGGCATTTTAAGCTCTATTGAAATCACAAGCATAGTGATAAATTATGAACCTTATTATTTTGTAGATTTCCAACCCGGAAATGGCTGGGAAGGTGTACTTTCGCCGTCGTTGCCCTTTGATAAACTCTCTGCTGGAACCCGTCGAATTCTTCGCATCCTAGTCTCCTTTTTCTATGACCGAAACTCTTTATACCTATTCGAGCAACCCGAAGATGCGATCCATCCGGGTCTGTTGCGCAAGTTGATTGGTTTATTGCGTAGTTACGATGACAGGGGCCAGTTGATTATGGCAAGCCACTCATCCGATTTGTTTGATGTACTCAAACCGGAAGAAGTCCGATTAGTGACCATGCAGGGCGGGGAGACCAAAGTCAGGGGGCTGACTGAATCAGAATTGGCAAGCGCAAAGCGGTTTATCAACGAAGAAGGAAGCTTGTCGGATTATCTTGACCTGTTGGAGACCGACTAATTGTACGGAATGTTGGGTGAGGATGATTCTGATATTCAAACGCTAAAGGTACTGATTCGACAACTAGTCGGCGACGAACAATTACCTATACGTGGTAAAGGTTTTGACGGATGCGGAAAGTTATTAAAAGACGGATGGAAATTCTTAAAGACTTTGCCTGAATTGGGTTGCACACGCTTTATAATCGCCCATGATGCGGATCAAAGAGATACCAACAAAGTCAAGCGCGAGTTGATAGACAAAATTATCAAGCCGTCAGGTGTCAAAACATCTATTTGCTTGTTATTGGTTCCCGTCCAAGAAATTGAGGCTTGGCTGCTGGCTGATATTGAGGCAGTTTCCAATATTTTTAAAGGTTGGCGG
>QJPH01000032.1 GCA_003242955.1 Candidatus Methylumidiphilus alinenensis
GGGTATCTCCCGGCCTTAAAGCCGGGAGTGGATTGAAACGGGCGGTGGCCAGCCGGATCGCGCAGGCCTTCGGGGTATCTCCCGGCCTTAAAGCCGGGAGTGGATTGAAACCTATGCATCCATAGACTCCCTCGCATTATCATGAGTATCTCCCGGCCTTAAAGCCGGGAGTGGATTGAAACAACTATCAGTGCGTGGTTGTCGGAGTGGTCCGATCGTATCTCCCGGCCTTAAAGCCGGGAGTGGATTGAAACCATGCTGAAAAAAACACAACCAGACAAAAACAAAGTATCTCCCGGCCTTAAAGCCGGGAGTGGATTGAAACCTGCCGGTGAAGAATGAAAGCCATGAAACCAATCGTATCTCCCGGCCTTAAAGCCGGGAGTGGATTGAAACCATCTACCCGTAACGGTGACGCAACCGCTCTAGGTATCTCCCGGCCTTAAAGCCGGGAGTGGATTGAAACCCTGTCGTGCAATAATCCCCATCCGCGACAAGTCGTATCTCCCGGCCTTAAAGCCGGGAGTGGATTGAAACATCCAGAACGGCTTGGCTCAAAAATACTGGCTTGCGTATCTCCCGGCCTTAAAGCCGGGAGTGGATTGAAACCTCGAAAAGCCCAAGCAACACCGCCTTGCCTTGGTATCTCCCGGCCTTAAAGCCGGGAGTGGATTGAAACCATGATCGCGTCACCGACTGGCGCAATCGCCGGGGTATCTCCCGGCCTTAAAGCCGGGAGTGGATTGAAACGTAGAGTGCTATGCATAGCATCATTAGCCTCAAAGTATCTCCCGGCCTTAAAGCCGGGAGTGGATTGAAACTCGCGTCTGCCTTAGCGAGTCATACGGCACGGTCGTATCTCCCGGCCTTAAAGCCGGGAGTGGATTGAAACGAGGATACGCTTACATACCGCCATATCAAGGCTAAGTATCTCCCGGCCTTAAAGCCGGGAGTGGATTGAAACTCTTCTGCTTGGCTAAGGTCAAGACGAAGGGCTGTATCTCCCGGCCTTAAAGCCGGGAGTGGATTGAAACATGGATTCATCGCGCCGTATGCCCTGCCAACTGAGTATCTCCCGGCCTTAAAGCCGGGAGTGGATTGAAACAGGATAGCTTTTTAGTCGATGATAACCACGACACGTATCTCCCGGCCTTAAAGCCGGGAGTGGATTGAAACCGCAAAGAATATTACAAATTACCCTCCATTGAGGGTATCTCCCGGCCTTAAAGCCGGGAGTGGATTGAAACTGGTATAGCCAGCCCCACAGTAGCGACTCGGCCCGTATCTCCCGGCCTTAAAGCCGGGAGTGGATTGAAACCGCCCCCTTGCCGCCCACATCCTTGCCGCACGCGGGGTATCTCCCGGCCTTAAAGCCGGGAGTGGATTGAAACAACCTCGCCAACAAACAAATGAAAATCACTATGGATGTATCTCCCGGCCTTAAAGCCGGGAGTGGATTGAAACCGTGCAGCGGGTGTATTTATCCATTCGGTATTCGTATCTCCCGGCCTTAAAGCCGGGAGTGGATTGAAACCTCACCAGTATCAACTGAAAGACGAGAACGAGTACTGTATCTCCCGGCCTTAAAGCCGGGAGTGGATTGAAACTTGGATATCAGAACAGTGAACAGCGCCATCAACGAGTATCTCCCGGCCTTAAAGCCGGGAGTGGATTGAAACGAGGATTTACTTGCCATTGAGAACCTGTATTAGTGGTATCTCCCGGCCTTAAAGCCGGGAGTGGATTGAAACCCGCTATGGGATGACATACGAACATTTGACGGA
>QJPH01000452.1 GCA_003242955.1 Candidatus Methylumidiphilus alinenensis
AACTACGAGAAAACGCCGAGAAACTGACCAATGAAAATGGTTTTTTGGCGCAGAAAAAACGCCATGAACCTGCCATGGTCGATATGCTGGATGAACTTACCAAAGTGATTCCCGACCAAACCTCGCTCAATGGCTTGCAATTTCGGGAACACAAGGTCATTATCCAAGGCTTGTCCCCCGCAGCTTCCAGCCTGATAGAGCGTATGGAAGCTTCGTCCTATTTTGAAAACACGAGTTTCGTTTCACCCGTCACCAAGGATGTTTCCAATGGACAGGAACGTTTTCAGATCGCCAGCGAAGTAGTCAATGGGAGGTTTTCTGAAAAACCGGCTAAATAAATCTAGGATTGCTGCCTTGGCTTTGCTGTTAGGCATGGTACTGATTTTCTCATTAGGCCTATTCGGGCCACTTTTGGCGATCAGTGAAAGTTATCGTGAACGCATTGAGGATTCGGAGTTCAAGCTGCAAAAGTTGCGCAACATTGCGGCAGAAAAAGATTTCTGGCTGAAACGCTTGGAGGAAATCAAGATGCAAGGGAAGGCCGAGGGTCGCTTGATAGCAAGGGACACCGCAGCCCTCGCATCCGCAGACTTGCAATCGCTGATTAAGGAAGCAGTGAATCGGGCTGGCGGCGAACTGATTAGCACCCAAGTCATTCCCGAACACAAAGAAGAGCAATTTAACCGTGTCGCAGTGAAAGTGCGCATGACAGGCAGCACCCAAGCATTGCGAGACATACTGCACTCGTTTGAATCCGGGCATCCCATCCTGTTTGTGGACAACCTCAATATCCGGCCAATTCGCAACGTACAACCCATGTTACCTGGTCGTAAAGCCGGTAAAGTAACGGACAAACTCAGCGTCGATTTCGACGTAATAGGCTATATCAGGGGGAACTGAACATGGTCAAACGTCACCGGGATTATAACTTGGCTATTATACTTCTCGCTTGTTCCACAGTTCTAGCGGTAATATTTTTTTCGCAATGGTTGCATTATCGGGGAAAACAATCTGACCTGAAGAAGTTGTTGTCCACTAAGGTCGAAGTACGTATGGAAGCGCATAAGGAAGAAGAGCAGCATATCGAGTTGCCTGGGTTGGAAGATTACGCCGCCACAGTCGAACGCCCCTTGTTTATGGAAGGTCGAAGACCCGCTACGGATGTTGATACCCAACCTGATCAGCCTCCGCCGGAAAAAAAACCGCTGACGGTAAAGCTGATGGGGGTCGTTTTTGCACCCAAGGAAACCTTGGGGCTGTTCGTCGATGCTCAGGGGAAATACAAGCGTCTTCGTATCAATGATTCTATCGGGGGCTGGAAAGTGTCTGGGATTGAGTCGGACAAGGCGGTCATGGAACAGGACGGGAGCCGTGAAGAACTAAAACTCGCCAAACCTAAGTCGAAAAAAACACCCGGTCAACCGAAAACTGGTGGGCCGATACCCATGGGACAACCCGTGCCTGGCCAACCTCTGCCGGGGCAACCTATGCCTGGTCAACCCGTGCCTCCCTTCGGGGCCATGAATCCCGATAACCCCAACAACCCATTAGAACCTTTTGGTACACCACAACCGAATGAATCCGTCGATGAAACCGCAATTCCACCTGAAGTACCCCCGAATGAGCAATGAAACACATTCCATTGCCTCCAAAGGCTTGGCCGGAAAGCGGGTCTGCGCTGCCGTCCTGGCATCGGCACTGATGTTGCTGCCAGGATGTGAATATATGGGTTCTGCCATAATCAAGAAAGAAACCATCCCTGATTCCTTGGTC
>QJPH01000169.1 GCA_003242955.1 Candidatus Methylumidiphilus alinenensis
TCCGAGCTAAGGGGCGCGGGCGGACAAAACTAGGGGAAAACAGGCCAAAGCATAACCCCGCGTCCCCTTGAGCGCCGGGTTGGGCGACGGACTAGAAAAGAGTGGCTCTTGCTCTTTGCCTTTCGCTCTTGGCTTTTTTCCATCCGGTCTACGACACCCTGCGGACTCGAACGGAGCCTAGGCTTTTTCTATTCTGTCTTTCTGTCGTCCGCAACGCAAAACGACGCGTCCGGCCTGACTGCCCTGCGACCAAGGCCGAAACCGCGTGTCGCAATACGCATTAGCACCGACTTAAGCTGATGCCAATCTTGCCACAAGTTCAACGCCTCGTCATGCCGGCAAAGGCTTATTGTTTTGTAGGGCTATCCTTACACGGGCGAGAACCGCTGCCAGCAAGGGCCAAGGCAGGTGGCGATACCGCCGAACCAACCAAAAAAAACTGGAACGAGCTAACCCGTTTGAATCCATGGCAAATCTAAAACCCGGCTTGCACCACGCCCACTTGGGGTTACGGCGGGCCGGGACTAACCGCCACACCACGAGCTACAACTAAAGCCCAAAAAAACTGCGTGGTGTGAGCAAACGGATGCCTTTTACTCCCCGAAACGACCACAGCCGAAGGCTTGCCGACGGGCTGGCTGGCCAAAATCCAGCAGCCCGGATTACGCCGGTTGCACCGTTCTGGCCCCCCGGTTTGCCTGAAGGTCGGACGGGGCGGCAGGGCTACCCCGGCTTGCGCCACGCCAAGTCGGAACCCCGGCGGGCTGGACAAACCATCGAAGCACGGAGCCAGTGCGTAGCCGGAAAAACCGCGTGGCGCAAACGGATAGTCCACCGGATGGGGCAACCAAGCCAGTCCCGCCAGCGGACCAAAAAGCCATAATTTGCGGCTTGGCTAAAATGCCGTCATTCCAGCAGGGATGCAGGAATCCAGTCACAGGGACGTGAAACCTAAAGCTTACGGCAAGTTTTGCCGTAGCGTGAAGTTTGCCGTCCATGGACACTGGATGCATACGGGACATCCATGTCCGGTACCCTTCGGGCGGCGAAGCCGTGCAAATCGGCTGTCCTGCCGATTTGTCCGGCATCCATGCCGGAATGACGGACCTCAATCATTGTTATGATCCAAACTACAGCCACGGCCCAAAGTTTCCAGCGAACCTGCCCGCCCGACGCGCCCAGGCTCTTTCTTCGCTCGCGCCCAACGCCCCCGTTCAGCCGCCCGTGCGGAATGAACCTGAAAAATGATGCCAAACGTCCGCGGGTCGGCTGGAACGGCGGGTTAGGCGGGTGGGCAGGGAGACATGGCCATGGATTCATTGATTTTGCTCATTTTATCCATTCGGCGCAATAGGCGGAGTACCGCTATTGCGCCCTTACCGCGCCGCCTTCACATCAAAGTTTACCCTTTCCCAACGGGTGCCAAGCCGGCGAACAAACCCGACACATCGGCTATAGCCATGTACTCAAGAAAATGCTTTCTTGCAGTTGCGCGGGCAGCTTCCAGCGCTTCCGGCATGGGCGCTTCAAGTTCGTTGGGCACGACTTCATCGAACAGGAATTTCAAAGCCTGATGCGCCTTGGGGCTGTCCGGCGTGGAATGGATTTCCAGCCGAGCCGGATCGTTTGTGTAATCAAAATACTCGACTTGCTCGCCGGCTTGGGTAATAAGTTCTGTCGTACCCGGCCTCCAGCGGCAGTAAGCGCCCAGTTTGCCGTTGGCGGTGACCAACCCGACGACATGC
>QJPH01000323.1 GCA_003242955.1 Candidatus Methylumidiphilus alinenensis
CGTCGAAGAAAGAGCAAAAGCGCGCCGGGCGGCAGGGTCCACGGCGTTATTTGGCCGTGGCTGTGCTGGAAGGGAAAGCATCCGTTTGCACCACGTGCTTTTTTGGGCTTTGGTTGTCGTTCGCGGTGTGTCGGTTTGTTCCAACCCCCCGGTGTTCCAACCCGGCGTGGTGCAAGCCGTCCGGCCCCCGTCGCCCCGCTCGACATTGCCCGGGTTTCAGGCTGGGCCGCCCGCTTTCGTTTTTGGCTCGGTAGGCGGGCGAAGTATCGTCCCTGCCCGAAGCCCAACCCGCCGCTCAAGGGGACGCGGGGTTACGATTTGGCCTGTTTCCCCTAGTTTCGTCCGCCCGCGCCCCTTAGCTTTGGCGTTGGGCTTAGAAGGAAACAGTTTAACTCTCCTTGTAATTTCATATTTTTTCTACTCTCAACAGGTGGTAATGTCATGCCAATCAAATATACACGCCGTGCTGACAACTCTGGCTGGTTGACAGTTAAATTAAGCAAAACGGGTATCCTGACATCTTTGTGCGAATATACTCAGGTAGATGTTCTTCAGAGCGTTAATCACCGCACATATTTCAAAATCATGGATGGATATGTCTCTCCAGGAGAGGAGGCATCTCTTACAGACGCGAATGCTGCATTGTATTTAACTGCAACCGGCCCGCAGGGGCCTGCGTCTATTTCTGTAATGTATCAAGGCGCTCCAGTTGAGGAGGTATCTAAATTCAAGGGCAAGTTAAAGCAGCAATGGGCGAAGCTCACTTTTAATGGACAGACAGCCTCGGTGACCCTAAATAGCATTTGGAATGGCAGTTATTCGCCCATTCCGCCAGGTATGCATACCATTCTCGCACCCGATTATTCACACAAGGTAATTTCCACGTCCGGCTATGTGGCGGCAACGCCCGGCATGATCGGTAATGATGCCTGGTTCCCAATTGGCATTAACGGAACCATGCAGAACAGCAGTCGGTACATTCATGTTGGACATTTGTCGGAAGGATGCGTGACCGTCCATGAGCTTGGCAAATGGACTGCCATCTATAATTATCTGATTTCTCATCGCGTATTAGGTTCCGCAGGCAAGAAGGTGGGTCAGCTAATTGTGAAAAAATGATGCGACTTCTCCGCTTTTTTCTTCTTGCCGGTATAATAACGCTTGCCCCCGTCGCGATGGGCCGTTCTGCAGATCTAGCACCCCTAAAGATCGGGTGTGCGGATTTTTTGACCCTGCTGCATATAAAACCGGTCCATGTCCGATTTGTTAAATGCGAGTTAGAGAAGGATCAGCAAGGCAAACCGCTACGAGCCATCTATCGTGTCGCTGGAATCCACGCGGCGGCGGCTGAGACTTTTCTTGTACGTGTAGCCAATTTGTCACGCCTGAAAAAGTCCTGCTGCCAGTGGGACAGCCCGCCGAGTCAATTCACTGGCAAAGATGGCCGTACCTACACAGTCTATATGGTGTCGCCCGAGACTACCGTCAAAGACCGAAAAAAATGGCGCAATATTCCCAGTTTTGAAATTGTGGTGGAGACCTTAACCGAAGAAATCTAACGCAATAAGGCTTAATAGGCGTAAGCCGTATTGCCCCGGATGGTCAAAAACCAAGAGCGAAAAGCAAAGGGCAAAGGCCACTCTTTTCGGTTCGCCGCCCAACCCGGCGCTCAAGGGGACGCGGGGTTGCGCTTTGGCCTGTTTTCTCAGAGTTCCGTCCGCCCGCGCCCCTTAGCTCGGGCGTT
>QJPH01000388.1 GCA_003242955.1 Candidatus Methylumidiphilus alinenensis
GTTGCAGGCTAACAGCAAATCCCCCCTAACCCCCTTTTTGCAAAGGGGGGGACCGGAAAATTCATTTTCGGAGTCGGTCTTAATAAATCCTGCTGAGGACATTGAAGCGGTCATCACCGATCTGTTGCAGGATGCACAAGAAATTGAGGATGTCGAGTTCGACCGGGGCTACTGGTCGGACCATTGGACTTATTTGCTGGATTTGCTGGAGGGCTATGCAGCCATTTTTCCTGACCGCATCGCTACACTGTTCCATGAAAAGTGCTATACGTTCTATGATACCGACCATTTTGTCCTGCCCCGATCTGGCAAGTACGTTGTGACCTCCAAAGGCATACGCCAATATGGTGCCGTGGAAGAGCGCAAAGAAAAGTGGGCCTTGATCGAGTCGCGATTTCATAGTAAGCACCATGCCCGTTATCAGGGAGGCAAAGGGGAAGTGGTGGTAACCACGCTGTTAGGCAAAATTCTTACGTTGGTGGTCAACAAGCTGGCATCCCTGGACCCTTATGGCGTGGGCATCGAAATGGAGGCGGACCGTCCCGGATGGTGCGACGCGATGAACGGATTGCCGGGGCTATTAGGTTCTTCGGTCAATGAAACCATTGAACTTAAACGCTTGGCGGATTTCACGCTTGGTCATTTGGGTGGCATTGAAGGCAATGCTGTTGAATTAAGCACGCTCACGAACCAAATCGTAGGGCGGCAACCCTTTGCCGCCGAGACAAACCGTGTGCCCAGTCGGCATAGGGATGCCGACCTACTCCTTAATTCAACCGCATTGGCTCTCTCCCTGCCGATTGAATTGGCAAATTTTATAGACGGTCTCGAAAACCTGTTGATCCTTAATTTGTCGGATCAAGAATTTTGGCGGGACAGCCATGATTTAAAAGAAGCCTATCGGGAACGCGTTTTCATGGGATTTCAGGGAGAGGAAGGAACCATCACGTTCGCAACGGTGCGAAATTTCCTTAAGCGCTGTTCCAATTATCTGGATATGGCAATCGCCAAAGCCAAGACAGCGGAGGGCATAATCACCTATTTTGCTTATCAAGCTGAGGAGTATAGTGAAATCGATGGTCGAGTTGACGTGACTCGCTTTCGCCAACGATCCCTGCCTTTATTCTTGGAGGGCTTCGTCCACGCCTTGCGGATTGCCAAATCGGGGGAGGCACTAAGGCTTTATCAGGCAGTGTGTGCCAGCGAACTTTTTGATGAAATATTAGGCATGTTTCGGGTCAATGTCCCGTTGGGCAAAAATGCCATGGAATTTGGGCGGATAGGCATATTCAACTATGGCTGGTTGGAAAACGGTTCGGTATTTCTGCATATGCATTATAAATTCGTGTTGGAAATGGTCCGGCAAGGGCTGATCCAAGAGTTTTACAGCCAGATGGATAAATTCCTTGTGCCGTTCCGAGACCCGGCAGAATACCGGCGCAATCCTATCGAAAATGTGAGTTTTATCGTCGGCAGCGGCTTTGCGATTGATCCGCGTGAACAGGGCCGGGGCTGTGTGGCGCGCCTGTCCGGTGCCACTGTGGAGTTTTTGCACTTATGGACTTATCTGTTTCTTGGTGCCAAGCCTTTCTTATTCGAAAATGGACGGCTGCTTTTCCGTCCCTCGCCAAATTTGTCTAAGGTATTATTTTCCACCAAAGAGAAACGCGCGATGCCTTTTGGCGAAGAAGTGGAGATTTTGCCTTGCGACTCGGCTGCTTGCT
>QJPH01000257.1 GCA_003242955.1 Candidatus Methylumidiphilus alinenensis
CACTGTCCGTCCAGCAGGGGCAATAGTCCTTTCTGGCATATTGCGGGAGCAAGCCGAAGAGGTCATGTCCGCTTACGAAGCACATTTTGCCATGGAGGAACCGGTTTATCTTGAGGATTGGGTTCGCATTGCCGGGGTTCGTCGTAGTGGGTAAAAGTAAAGCGATTTCCAAGGGACTAATTTCGTGATTCTATCGCACCCTGATTGCGATCTGTCAACCCGCTAAAAAGCAATATGGGTGCACCAAGGCAATAAATGAAAAAGAACGAAAAACAAAAAACACGACAACAGCTTGAGCAAATTGACTGTCCAACACCTTTCGCCGTATAAAGAAAAATGGGAAAAGCAATTCGATCCTAACAGGACAACCAGCGGATTGCTGGAAGACGGATCCACGCACCCCTACGATGAATAAGGAAATAACATGAATCTTCATTCCATACTAGTTATTTATGTCGAACTGGCCGTTCTGTGGTGGCTGTATGCATGGCTATATTATGGCTACCGCACAGACTTGCTCAGGTTAAGGCTGTTCATTATCCGCGACAGGCTGTTTGACGCGGCAATGAAAGGGGAGTTAGATTTCAATAGCCTTGCTTACAAAAGAACTCGCACCACATTGAACGGGGCATTACGCTTTGCGCACCGACTTACCCTGAGTAAATTGCTTATCACTGCCATATGGATGCGCCGCAAAGACCCTAACGCCACAGAACGCCATCACCAAGCAACACGGCTTGCAATGCAGGGCTTGACGATGGACCAGAAGCGTTTGCTATTGAATGCGCAAGATGAAATTCGTGTCGTGATGCTAACCCATGTGGCGCATGTATCGTTGCCTTTGTACCCGTTGGTAATGTTGTTTAAGTTTGGGTTGCGCTTGCATTGGTGGCGAGAAAGCCTAGTAAAGCGCAAAACGTTGGGCCGCATGAAAGAGATCGAGGCCCATGCCTTTGACCTAGGTAATCAAAATGACGGTCTCTATGCCCATTGAAAAAAGAAGGTAAGCCGCAATAGCCATGTCGGGCGCGTATCTTTGCGTTGTACCCGACGTTGGGGTGTGGTGCGAATGGAAAGAATGGGGTGCGCATAGTAGGTCCGGGCGGAACCATGGACGGGTTCCGCCGAATGTTATGGGTCTGTCGCCAGCATTCGGCGGATCACATCCCTATATCCGCCCTACAAGGCCGTAGATACTGCCATGCAGCGTCACTTTAGTGCCTGACTGAAAAGAACAGGGCGGATTTAACATTACAAAATCGATCAACGAAATGAAGCGTAAGGTCTAAAATTCCGAAATTCACTAAAAATCATAAACTATCAACAGCTACATAAAACTCACTATCCCTGCGGAAAGGTTTTGGTGAGGGCGAATCGAAAGTTGCTTTACCCAGTTATCAATATTTTTTCCCCGCCGCGTTTAAAAACGGTAACATGACCCCGAAAATCAAGACCAAGGCGCAGCCGGTCAATGCCTTGGCATCGGGTGTGCGGGAAAACAGCACCACACCCCAGGCTAGGCTTAACACCGGGCTGAGATAGCTAGCTGCGCTGACTAAGGCGGCGGGGGCGCTTTGATAGGCTATGGTCATATACAATTGTGCAACGCTGGCAGAAACGCCGCCTGCCAATAGAAGAAGCCACACATCTGCACTGCTTGGCAAACGATAACCATAATTGCCGAAATAGACCAGATGGATGGCTGCACCGAA
>QJPH01000300.1 GCA_003242955.1 Candidatus Methylumidiphilus alinenensis
CAAAATCATTGGCAAGGGCAATCGGATTGGGGGCAAACGTCAGACCGTTGCTGTTTAACTCCGATGTACCGCGAAATATTGCTTGTTGCAATGATAACTCTGGCATTGTTTTTCCTTGTCCGTTCAAATAATTTTGACTGTTTGTGTTCATATTTAGAACAATCTAGGCTTTAAACTGAGGCTTTAACTCGGCGGCAACCTACGCTTTTTCACCACGATAACCGGCCCGGAGGGTTTTGGCGGCTCCACCGGGGCGGGTTTTGGCATGGCGGACGGTGTAGGCTTTGGCTTGGATGGCGGCGCGGGCGGGTTGGCCTTTGGGGGTTCCGTCTGTTCCGCTTTCTTCTTTTTGGCTTCGGCTTGCCTTGCCTCTTCGATTTGCACGGCTTCGCGCTTAGCCTTGGCTTTCTCCGCTAGATGGGTGTGCAATGTATGCAATTGTTCCGCCGCCAAGTTTGCCGCCTCATCCGATACCGTGCCGACGATGCCTTCCAGTCCGTGGCGGTCGGCACCGGCTGTCAGTGCCGCGAGATACTGGGGACGGAAGCACCAACTGCGCAAGACGCGCCCGATTAGCTCGTCTGTGACCTTGGGCATTGCCGCCAGCAGGGTCTTCCTGATACCAATGGCTAAAGGCACCGGCTTCCCTTCGTTGAACAAGGCAGGCCAGCGTTCCGCCAGTTCGGCGCGGATGCGCCGGGTTGTGTCGAGTTTGCTTTCAGTCATTTTTGTTTATGTATTATATTTGAATAAATTCTAAGTGTAATCCACCCACCGAAAACACAAAGTACAACTGACCCATAAATGAATAATTTAACATTTCTTGACATGTCTTCTTCGCTTGAATACAAGGGGCCAAATGCCAAACCAATCGAAAATGCAATGACATAGGCGGTTATAATCCCAACTACAGCCCCGGCACATCCGACAAAGCAGCGTTTTATGGGATATTCCGTAACAATCCCCAAGCACCTATGGTATATCAAGTTTCCAAAAAAGCCACCAAAAACAATAGAAACAGGCCAAACAATGAAAATTAGGATACTAACAAGAATGTTAGAGTCGTTGTCACTATATACGAAATGTTCAGTATACCAGTAATTAAATGGGATAATAAGAATTGAACCAAGAACTAGGCCAAATACGCATCCTAAGATCAAATAAAATAGGCGTTTCATAGAATTGCCCAAAACCAGACAGTTTCGGCTTTGGCAAAGTCTGCACCAGCACCAAGATTATGAAGTCCAAAGCTACCAATACGAATGTGAATGCGTACCCATGTACGCCAGTCAGTCAGCCGGTAGCCATTCCAAAGGTCTATATGGTCTCCCTGATGGCCTATCCCCCAATAGTTTTGGAAGAAGATTACACCACTTCGCCCATTGATCTTGTCAAATACCTCAGAACCAGAATATTTTTCAACTTTCGAGCGGAGTGGGTTTACGGGAGACGCTAACCAATTGGCTAATTGTTGTGCGCGAATGGCATACTTTGGATTACCTTTTTGCCATGATAACTGTCCATTATAGCTTTTCATGTTCACGCCTGAGCGTATCAGTGCCGCAGAAAGATTGATGGAGCATTGATATTCATAGGCTCCTCTATCAAGCAGTGATGACTCACCCTTGATGGTTGGATGATTGTTCCAAAGCGTGGCGAAAGTTGGCATGTCTGTTCCCCTTGATTTTGGCTTGTCATCGTTGCTGCCCA
>QJPH01000035.1 GCA_003242955.1 Candidatus Methylumidiphilus alinenensis
AGTTCCTGTTGCGTGGATTGAAAGCCGTAACGGGGGAATGGACGCTGGTCTGCATTGCCTACAATTTGAAGCGGATTCATGTACTGGCGGGATAACTTTGCCCAAAGGGAAGGAAAAGCCGCTTTAATGTCGAAAAACGCTCTGTAAAGGGGCAAATCAAGGCAAAGCAATCGTTTTTTGAGCTTTTTTGAGGAAGGAAACTGTCGTACAACTCTAAGTCGGACAGGCTCCTAGGTCTTAGGCCATACTGTTTTTTTGGAAGGGGGTAATCATGAATGTCGCAACACCGCTAATAGGCAAGTGCTGCGTGGTAACGGGCGGGACCGGCGGCATCGGCCTGGTCACGACGCGCAGGCTGGTTGAAATGGGGGCGGATGTCATCGTCGTGGGCCGTGACACAGGCCGTTGTTTGGCGGCAAAGCTGGCGATCCAACAGACCACCGGCCGGGATGGCGTGGAATTTCTGCAAGCCGACCTTGCCGAACTGGATGCCGTGCGCTCAGTGGCCGAAACGATCTCGAAGCGATGGGATCACATCGACATCCTGGTCAACAATGCTGGCGGCATGTTCGGCAAGCGCCAAACCAACTCGCAGGGTCTGGAAATGACGTTTGCGCTGAACCATCTCGGCTATTTCCTGCTGACGGCATTGCTGCTCCCTAAGCTGAATGCGGCACCGGAACGGTCGAGGATCGTCAATGTGGCATCCGAAGCGCATCGGCGGGTTAAACTCGATTTCGACGACCTCCAAAGCGAGAAGTCTTACCGGGGCTGGCTTGCCTATTGCCGCTCCAAGCTGGCGAATCTGCTGTTTACGCAGGAATTGGCTCGGCGGCTCGATCCACAGCGTGTCACCGTCAATGCCTTGCATCCCGGCTTCGTGGCAACCGATATAGGCGTTCGCCACAGTCTGATGCCTGCTTTCGCCTGGTGGCTGGCGAAGTTCGCGGCGATTAGTCCCGAACAGGGTGCGGCAACCTCGGTTTACCTTGCCAGTTCGCCTGAAGTCGCCGATGCCCACGGGCTGTATTTCCGCAAGTGCAAACCGGTTAAACCATCCCCGGCGGCACTGGATAGCGAAGCAGCGCAACGTCTTTGGGATGTCAGTGTCCGCTTGACGGGCATGACTTGAGACTCTGGGTGTTCTTAACAGACCGCATGTTGATGGCGCAACGGCATGGGCAGTGACATCCTTGCAGCAGGCCGTTTAAGCCAGGACGAACGCCGGGAGATCGAACGGGCGGTGGAACGGGGCATCGCCGCTTACATTGCCAGCCGCTTGGCGAAAATCCCCGAGTTTGACGAGCGCTATTTTTCGTTTCGCGGCACGTTCGGGTTGCATCGGAAAACCCTAGGCAGGGACGTTTACAAAATCCCGATCAACATGCTTTGGGGTTTGCCAGCATTTCTGGCCCAAACCGCTGGAACGGGTTTCGAAAAACTCGGTGCCAAAAGGCTCGGCCAACCACTGGGCAAGTTCCCCTCTGGCCTGAAAACCGAATTTCAACGGGAGATCAACTGGCTCATCGAAACCGAATTGCTTGAATTGCCCTGTGCGGAAGGGACGCGCGAGTCAACCAAGGATGCCTTGCTGGAAGCCATTCTCAACGATCACGAGTTATCTGCACGTTGCGCCAGGTATCTCGCTGCCATCAACCGGGAGGCACGAACTCCAGCGTTCCAAGCGGCATTGGAATCCCATTTGG
>QJPH01000112.1 GCA_003242955.1 Candidatus Methylumidiphilus alinenensis
GAGCCGCCGATGAGGAAGCGAAAATCCGCACTGCCGCCGAAGCTCGACAAAAAGCCGAGGCTGAAGCAAAACGGCAAGCCGAACAGGAAGCCCATCGCGAAGCCGAAGCGGAGGCCGCCAGGATAGCCAGGGAAGAAGCAAAGCATCGCGCAGCCGCCGAGGCCAAGCAAAAGGCAGAGGCTGAAGCAAAACGGCAAGCCGAACAGGAAGCCCATCGCGAAGCCGAAGCGGAGGCCGCCAGGATAGCCAGGGAAGAAGCAAAGCATCGCGCTGCCGCCGAGGCCAAGCAAAAGGCAGAGGCTGAAGCAAAACGGCAAGCCGAACAGGAAGCCCATCGCGAAGCCGAAGTGGAAGCCGCCAGGATAGCCAGGGAAGAAGCAAAGCATCGCGCTGCCGCCGAGGCCAAGCAAAAGGCAGAGTTTGAAGCAAAACGGCAAGCTGAACTAGAAGCCCGTCGCCAAGCCGAAGAGGAAGCAGCCCGCAGGGCCGGGGAAGAAGTGAAACGCCGCGCTGCCTCCAAAGCCAAGCAAAAGGCAGAGGCCGAAGCAAAGCGACAGGCTGAATTGGAAGCCCAAGCCCAACACGAGTTGGAAGTCGAAGAAAAAAGAATGACCGAGAAGGCCAGTAACTCCAAGCCCGACACTAAAACCACTACAGAAGAAGCCGCCAGAGATTGGATATCGAATAAAATCAGACCTAAGGTGGAAAAGTTTTCGGCCAACAGTAGCGGACGGTCCTGCACAGTCCGGGTGACAATGCTTCCGGGCGGGGGGGTTCAGAGCGTCAGTGTAACCTTAAGCAGCGGGGATGAAAGTTTCGACCGCTCTGTCCAAGCGGCTGTATTGAAAGCTTCGCCCTTGCCTTGGCCAGATGATGAGAAAATAGCCGAAGAATTGAAAACGTTCAGCTTAATAGTCAAATCAAAATAGCACTACAGCGTTTTCTATGTCTATTAGTTACTTGATAAATAAATTTCGTACTATGCGTAGGAGCGGGCCATGCCCGCGAATGATTGGACATTCAGCAATTGTGGTCAGTTTATCGCGGGTATGGCCCGCTCCTACAACGCTACAAAGTAACTCATGGTATTAAAAACGCTGTACGCATAAATTGAAGTGATAACCGAATGTCCTTTTTTAGTTTTATTTTAAGATGAAAACGCTGGATATAAGCCATGAACAACGTATGAAAATCAACTATTTTAAATTAAATCATACCCTCCCCCTGCCTTTTGCTGGTCTTACTGCTTTAGTATGCGCTTGGATCATGATGGTTTCCGTCCCCACCCATGCAGAACTAACGGTGGAAGTGACATTGGGCGTCCAAAGTGGCATACCCATTGCCATTGTTCCGTTTGGCGGCAAACAGCCAGGTGAAAACCTCGGTTCCATCGTAGCGGCGGACCTGGCCCGCAGCAGCCGTTTCAAAGTGTTGCCCGAAGCCCAGATGCTGGAACGCCCTAGCACTCCCGAGCAAGTCCAGTTTGCAACTTGGAAGGCACTGGGGCAGGACAATTTAGCCATAGGGCAAGTACGGGACATTGGAACTGGACGCTACGAGGTCCAATTCCAACTCTTCGATGCGGTGAGCGGTTCCCAACGGGCGAGTTCCACCCTATCTTTTTCCGCCGATGAGTCTCGCAGGACCGCGCATCGCATCGCTGACATCATTTACAAACAGTTGACGGGAGAAAACGGTGT
>QJPH01000031.1 GCA_003242955.1 Candidatus Methylumidiphilus alinenensis
CTATTTAGGTTTTATTTGATAACTTATAACAACCAGCAACATGCTGGTGTTCTCTTCAATCTCTCTCTTCAGTATAGTGATGAGCGGCATCAATGTCACTTCATTGCACAGGGATAAAGGACTATCCCTGTTTTTTTCTTTCCATAAAAATTTGACTACCCAACAACTGAGGGATAACATTCTATTAAATTCAATCCTACGAGAATAGCGGCATATGACTTACTTTCTGTGCTAAATGACTCAATAAAACAGGTTCGATAAGGTGTAATATATTGATTTATATTGATTCTTTAGGTTGGCACATCTTTTGTTATCAATATTGGATTACATTCATTTTTAATTCAAACAATAGCCAGAACTTTCCTAATAAAAAACTTAGATACTTGATGTCCATCAACACGCAATCCATTAAAATTAATGTTTAACAGATTTTTTCTATCGATTTATATTTTACTCTTTCTATTCGTTTATTCTTCTGCCGCACAATGCATTAACCCTCCTGTGTACCCAGACATTGGCTTGACCGATATTCATGGCATGGATGTTTATGCTGATCAATCGACTGTCCATGCCGTGCTAGTGGGAAAGCAAAAAGATAGTGACCAACTTGGGGTGGCCTACCTCTTTTCACATGATTATGGTGTGACTTGGACCAAGCCGGTAATAATCAATCGCAAACAGGATGGGGCAGTCGTGGCGCGGCGCGGGAACGATGCACAAATTGCGGCGGCGGGGCGGCGTATCGTCGTGGCCTTCAATCACTCTGTGGAATTGCCCAATGCCGGACCAATGCTTATCGCCTATTCCCCCAACGGCGGTTCAAGTTGGCAACGAGGTGAAAACCCCGCCATAGGAGACATCACGAACAACCAATCTTACCTGGATTTGCTCGCGGACAAAGCGGGGAATTTTCATTTGATCTGGTTGGATGACAGGGAAGAAAACGGCAGCACACAGGGGTTGCGCTACGCACGGTCGACGGATGGCGGGCTACATTGGAAAGGAGATGTCACTTTGGACCCCAAGACCTGCACTTGTTGCTGGAACCGTTTGGCGGTATTGCCCGACCAAAGCATCGCCGTATTGTACCGGGGTGACGAACCCCACGACATGCGCCTGGTGCGGATTTCCACCGACGGCAAGTCATGGCGGAATCTGGCCCCTGTGGGCGCATTTGACTGGCGGTTCACTGGCTGTCCACATTGCGGAGGGGGGATAGCCAGCGCACCGGGAACACGCGGCCCTTTGCACAGCGTGGTATGGAGCGGGAAGGAAAATGCCACAGGGCTGTTTTACCTTGCATCGGACGACCTCGGTGGACATTGGTCTGCGCCGTTGCGCATTGGCGACGGGCGCAGCCGCGAAAGTGACGTCGCCGTGCTCCGTGATGGCCTGATAGGGGTGGTGTTCGTTGACCCGGCCAGTGATGGCGGTGGATTGCAGTTCATCAGTTCCGCCGACTGCGGGAAATCGTGGTCCCTCCCCAAGCGTATTAACGCCGGAGGCTCGGTTGCGGACCATCCACGCATCGTAGCTACATCGGCGGGGTTCAGGGTGTTTTGGACTGAAAAAGCGCCGACAGGAGGCAAAGTATGGGCAATGTATTTTGTTAACAACCTTAGAGAAGACAAAGCCAAAACATGAGAATTTTCATTCGCGCCACATTGTCGGTGCTGTTGCTGTCACTGTTA
>QJPH01000529.1 GCA_003242955.1 Candidatus Methylumidiphilus alinenensis
GGCCGAAGCCCAGCGACTGGGCATAGTAGAGGGTCGGCGTTATACTCTGATCGGCACTGTGCCGTCCCAGCATATGTACGGTTTCGAGTCGATCGTCTTGTTGGCCATGCAATCCGGCGGTGCCATCAGTTCCAAGCAACCATTCTATCCGTCCGACATTTGTGCTGCGATCAGTGCCTCGCCGCGTCCGCGCATGTTGGTGACAACCCCGTTTCACCTGCGTTCCCTAATGGATGATGGACTGGATGTCCCACCGTTGGATTTACTGTTATCGGCGACGGCACCCATTTCTGAAAATCTGGTAAGAGAGGCAGAAATGCGTTTCGATGCGCCGCTGATAGAAATTTATGGCTGCACCGAGAGTGGCCAGATCGCCAGCCGACGGCCTTCTGTGTCCACCGAGTGGTGTCTTTTCCCCGGCGTACGCATCACCTTTCAGGACGGCAGGGCTTGGGTTGGCGGCGGTCATGTAGATGGACTGGTGGAACTGGGCGATGTGTTAGAGTCGGTGGACAAAGATCGATTTCTGTTACATGGAAGAACTGAAGATTTGGTGAATATCGCCGGCAACCGAAGTTCGCTGTCTTACCTCAACCATCAGCTCAATATGATCCCTGGAGTGCTGGACGGTATTTTCTTCATGCCAGAGAACGAAAATCCGGAGCGGGTGGTCCGGCTCACTGCATTGGTGGTCGCGCCTGGGCTGGATGCCGAGAGTTTGACACTAGCCTTGTCCGAGCGCATTCATTCGGCTTTTTTACCTCGTCCGCTGTTGTTCGTCGATGCCCTGCCGCGCAACGATACCAGCAAGCTGCCGCGCGAATTGCTTGATGCCCTGGCCCAAGCCGGCATGGAACGGCTCGCGCACGGCAATAACCGGTGAAATGATGGGGCTGCGCATTTTGTTTTTCCTGTTGCTTGGGCCGGTTTTGGCCCAAGCAAGCCTTGCAGCCGATTGGGGGTTGGATGATCTGATGTCGGCCTTGGCACAAAAAAGTGATAGTCGCGCCCGGTTCAGCGAGAAGAAATTCATCGCCATGCTCGACAAGCCAGTGGAATCTTCCGGATATCTCGTCTACGTAAGACCCGGCCATCTGGAAAAAAACACACTTAAACCCCTGCCCGAACGTCTGACGCTTGAAAGTGGAACGCTCAGCATCGAACAGACGGGGCAGAAACAAAGTTTGCAATTGAGCGACTATCCAGAACTCGCCAGTTTTATCGAGAGTCTGCGAGGAACCCTAGCCGGTGACCGCAATGCCTTGGAGCGGGTTTACCGCCTGTATTTGGGTGGTTCGTCCACCCATTGGACCCTGCTGCTGCTGCCGTCCGCCCCGGACATGGCTGCCACCATCAGCCAGATTAAAATAACGGGCGTGGGCGATCAATTACGGTCCATCGAAATCCAGCAAACGGATGGCGACCGTTCGGTGGTGGACATCAAGCAAATCGGGGCAACCCCATGAACCCTGTTTTGCCATGTCGGCGAGCCTCCATGATCATCGCTTGGCTTGTGTTTGTGCTGTGTTGCGGTTGGATCGTGAGCCGGGCAAGTTTCACCGACGACTTGGCGGCTTTCCTCCCCTCTAACCCAACACAGGATCAGCGGCTTTTGGTCGATCTGATAAAAGAGGGCATGGTGTCCCGGCTGATCTTGGTCGGCATCGAA
>QJPH01000030.1 GCA_003242955.1 Candidatus Methylumidiphilus alinenensis
CCCAGAAGATGCCCACCATGTCGGACCAAACCCCGGTGTCTTGATGGGTGAACATCACGCATTGCATCCCGTTGTCGGGCATGTGTGCGGTCATGGCGCTATAAGCCGCCACCATGTCACGGCGGAATTCATCGCCAGAACCTTTGATCGCCAAGGCACGACGCGAATCCCAAACCCATTGATCGAAAGGCTTTGGAGGGTTTTTGCGTAGCCAAGCGATGAAGAACTCGGTGATTTCGTGATACATCACCGCATCGGCATAAGGGGGGTCGGTTATCCATAAATCGGATGATTGCTTAATTTCATTGGCAGGAAGTGAATATATTTGAGATTTTCCACACGTTGGGATAGTGTAATCACCAAAATCAATAATCGAGTGATTTTCTAAATTTGGAATTGCACGAACTCCGAAGTTGTAAAGAGTATTTAGTGCCTGATTGGAAAATGTATTCACTTGATTTTCATGGCGAGTTGAAGTTGCCCATCTACATAACCGAGTGTTCCATTCAATTGATTTTGATTGAACAGCTATTATCTCTGTATGATTATTTGAAAACTGTTCGATACCTGATAAACGTCTATAAAGAACAAACAAAAATAATTGACGTGCATTAAATAAATGATGCCAATAAGTCCATCCGCGTGTGCGTATTGGCTCGTCGGTTTTGTCACCCTGATTGATCTCCATATCAGGGACTAGCCCTTGTTGCTGCCAACTGAGAAGGTTTTTCGATACTATTTCATAAATCTTACTCTCCCGTTCTAAATCCCTATTAGTGACTGACGAAAAAAAGGTATCCTGTCTTGGTTGGTCAAGGGTTACTTTGGTTATCCATTGAATCGCGTAAAGCCGTTCCTGAAAGATGTCGTTCGATTTTGGTTTAAAATCGTTCTTATCCCAGCGGCGTAGGCGATTTTGAGTATTGTCTTCGACATCACGGTAGTCGCCTCGTAGGGTTTTTATTGATGTTCGATATGTTTTTCCGTCCAATACATAGACGAGATCGCTACCTTGGATCGTTCCCCTTTCAGCGTGCTCTATCTCTTTCTGCGAAACGCCGCTATGTACCTCTATTTCGAAGCGTTTACTCTGGTAGTTAGGAACTAAAGTTGCTATCACATTCCGTTGCAAAGAGACGACCCAACTAGGAGACATGGGTATCATCCAACCTGTATCCGGGCAGCGCGTTTCTAGGCAATATAGATAAACCTTTGCTCGATTACCATTTTCATCATGCTCGATACCCAACCGGGTGACAAGTCGGTCAACCTTTTTAGCTACCGCCTTTTGTGCCTGCTCTATCTCAGCGCGGCGTTCGGGGGAAGCCCCAATGATGTTCAATGCCCCCCAGGTCAACATGCAAGCAATTGGGTTCAGGTCGGAGGCATAGACATCGCAACCCAAGCGCGCCGCCTCAAACGGTATGGAACCACCGCCACAAAAAGTGTCGCCCACCTTGGGCCGATGACCGTAGCGCAGTATGCCCAATTGTTCGACCAATTCCTGATGGGAATAGGCTTCAATCCCCAAATGTCGGTAATGGCGATTGACCTCAGCCCAAACCGGCGCATAGAGCCATGCCTGATCCACCTCTTCGGGTCGCTTGCACAGCGCGGCTTTTTCTTCATAGGTCGCATAGCTGGCGATGGCTTTT
>QJPH01000029.1 GCA_003242955.1 Candidatus Methylumidiphilus alinenensis
ACCAGAAGATGCCCACCATGTCGGACCAAACCCCGGTGTCTTGATGGGTGAACATCACGCATTGCATGCCGTTATTGGGCATGTGTTGGTTCATCGCGGTGTAAGCCGCCACCATGTCACGGCGGAATTCATCGCCGGAGCCTTTGATCGCCAAGGCACGACGCGAGTCCCAAGTCCATTGGTCGAAAGGCTTTGGAGGGTTTTTGCGTAGCCAAGCGATGAAGAATTCGGTGATTTCGTGGTAGTGGACGGCATCTGCATAAGGGGGGTCGGTGACAAATAGATCGTTATCAACAAGTACATCTATTGCAGTACAGGTAGTAATTACACCTTCACGGCAATCAGTATAGCGCCGCTTCTCTGCCAATAAGGTATCGCTAATGTGTTGCAGACTCCGACAACTGTAGTTATAAAAACAGTTGTATGCCTGATTGTAGAAAACATGGGATGTGTACTCACCAGAACCAGGATGACCCGGATTCCATGAGCAGAGCTTTGAGCAATTATCTAATGCCATACACAAATTGAGTGTTGTTGTACCCTGAAGAACGGGTGCTAGTTTACGAATAGCTCGGTACATTAAGGCAAGACCCAATAATTGCCGTTCATTAAACAAATGATGCCAATAAGTCCAACCACGTTCGCGTATGGGCTGATCAGTGTTGTAACCCGGCTCGATTTCCATGTCAGGTACTAGCCCTTGTTGCTGCCATCCGAGCAGCTTTCTCGACACTATGCCCTCGACCTTGCGCTCCCTTTTCAAGTCCTTATCAGTGATTGACGCAAAGAAGGCATCCTGTCGGGGCAGGTTCAAAGTCTCCGCTTTAGTCCAATGGATTGCATACAGCCGTTCCTGAAAAATGTCGTTTGGCCTAGGTTGGAAATCTTGTCTTTCCCAACGGCGTAAACGGTTCTGGGTATTGCCCTCAGCATCGCGATAATCGCCGCGCAAAGTTTTTATTGGGGTGCTATAGGTTTTGCCGTCCAACTCATAAAACAGATTGCCATTTTGCACCGTGCCTTTTTCGGCAGCTTTCATTTCAGCAGCGGAGACCCCGCTGACCACTTCAATCTCAAAGCGTTTGTTGTTGTGGTCGGGAATCAGCTTGGCTACGACATTGCGGGTTTTCGAAATCACCCAAGAAGGCGACATCGGAACCATCCAGCCAGTTTCAGGGCAATGGGTTTCCAGACAATACAAATAGGCTTTGGCACGGTTGCCGTGTTCGTCATGCTCGATGCCTAATTCGGTAATTTCCTTATCCACCGCCTCGGCTACCGATTTTTGGGCTTGCTCAATCTCGGTACGGCGTTCGGGGGAAGCCCCAATGATGTTCAATGCCCCCCAGGTCAACATGCAAGCAATTGGGTTCAGGTCGGAGGCATAGACATCGCAACCCAAGCGCGCCGCCTCAAACGGTATGGAACCACCGCCACAAAAAGTGTCGCCCACCTTGGGCCGATGACCGTAGCGCAGTATGCCCAATTGTTCGACCAATTCCTGATGGGAATAGGCTTCAATCCCTAAATGTCCATAATGGCGATTGACCTCAGCCCACACCGGCGCATAGAGCCATGCCTGATCCAATTCTTCGGGCCGCTTGCATAGCGAGGCTTTTTCCTCGTAGGTCGCAAAGCTGGCGATGGCTTTA
>QJPH01000473.1 GCA_003242955.1 Candidatus Methylumidiphilus alinenensis
CCTCAAGACGGTGCTGCAGGAAATCATGTACCGCGCCGCCCAATACATCCGCAAGGCGCGGAAGCTGGTCTTGGACTTCGGATGCCAGTGCCCTGCCTTCCAAGCATTCGCGCTGATTCAAGAGCACCTGCAGGAGGCAAGGCACTCGCCATGGCCGCCCGGTTTCCGACCCCGCATATCGGCTTGGCAACGGATGACCGCACGGGTCAGGGGCGGCATTGCCAAAAACACGGGAATACCACACCATTTACGATGGATAAGGGGTAATGGATGAGCAAATGGCGATAAATCGAAGCTTGTTTTTCTCATTTGGCTCGGGAACCGCTCGGTATCGGGCTTTAAAAATTCAGCATGGTCGCATGAGTAACCAAACTCGGACGTTCAACACGGATTCGGGTTTGAGTGAGCAGCGCGGCCCGTATAAACGCTATTCGTTAGCTAGTCCCGTGAGACTTTAGAGCCTTTTGTTGATTAGCACCCCATAAACCCACATAGAGCCAAAACAAAACCATGTGAACGGAGATAACGGATGATAATACTTGATCATCAAGTAATAGAATATGCTAGGCTAGCCCGCCTGCTGCCTCTGGGACTGTTTCTTGTATTCAGCATCCACGGCCAGTTCGCCTTTGGTGACGGTGAATACTTCGACGCGCAGCACCCCCCAACACGGGAACAGTTGCTGGAAATCATGAGGATTCCCGACCAAGATTCAGGCTCTAGCCATGCCTCCACTGATTTGCAGCCCAATGAGGATTCGCCTGAAAAATCACTTGGGGATTTGACACCTCAACGCCGAAAATCCACCCCATTTTTCGATATAAACATACCCTTCCGTAAGAACGAAGCGCGTCTCAACCATGAAGCTAGGCAATTGCTAGGACTCATCGGCGATGTCATGCAAACCCTGCCTGCTCAACGCTTCACCGTCGAAGGGCACACCGACAACAAAGGCAACCCCCAATACAATTTAGCCTTGTCCTTGCGCCGCGCCGAGTCCGCCCGTTCCTACTTGGTAGACAATTTTGACATAGAACCGGCAAGGATTAAGGCCATGGGCAAAGGCGCAAACGACCCCATAGACCCGGACGACCCGTCAAGCGAGCGTAACCGCAGCGTCAGGGTCATCACCTCGCGCTACTAGGCAAGGCGACCGAAGATGCGCAACCCTTTTGATTTGAACGATGCGGTCATCCGCGACCTTCACGCCGTACGCGTGACCCGCCACGCCCCCAGCGGCGGTCGGTTTTGCGAATACCGCAAAGTGTTCAAAAAAGGAGGCTTGAACGATGCCGAATACTGGATTCGGCGGGAAAATGAATTCCTTTTGGAATTCGCCTTGAAAAGGCTCAGGCACACCGTCGAATTCTCGGCGATTGCGCGGGGCGGGGACGGCACCAGCCCGCCGGTGGTTGAATGGGTTGCGACCTGCGATGCCGGTGTCACCCTAGGAGTCTGTCTGACTTCCCCGGTGTAAACCTGTTAGGATGATTCCTCGTATCCAGAGGTTCAGCCATGAGCAACCAATTCATTCCCATTGAGCGTGACCAGCCGTTTGTGATTCCTGTACAGGAATGGCTGGAAAAAGATCACTTAGCGCGTTTTGTCGTGGCCATCGTCGACGGTTTGGATGTCAGCA
>QJPH01000028.1 GCA_003242955.1 Candidatus Methylumidiphilus alinenensis
GCACAAAATTGGATTGTTGGGTTCTGCCCATGCTGTCGATGGTGTCGCGTTTCACGACATCATCGGCTTCTACGTGGCGAGATATGGCATCACGGCAATTTGAATAGCCAAGCAATTCGCAAAGGTCGTTGGCATTAAAAAGCGGATCGCCGTTTTCGTCGGCTTCGACACGCAATTGCTTGGATTGGAATTCAAACGGGGCCAGCCCGGTGGGGGTGGGCGGCGTTTGGCTGGGTTCCACCTTGCGCAAGGTGGTCAGCACCACATCGCAAATCCACGCCCCGAACGCCTCGGCCTTCGGCTTGTCAGCGTTGGTGACGAGCAGGAAGAGGTTGCCTTCGTCAATCAGCCGGTAACGGTTTGACAAGGCAGGGATATAGCGATACGTTACCTCCTCAATTTTGCAATGGTCTTTGATTGCCTTGTTTGAATTGGCATAGCCGAGGATGGCGCAGACATCCTTAGTGATAAACCACGGCTCGCCGTGTTCGCCGACAATTACACGCAGTGGATGGGATTGGAATTCAAACGTGGTTAGCCCGTTCGATGGCGTTTGGCCGCCAACCAAGGCGGCGGTCGGATTTTGGGCAGGGGTAGTCATTGTATGGCTCCTAACTAAAGATTGGAAGCCGCCACATTCGTTGCAAAGCGAATGGTGGCGGATTGTGTGGGGTTTGCAAACCGGCAGTTAGGGACCGGCACACCCGAAGATGTCCCCACACAACCCACCATAGGTAAGCTGGAATTTGGGCGTAAAAAAAGCGCCTAGCTTCCGAATGGAGGGCGCGGGGTGCGCCTAACTTAAACGGGTTGCAAAGCCCGCCCCTTGCCTGTTGCAAGGATGGGGAAAGCCTAGCACTGCTTTTTCCAGAATGCAAGCGGAAATTCCTGTAATTTGCTAGAATGCGCGTTAACAAGACCGCTTGAGAACCCCAGGAGTACCCCATGGCCGCCATCGCATTCGACACGTTGAAATATTCCAAACGCCTGAAGGATGCGGGTGTGCCCGATAAACAGGCCGAAGCCGAAGTGGAAGCCTTGGCGGAAGCCCTAGAGGTCAATCTAAAAGACTTGCCAACCAAGGACGACTTGACCCGCGAAACGGGCTTGCTCCGCCGCGATTTGAAGGAACTGGAAACTTCGCTAAAGCGCGACATGAAAGAACTGGAAAGTTCGCTAAAGCGCGACATAAAAGAACTGGAAGGCTCGCAAAAGCGCGACATAAAAGAACTGGAAGGCTCGCAAAAGCGCGACTTAAAGGAACTTGAAACCTCGCTAAAACACGACTTGACCGAATCAGAATCCCGGCTTAAGCATGAAAATGAATTGATGCGCCTGGAAATGCGCGACATAGAAAGGCGCATGACCATCAAGCTAGGCGGTTTGATGGTGGTTGCCGTGGGAGCGGTCGCCACACTGGTTAAACTGCTATAGCTTTGTGCCACCCAAATCAATCCGCTTCCCGTGACTCACGGACGGTTCCGCCCTCGGGCCGTCCTCCGGAGGCGGTTCTAACGTATCGCTTTTCCCCGGTGCCGGCACTTCGGCGCGGGCCTGGAACACCGGGTCTTGAAAATAAAGCGGCTGGCGGCCATAAATGGCAGGAAA
>QJPH01000049.1 GCA_003242955.1 Candidatus Methylumidiphilus alinenensis
ACATAAGCGATATCTCTATCCGCCGCTCTAGCGCAGTTAAGGCAGGTGCAACCTTTATCAATAACGAGCAGGAAGCGATGAGAAGAAGGAAGGGGACCAACCTTTTAAAGTTCTCTTCGGGGACCATGACAAGTGCAATCGCACCTACAGCCGCCCCTAGCGAACACGCGATCAATATCTTGGCGTGCTCTCTCATTATTGGTTTTACCTCATGGCGCTTGCTCGCCAAAGCAAAGATATTCGCGGGAGATACTCCGATTGCGCTTGTAATCGCCGCGCTAATGGGATTGAGGCCAACGGCAACCAACATTGGGAAGGAGAAAACTGAGGCACCGCCCGCTGCTCCGTTGAAGATTCCAACAAGCAGACCTACCAGCACCATAAGAAAAAACTTCATCACAGGGGCCATCATGATTGATATTTGACGCGGGCTCAATAGTCAGCCGTGGAGCCCCCCGTCAGGATTGAACTGACGACCTTCCGCTTACAAGGCGGATGCTCTACCACTGAGCTAGGGAGGCGGACCGCCGAGGGCGGAACATCTGCGAGGGGCAATTATGACACGACAAAATGGCATAAGCGAACTCACCCAGTTTGAGGGTAGGTTTCGCAGGTGCGCCTCGGAGTCCTTGATGTCGGTTCGAACACAATTCACCTACAGGTGGTTGATACCCACCCCGGAGCACGCCCAAATCCAACTTTTAACTACAAAGAAGAGTTGCGCCTCACAGAATTTCTCAACGCTAATAATGAGATTAGTGATGAGGGGATCGACCACCTTCGCAGATCTATAGGTAACGCCGTTCTACAGGCCCGTACGGTTCAGGTAAAGGAATTTCTTCCATTTGCGACATCAGCGCTCCGCGAAGCTGCCAATGGTGAAGCGATCATTTCCAGCATTAATAAGGAATTTGAGATTGATTTACAAGTATTATCTGGCGACGAAGAAGCGAAGTTAACCTTTTTAGCGGCACGGCGTTGGTTCGGCTGGTCCAGTGGGCGTCTTCTTGTCATAGATATTGGTGGCGGTTCACTAGAGATTGCCGTCGGCGTAGATGAATCTCCAGAAGTTGCCACATCACTTCCGCTTGGTGCCTCCCGACTTACACAAAAATTCTTAACTGGAAATCCCTATTCACAAAAGGGAATAAACGCCATGCGCGAACATATCGAGTCACAACTCGAAGCGGTGCTACCAGCGCTGGTTAAGCATCAAGCTTCTGATCGCTCGATTGCCACTAGTAAGACCCTACGCACCTTGGCTCGCCTGAGCGGTGATTGGTTCGACACCAATGGCGCCATAATTAAATTTGATGTTGTTCGCAAAATTGCCACTCGCTTGGCTGATATGACTCATGAAGAACGCACTAAATTGCCTGGGGTCTCCTCCAACCGCGCCAAACAAATTGTTGCCGGGGCGTTCGTCACCGAGAGCGTGATGCGAAATCTGGATCTTCGTGAACTTGAAATCTGCCCTTGGGCCTTGCGTGAAGGAATTGTTTTGAAATATATGGATTGGATGGAGAACCGCTAAACGCTAGGTGCGGCCATCCGATCGATCTGCAAAACCTCTTTCTTATTGTGAAAGAGTACCCAGGCCTCGCCCGG
>QJPH01000114.1 GCA_003242955.1 Candidatus Methylumidiphilus alinenensis
CCACGACTGGCTTTCAGCCTAGTTTTAGCCACTGGCTTACTGTTTGCATCGGGACAGGCAACAGCGGCGGATGCCTTGGAAAAAACCAAAGTGTTTTTATGGCTATCCGTCATCCCTAACTGGATGCCTTCCGTTCTATTCATAACCGCGCTGATGGGGCTTTCCTGGTTGGGGTTTGTGGTTCTTCGCCGTCGGCTTCTTGCTGACGGTCACGACAAGCATAATAAACGAATAGGTTACTATGCAGTAGCTGTGGCAGCACTCGTAGGCATCCTACTTTCCCCGCTTGTCACCAACCTCTGGAAAGTTTACTTATCCGAGTCCATCAATTTCTTGCCGCCCTCAGCAGCAGGCAATGTCGCGGTGGCTCTCAGTTGGAACCCTAGCACGGCAGCCAACGTCGGAGGCTACAAAGTCTATTACGGCACTAGCAGCGGTGTGTACACCGCGAGCGTTGATGCAGGGAATAATACAAGTTATCAGGTTT
Organism: Candidatus Methylumidiphilus alinenensis; assembly: GCA_003242955.1. Classification (GTDB taxonomy): domain Bacteria; phylum Pseudomonadota; class Gammaproteobacteria; order Methylococcales; family Methylococcaceae; genus Methylumidiphilus; species Methylumidiphilus alinenensis. Next base: position 488 of record QJPH01000114.1, read on the forward strand.
CAGGATTGCAACAAGCCACCCCATATTACTTCGCGGTGACGGCCTATGACTCGACTCAGACCGTCGAAAGCAGCCCCTCCGCAGAAATTACCGCCACCGCCACCACCCCTGTGGTGGACTTTACGGCGAGCCAAACCAACGGCAACGCCCCGCTTGCCGTGAGTTTCACACCCACGGTAAATAACACCATCACTAGTTGGCAGTGGAATTTTGGCGACGGAACCACCAACGCGGGAACGTCCAGCACGGTGCCTAATGCGATCAAGTCCTATGGAAGCCCAGGCACCTATACCGTAAGTTTGACGGTGAATGGCGTCGGATGGAGCATGGCACAGACTTATGCAAATCTGATTGCAGCGTTCCCGCCGCCCCCGTCAGCGGTGGCTTTCACGGCAAGCCCAACTAGCGGCAATTCCCCGCTCGTTACAGAATTCGTCCCCACAGTGACGGGGGGTACAATCACCAGCTGGCAGTGGAGTTTTGGCGACGGCAATACCAGTGGGGGGACAGGAAGCAGCGTACCTAGTGCGATTTGGTCTTATGCGAACGCGGGTAGCTATACCGTGAGCCTCACGGTGACCGGCCCCGGCGGAAGTATCACCCAGACTAACCCGAATTTCATTACCGTTTCCGCATCGTCCTCGGGCAGCGGTGCTACGGGCAGCGGCAGTTCGGTCAACAGCACCATTAACGGACTAGTGGCGGCTTATTCCTTCGACAATAACGGTGGAACCCCGCTTGACTATTCCGGTAACGGCTATTACGGCAGCGCCCTAAATGCCGTCACGGTCCCGCAGGGCCGCTTTGGCTCTGCGATGAGCTTCAACGGTACGAACGCCTGGGTCTCTGTCGGCAGTAAGGCGTTGCTGGCACTGAGCACCGGCATGACGCTGGAGGCTTGGGTGTATCCGACGGCGGCGATGAGCGGCCTGGACACCGTTGTCATGAAAGAACAACTCGCCACCGCCACTACACCCGGCACAGCGACGTACCTGCTGGCGGCCAACAACAGCGCCAACCAGCCAATGTCCGCAGTCTGGAACGGAAGCGAAGCGACGGTTAACGGCAACACGCAGATTCCGCCCAACCAGTGGACGCATCTGGCCTCCACCTACGACG
>QJPH01000027.1 GCA_003242955.1 Candidatus Methylumidiphilus alinenensis
TCAAACGTTCCGGTCGGGGTTGCAAACCCCTCCAGCCTTAGGGAAAGCTTACTTCACCGCATCGGCGCTGCATTCCCTTCAAATCACTTTTCCATAACCTACAAATCGGAGATCATTATGGCTATACCGAATAACAGCGCTGCCGTCGCGGGCGCAAAACCGAATATCCTGTTTATCCAGGTCGATGAAATGCGTTTTCCGATGGGCTTTCCTGAAGGCATCAGCGATGCCGCCGAATTCCTTAGGAAGTTCATGCCGAATATCTATTCGCTGTGGCAGGACGGCGTCAAGTTCAGCCGTTTTTACACGGCGGCATCAGACTGCACTCCGGCGCGGGCGACCCTAGTCACCGGGCTATATGCCTATCAAACCTATTCGATGGTGACGCGTGCGAGTCTGAAGGATGCCACGGCGGTTAAACAGCACCAGCCGGAATTATCGGCGGATTTTCCGACCTACGGCAAACTGCTGCGCGAGGCGGGTTATGACACACCGCTGATCGGCAAATGGCATTTGTCCAACTGCCCCGACCCCAACACGGCCAGCCGCGAAAAATTGGACACCTATCTCCAAAACTATGGCTTTGAAGGACTAACCGTTCCCGACCCGCTGGGTTTGCCGGGCCATGGTGTCGGTGAGATTTTGTACACAGCCCAGGATACCCAAGTACATGAATGGGACGATTCCGAGATTGCCGAACAAACCGTCAATTGGCTGCGCCTGCGAGCCGAGTCCGGCAATGACAAGCCCTTCTGCCTGAGCGTCGGCTTTATCAACCCGCACGATAAGCAGTTTTTCTGGGGCGGCACGGAAGCGGCAGCGTTCCTGCAAACCTATGCGGACAACCAGCAAACGCCAAATCTCGATTACGGCATCACCCCAAGCATGGGCAATCCTCCGAAATTGGGATACGCCTTGCCGGCGAATTGGCAGTCGCAGGCCGATTTGACTGCAAAAGTCGAGGCGGGTCAGACACCCAAGCTGCATTTGTTGCTTCGGGATGTTTTCTCCTACTTGACCGGCGGTGTCACCGACTCGCCCGACCAGCAAGGGTTCACCACCGTGCCAACGCCGGTTGCCAAAGGCGCTTACACCGCAGTCGCGCACTTTGATTACTGGACTCGCTCACTTGATTTGTACACCCAATTGATGACCGATGTGGACTGCCATATCGGCACGGTCATCAACAATATCCCCGGAGCCCTACGGGACAATCTGGTGGTGGTATTCACGTCGGATCACGGCGATTATGCCAGCTCGCATGGCCTGCAAGGCAAGGGCGGAACGGTCTTTGAAGAATGCTACAACATCCCGCTCATCGTGCGTGATGGCAGTGGCCGCTTTACTGGCGACATCGGGAAAACGCGGGAACAGCTTTTCTCTAGCGTGGATCTGTTGCCGATGCTGGTGTCTTTGGGCCATCAAGGCCGCACCGATTGGCTGCACACTAACCCGGATTGGCACAAACTCTACGGGCGGCGGGCCGATTTGCTGGCCTGTCTGCGCAATGCCGCCGCGCCGGGGCGGGAGTATGTGGTGTTCACCACGGATGAATATTTCCCCGTCAACCTCAACTATCTGCACGCCAACCA
>QJPH01000163.1 GCA_003242955.1 Candidatus Methylumidiphilus alinenensis
GGAAGACCTGCTCGACCCGGCGACTAACCTGCGGGTCGGCGCGGACATTCTGGCCGAGTCCATCGGCTCCACCCCCGGCAACCTTGTCTTGGGGATAGGCCGCTACCATGCGGGTTTCCAAGATGAAGCCAGAGCCTACCGTTACGGACGGCGGGTGCTGGCGGTGGCACGGCAAATCCGCCGGCTGATTTGAGCAACGTCCAATTTTCACAACGGACTGACGGCGGATTTGAGCGGAAAAGGGTGTCGATTGGGTTTGGAAAAGGTGAATACGGTCGTAAACGGGATTTCCCCGTCCGTTTCCTTCCGGGCCGGTCAAGGATGGCCCAAGGCCATGCCCGGAAGGACGCGGACGGTGCGTCCCGAGCCAATGCAGTGACGATGCTAGGCGCTGGACACCCGACCGCCGGAGAACGTCCCCGTTCGAGGCAAGAATATCGGTTTTCTACGCTGATTTCAGTTAACTATTCAACATTTTGAGGTGTGAGGTAAAAAAAATGGGTTTCGATCCAGACCTGTACGAACTGAACCTGTTCTATTTGCAGAAGGCCAGGGACATGGCGTTGAAGGGGAAGTCCCTCAGCGCGTCCCTGACCTTGGGGATGCCGCAGGAGGTCATCGACCGGCTGCCCGCGCTGCCGCTGGAGAAAATGCGGATACTGGCGGGTGTCGGGATGCTATGCTATTCGTCGAGGCTTTCCGAGAAGTTCTGGCGGGAGTTGCAGAATACGGACATGGACGAGGAATTGTTGAGGACAAGGGTTTTGCTGATGATTGCCGGTGGGGAGGGCGGGCCTTATGGCGACGATGACGGCACAGCATGAGCGGGGCTTGCTGGCCCATAAGTTGATTCAAAGGAAGATGCGGACGCCGATAGTGCATCTGCACACGCAAATGCCGCTGGCGTACATCCGGGAATGGCACAGGGAAATCCACGGGCGGTCGCCGAGTTCCGGCCTGCTGCCCTCAATGTCCACGTTGCTGCCCAACCGGGGCAGCCAAATCCATGACACGAATCCCGACGAAATGGTTGCGAAAGCCGGGTGCGAGGCTGTTGCGCCAGCCACAGCGCACACTGTCCGGCCTGCCTTCAAATGCCCCGCCCCGCAACACCCTGAAACCCTTAGCCTCAAGAGATTCCCGTCGATGGCGGTCAGTGACATCCTCCGGGTAGGGATAATCGCCCAGGATGCTCCGGGTCCATTCCCATACGTTGCTGCACATGTCCTCGACCCCATAAGGTGAAGCCCCCTCGGGGAAGCTGCCCACGGCCCCGGTTTGCGCAATGCCGTTTTCGGCGAAGTCCCCAATCCCGGCTTTTGCTTCGGGACCCCATGGGTAGATTCGTCCGGGATGGGGGTTCGGCTTTAACGCCATATCCCGAAGCTCAAAGGGCTGCGACAGGATTACAGAAGACTGGGGAACCTCCAACCCGCCACGGGCGGCCTTTTCCCACTCCGCTTCGCTTGGCAGTGTCACCGCCCATCCGTCGGCCAGCAGGCCCAAGGCTTGCCAGCGCCGGGTGAGCCATTGGCAGAAGGCGAACGCCTCAAACCAACTGACCCGCACCACCGGGTGG
>QJPH01000026.1 GCA_003242955.1 Candidatus Methylumidiphilus alinenensis
TTTGGGAAACTCTGCCCATTTGTTGGAACTCAACACCCGTGTATTATGCGGGACGAACGAACAGAAACGCTACGAATACAAAAAGCATATAGAGGCAAACAATCGCTATTTTTACGAGCGGAGTGATGCCGGCATACAAGACTTGTCCGATTGGTATGCGCTGCATAGCCATGAATCGGTTTGGTGCAGGGCCGCTGGAATTTATATCCGCATCCTGACCGAGCCGCAGTTGTTCATCGAAGGCAATGACCGCACGGGTTCCCTAGTCATGAGCTACTTACTGGCTAAAGAAGGGCATCCTCCCTTCGTACTTAACCTGTCGAATGCGAAGGCTTATTTCGATTCCTCGGCATTGATCAAAAAAATGCCGAGAAACAGCCTGATCAGACTTTACCGCTTGCCCCGCCTAAAGATACGCATAGCTGACTTTCTTAAAAACCAAATCTATGCCATTCACACACACTAAGCCCAACGAAACGTCCCAGCCAACATCCGCCATTGATCGAGAAATCCTTGAAACGATAACCGAGTTGCCGCGTGATGTCGGTTGGTTCCTGCTAGTGGGTGGTTTGTTAAGCGAGTTAGTCACGCTTGGCGTGCCGCCTTTTTGGATTCCCGGCATGCTTATCTTGTGGCCTAGGACAGGAACACGCGTGGCAAGCTTCCTGCATCGCCGTTCACCGAAGATATTCAATCAATGCCTGCACATGGTACATCGATACGCAATGGACCTTGAGAGAAGATACCCAATGATGCGCAGAATCGACTCGGAGAACAACATAAAATAGAATGATCCCTCCGGCCACTTCACTGTCATTAAGTTAAGTGGTAGGTTGGATCGGGATTCGTGGGAGCCGTGTCCTCATGGCGACTGAATACTTGGAAAAGCAGCAGAACTCTAAAAATAGCCACTAAAAAGCCATATGATGTGGTTAGGGGTTAGTCGCGTTTTTTTGCGCCGTAACCCAACATATGGGGGCTAGAATGGCAGGGATGTCACCAATCCATACCACCCATGGAGCCAAAGTATCCGCAACTCGAAAAAAATTGGATAATGGATACTTTTTTGGAGTTACCCCATGAGGACACAATCGAGCTGACGCTCTCCCCGTTCACCAAATGACCCCGTTTGATTTCGGCTATTAAAGATTAAAAAAAAGGATAAAAGGATAAAGGTAGAAAAAGTCAAAATTTATTGAATTTAGACAAGAAGTTGAAAAAACGTCCTGCCGCTTAAACCTACCAAGAAGCATCAAAATCATTTCGACCCGCCGCTTAAACCTACCACAAAATCGACAACACGCCGCTTAAACCTACTACGAAATCCCCCACGTGCCCCTTAAACCTACCACAATTCGAGCCAGGTGCCCCTTAAACCTACCACGACCCCCCGAAAATCTGTGGATAAGTGTGCACTAAACTGGTGCTGCCGCTTAAACCTACCAGAAATTAGCTCTATCTGCCGCTTAAACCTACCACACCCGCCGCTTAAACCTACCAGAGTTTGGGGTGTGACCCGCCGTTTAAACCTACCAGGTTTTGAGGTGTGACCTGCCACTTAAGCCTT
>QJPH01000025.1 GCA_003242955.1 Candidatus Methylumidiphilus alinenensis
TCGCCGGGTTGTGGAAAGAATCCGTGGCATGCATGCCGTTGCCGATGGGCATCCAGTGCTGAATTTTTGTTCCAACGATTATTTAGGGCTTGCCGACCATCCCGAAGTGCTGGCGGCTTTCAAACGTGGAGCGGATAGTTACGGTGTCGGCAGTGGGGCATCGCATTTGGTGACAGGGCACACCCCAGCCCATCACGCCCTGGAAGAAGAACTGGCCGATTTTACCGGGCGTGAGCGGGCATTGTTGTTTTCCACTGGCTACATGGCGAACCTAGGTGTCATCTCGGCTCTCGTGGAACGTGGCGATTGGATATTCGAGGACCGTTTGAACCATGCATCGTTGTTGGATGGCGCTTTGCTTTCCGGCGGCAGACTGAAACGCTATGCCCATGCCGATGTTGAAGCACTACAGGGTTTTTTGGCCGAATGTCCCGCAGAAGGCCAGTTGATAGCCAGCGACGGGGTTTTCAGCATGGACGGATATCTTGCCCCATTGCCTGTACTCTCCAAACTGGCAACCCAGGCGAACGCTAGTCTGATGGTTGATGATGCCCACGGTTTAGGCGTTGTGGGTCCGACTGGGCGCGGGGTGCTGGAACATTTCGGTCTGAGTGCGTCTGCGGTCCCCGTGTTGGTGGGTACGCTGGGCAAGGCATTTGGTACGTTTGGCGCATTCGTTGCCGGTGGCGAGGATTTGATCGAATACCTCATCCAGCGCAGCCGCACCTATATCTACACCACAGCGCTACCCCCGGCGGTGGCCGAGGCGACACGGGCCAGTTTGCGTCTAGTTGTCGAGGAAAGTTGGCGGCGCGACAAGTTGCGCTTGCTTATCCAGCGCTTCCGCTCCGGCGCAACGCAACTGGGTTTGCATCTATTGCCATCGGACACCCCCATCCAACCCCTGTTGCTTGGCGGTAATATTGCAGCTTTGCAAGCCAGTCAAGGTCTATTGGAAGCGGGGTTTCTAGTTGCCGCCATCCGTCCGCCGACCGTGCCGGAGGGAACCGCCCGCTTGCGGATAACCCTCTCTAGCGCCCATGAAGAACAGGATGTGGAGCGTTTGGTGGAGGCTTTGGGGGCAGTGACGGATATTTGACTTTAGAATTGATGCTCTAGCATCATGAGGCTAAACCGCAAAAATGAGGCACCCAATGCGAACCAATCATTTGATGGTACATTGATAATGGCATATAGATTTGCGCAAGGGGCTTGGCCATTTGTTTGGTTCTTCTCCAAAGTGGGCGGATTTTTTGCTGTGCTTGCCGTTGCACAGGCGCAAGACCTAGAACCCAGAGCCTATGCCAACACCCCTATAGGGCTTAATTTTTTGATCGTTGGCTACAGCTACTCGCAAGGTGGCTTATCCACCGATCCTTCGATTCCGTTGCAGAATGCCAAATTGCAAACTAACAGTTCGGTGTTTGCCTATGCCCGTTCTATGGATGTGTTTGGACTGTCAGGAAAGTTCGATGTAATCCTACCTACCTCTTGGTTATCGGGCAGCGCCCAATTCGCAGGGCAGTCGGTGGATCGCACGACCTCAGGGTTCGGCGACCCGAAA
>QJPH01000024.1 GCA_003242955.1 Candidatus Methylumidiphilus alinenensis
CCTGAAGACAGGTACGCCTTGCCAACCCAATAGAAGGCGGGCGGAAGGCCGTTGGGAAGTCAGACTGGCCCATACTACTCGGAGACGGGAGAGCCGTTTACATGGGGAAGGGGCCAGCAATGGTACGTAGTCCACATAGGAAACATCTGCCGGACATGTAGGGCTGGAGAACAGATGAAAACCTCACTGTGGAGAATAGCAATCGGGCGATTACCGCCAGTGCGAAGCGAGTGCCATTGAGGAGCCCGGTGCGGTAATTCCGCACGCCGGGATCTGTGCGGGGGCGGTCAGGTAACTGGCCGTCCTACCGCGATGGCTGCCGGGGCAAGAGATTGTACCGGGGTTGCATGGCTTTTGCTCTTCCCTTTACACTTCACCTCTCTACTTGATGAACAGATATGAACTGCCCATGCTTGAACTCGTAGTAGTATATACCCTTTCCTTGCTCATCACGGCTTCCAGTGATAACGAGCAAGCGGCTGTCTTTCTTGAATGCCAGTGGTTCCACTCCGGTTTCCACACTCTCCGAACAGCAAACTGTGAAAGGAAGCCAAGTGATTTCTCCTGACTCCTTGTCTAAGGCGAACGACATTACGCAACTCGCTCCGCAGCCGAACGACGATAAAATATAGTGTCCCGCAAAGTTGACGTTTAGTTTGGATGCCTCGATGATTTTAGTTTTAAATTCACGATCTTGGCTCGATACAATTCTTGGCTTAACGGAGGAATTCAGCCGGATAATTGGTTCACGAAACTCATCGAACGACGGGGCGGCAGCGATGCCTTGTACCGAGTAAGGTGCAAGTATTAGATATGCTACACTGGCAGTTAATTTGAGGGTTGCTCTCATCTCAGTACCAATGATGTTTTTCCCAAAACTCACGAGCTTGGGCAGCCGTCTTGTAGCGATGCACGATATACCTGATGCCACCTTGGCACTCTTCTACCGCATTGCCAAATGACTTCACGCCATTTGGATTCAGATCATACTGGGCCTTCAATAATTGAAACAGCCCGCGCGCAGTCGAATGGGGGTTTTTCGCGTCCACGACACCACCCGACTCTTGAGCCATGATCCAAGCCAAATCAGAAAACTCGCTTTCTGGAATATGCTCAAGAGTTATTGCCTTTTTGAGTGCTTGAAGCGATTCAGCCGATATGCTAGAAGGGTCGTGTGAAGTACGCTTCGGTTTGACCAGTTTAGTGTGTGTTTTCTGCGCGTGATAAGTATGCCTTGCATTGTGTTTAGTCAATTGACTTCCTTTACTTGTTTTATATTAGAAAATACCCAACGTCTGAATTCAGGGGCGCGACGCGGATTTATCGCGGCGATTTCCCTGGAATGAAGTGTTGGACGAAGCCGCTTCGCGGAGAAAGCCATTCTCATTAGCCTTTCAAAGAATTAAACTGCACCTCAGCCCCCATTTCGGGGTTTTTAACAGACTAACGAGGTTGCCCATTATGGAATCATCTTTATCCCCGAATATCAAGAATTTCGAGCAAAATTACCAGACTCACCTCAAACGCCTCAAGCTCAACGGCATGCAGCCCAAAACGATTG
>QJPH01000023.1 GCA_003242955.1 Candidatus Methylumidiphilus alinenensis
ATTACCGACTTGAAGGGGGAATTGTGGGCGATGACCGCAGGCTGGCGGAAAGGCTATGCCGAAAACAAAGTGCTGCGCTTCGAACCCGCAGGCCAGGGCGGTGTTTGTTGGAACCCGCTGGATGAAATCCGCATCGGCACAGACTACGAAGTGGGCGATGTGCAGAACTTGGCTACGCTGATTGTCGATCCTGACGGCAAGGGGTTGGAAAGCCACTGGCAGAAAACCGCCCAGGCGTTGCTGGTCGGCATGATCCTCCATGTGTTATACAAGGCCAAGAAAGAGGGCGGCGCGGCCACGCTTCCGGCAGTGGATGCCATGCTGGCCGATCCCACCCGGAAAAGCAAAGACCTTTGGCAGGAAATGGTCGATTACCAACACACGAAAAATGGGAACCATGCCGTGGTTGGCTCGTCCGCCCGCGACATGCTGGACCGGCCGGAGGAAGAGGCCGGTTCCGTGCTATCGACCGCCAAGAGTTATCTTTCGCTGTATCGCGACCCGGTGGTAGCCAAGAATGTCAGCAAGTCCGAATTCAGGATCAAACAACTGATGCACCACGACCAGCCGGTGAGCCTGTACGTCATCACCCAGCCGAACGACAAAGCCAGGTTGCGCCCCTTGGTGCGGGTGTTGGTGAATATGGCCATCCGCCTGTTGGTCGATAAGATGGAATTTGAGAACGGGCGACCGAAAGCCAGCTACAACCATCGGTTGCTGATGATGCTCGACGAATTCCCGAGCTTGGGCAAGCTGGAAATCTTGCAAGAGTCGCTGGCCTTCGTCGCCGGGTACGGCATCAAGTGTTACCTGATCTGCCAGGACATCAACCAACTGCGCAGCCGTGAAACCGGCTACGGCCACGACGAGACAATCACCTCGAACTGCCATGTCCAGAACGCCTACCCGCCGAACCGCATTGAAACCGCCGATCATCTATCCAAATTGACCGGACAAACCACCGTCGTCAAAGAGCAAATCACCACCAGTGGGAAGCGCACCAGCGCGTTGATGGGGCAAGTGTCCAAGACCTTCCAGGAAGTCCAAAGACCCTTGCTGACCCCCGACGAATGTTTGCGCATGCCGGGTCCGAAAAAAAATGCTGATGGCGCAATCACGGAACCGGGTGACATGGTGGTTTATGTCGCCGGGTTCCCTGCCATTTATGGCCGCCAGCCGCTTTATTTTCAAGACCCGGTGTTCCAGGCCCGCGCCGAAGTGCCGGCACCGGGGAAAAGCGATACGTTAGAACCGCCTCCGGAGGACGGCCCGAGGGCGGAACCGTCCGTGAGTCACGGGAAGCGGATTGATTTGGGTCAAAACTTGCTCAAAACACCATTATGAGAGTTAGAGTGCAGGCGGCGACACAAAGCTATAGCAGCTTGACCAGTGTGGCGACCGCTCCCACGGCAACCACCATCAAACCGCCTAGCTTGATGGTCATGCGCCTTTCTATGTCGCGCATTTCCAGGCGCATCAATCCATTTTCATGCTTAAGCCGGGATTCTGATTCGGTCAAGTCGTGTTTTAGCGAGGTTTCAAGTTCCTTTAA
>QJPH01000034.1 GCA_003242955.1 Candidatus Methylumidiphilus alinenensis
CCATTTCCCTTTTTGCAAGTTCCAGCGCCAATCGCGCATTTTCCCTGTGTTCGGGCAAATAGTTTAAACTCATAGCAAAATCCCTGTGCGTCTCGCAATTTCAACAATGGGAGATTCGCCAGTATGCGCATCTTTTAGCACTATATCCAACTTTTGGTCACCCAATGCAATGATCAGTTCGCCATAGAGTGTGCAAATGGTTTCGGCACGGTTGGGTAGTTTTACATCGGTTTCAATATACAAGTCAATATCTCCGCCGCGTCGGCTATCATCTGTGCGTGACCCGAATAACCAAACCCGATTAGGCACGGCGAGCACCCGGTTTACCGTGTTTTTGGTGGTCTGTACCTGAGCAGGGGTGATGCGCATTGTAAACTCTAAAGTTTTGTTTTGATATGTTTCTGGCCTCTCAACTGATGTTAATTGAATTCCACCCGTTGCTGTCATAACCACTCCGTCAAATCGCTGACCTCAGCCCAGTCAAACATTTCTTCTGCCAAGTCTTCCAGTTTTTCAACCGGCAATGTCTGCAATTGTACCAACGACGGGCCAAGCTCGGGATGGATGCCAAACTTTCGTCTTAATAATCGCGTCACTAATGAAATGCATTCTTCTTGCCGACCTTCCTGCCGACCTTCTTGAAAACCCTTTTGCAAACCCTTTTGCAAACCTTGCTGCTCCCATTCTTCGGTCCATTCGATTACCCGTTCTGCCAACATGCTCTTCACCTCTTGCAATTCGTTCGGATGATATCTTGGTAGAGTAGACCGAGGTAGGCCAGCACCCGCACCGCCATGAAGTGGTCCACGCTCGACTGGAATTCTATCAGCAGGTAGACATAAAGCCATCCCCCCCCAAAGCGCACACGCCAGACGATGTCGTCCTCCCGCTCGCGCAGGTCGTCTGCGACATAGCCGCCACTGACACGTTCCAAAGTGGCGAAATCCAAGTCTTTCACCCAATCCTCTAGCACAAAACCGCGCAATAGGTCGGCGACCATCCCGGGGTGGGAAAACAGGAGCTTGTAGCTATGGTCGTGATCCATGTAGGGATTGTAACACTTGGCAGGGGAGTTAGGTGATATCCAATAAAGAACATCCCATCCAAAGGCCAAGCTGGGGCTTGGCGCTCCCAAAAGGAACGCCAAGCCCCAGCTTGGCAAGGTAGTTTACGGAGGAATTGTTCGTGGTTTTCGTGGACAATTCATTTCGGTTTTGGTGGATTAATTATTGGAAATCACCTTAGGAATGCGCCAAAAGTACTTTGCTCAACGCTACCAATGCGTCTCGCGCCGGGTGCGATTAAAAGTGATGCACACAAACTCGGCAATGCTTGAAATTACGCCGGGAGTGCAAGGCTTGCCTTGCCTGCACAACCCCATCGCAAGGCAAGCCTTGCACTCCCGCATCACTTTTAATCGCACCCTCTCGCACCACAGTTTACTCCGTGCTTACACGGTGATCCAACGTTTCTAGGCTATCCCCCACTGCCATTAAGTTAAGCCGTTCGTGGTGAGCCTGTCGAACCATGAACGGC
>QJPH01000491.1 GCA_003242955.1 Candidatus Methylumidiphilus alinenensis
CGGTCAACGATGACAAATCTGTATCACTACAATGACCTGACGGACTTAACCTGCGAGCAACTGTTTTTCTGGGTGGCTGTTGATAAGACATTGGAACAACTCGGGGAAAAAGACATAGCCGCCGCGTTTGCGGTTTTAGCTGGGCAACCCATCATCCCTACCCGCACAAAATTTAGAGGTGCCACAAAAGGCACATCAATTGCGTCGATAACAGCTAGGCGACTTCTAAACTATGACTTAAAGTATCGTTTGCCGATAATTACGGGCGCGACGCCCCTCTCGCTAAAAATCGCTTTGACGAAAAATCTCGGGGCTTTTGTGGGACGAGCAGTACCAATCGTTGGATGGATAATCCTCGGCTACGATGTTATTCAAATCATTAAGAACACGGTTGTTGCTTACAATTTGATAGTGAAGCCAGAAGACCGGTTGCCATTGACATGACTCACTTGCACGGAATTCTATTTGAACAAGTGAAAGAGTTTGTCAAACAGGAAGTTCCTCCTCCTCGTAAAGGTAATCTTTTACGCCAAACAGAACTGCTTTCTGACCTTAGAATAGCTGAAGAAGATGCTGATGATTTGCTTATGAAATATTTCAGCACATTTGGCATCGCTGAAGGAGACTTTGACTTCTCACGCTATTTCCCATCTGAAGGGTTATGGTTACTTCCCCGATTCAGAAAAGCCAAAAATCCTATACCAATCTCTTTGGGAATGTTAGAACTAGCTGCCAGAATACATCTGTGGGATACAAAAGTTCTTGAGGAAGCCTATATGAACAACAATTATGACTACTCGCCTGAACGGTTGTTGAAAAATGACTGAAAGCAAACTCGACACAACCCGCCGTATCCGCGCCGAACTGGTGGAACGTTGGCCAGCCCTGTTCAACGAAGGGAAGCCGGTGCCTTTAGCCATTGGTATCAGGAAGACCCTGCTGGCGGCAATGCCCAAGGTCACAGACGAGCTAATCGGGCGCGTCTTGCGCAGTTGGTGCTTCCGTCCCCAGTATCTCGCGGCACTGACAGCCGGTGCCGACCGCCACGGACTGGAAGGCATCGTCGGCACGGTGTCGGAGGAGGCGGCAAACTTGGCGGCGGAACAATTGCATACATTGCAAACCCATCTGGCGGAGAAAGCCAAAGCCAAGCGCGAAGCCGTGCAAATCGAAGAGGCAAGGCAAGCCGAAGCCAAAAAGAAGAAAGCGGAACAGGCGGAACCCCCAAAGACCAAGCCGCCCGCGCCGCCATCCAAGCCAAAGCCCACACCGCCCGCCATGCCAAAAGCCGCTCCAGTGGAGCCGCCAAAACCCTCCGGGCCGGTTATCGTGGTGAAAAAGCGTAGGTTGCCGCCGACGAGTTAAAGCCTAGATTGTTCTAAATATGAACACAAACAGTCAAAATCATTTGTACGGACAAGGAAAAACAATGCCAGAGTTATCATTGCAACAAGCAATATTTCGCGGTACATCGGAGTTAAACAGCAACGGTCTGACGTTTGCCCCCAATCCGATTGCCCTTGCCAATGATTTTG
>QJPH01000132.1 GCA_003242955.1 Candidatus Methylumidiphilus alinenensis
TAAATTTAAAATATCAATCACCGGCATCGACTCGACGGGTTCATGCAGTACATCCAGCGCAAACCGCCGGAACAACTGAACGCTCATGGTGTCTTGCAGCTTAGCAAAGCGATAGGCAAATTGATCCAAGGCAGCAATCAAGTCCGGGTTTCTTGTGGCAAAGTGGCTTACCGTCAGGGGCTGAGGGCAGCGCAGCATCGCTTCATGAAGGGCTAGGAAATGCAGTTCACATTCGTCCAGCAAATCATCTAAGGGTCTCATACCGGCACTCCTTGCTGTTTAGCCTTGTTCTGAATTGAAGAAGATAGTTGATTTTCCACCACCACATCAATCTTTTGATCGCCCAAGCAACGGCGCAATTCCGCGCAGAAGCGCAAACGCCTGGGAACGGCCTCTTCGGGCGACCAGTCTCCCGGGATAAAAAGGTCGATATCGCCGCCCCGCCCGATATCGTCCAACCGTGACCCAAACAGATGCGGCACGACACCGAAGTGGCGCATCCCCGCATCGCGAATAATAGCTCTTTGCCGCTCCGTTAAACGCATTGCCAATTTTTGCTGTTTCAATAAATTTACTTAATTAGCAAGTTGTTGCGTTAGCCACTCGGTGAAATCACTAACTTACACCCAGTCAAAAATCGCCTCCGTCAGGACTTCTAGCTTTTCCACCGGCAATTTTTGCAATTGCACCAGCGACGGGCCAAGCTCGGGATGGATGCCAAACTTTCGTATTAATAACCGCGTCACTAATGAAATACATTCTTCTTGCCGACCTTCTTGCAAACCTTCTTGCAAGCCTTGCTGCTCCCATTCTTCGGTCCATTCGATTACCCGTTCTGCCAACATGCTCTTCACCTCTTGCAATTCGTTTAGATTGTCAAAATCCAAGTCTTTCACCCAATCCTCTAGCACAAAACCGCGCAATAGGTCGGCGACCATCTCGGGGTGGGAAAACAGGAGCTTGTAGCTATGGTCGTGATCCATGGGGACATTGTAACGGCAGACGGGGAAGTTGGGAATACTTATGCTATGCAATCTAGCGCCAGGAAATACCCTAACCCCCTCCTACTGTGTAAATAAGGGCCGTAGGGCGGCAACCCTTTGCCGCCAACGATAAAAGAAGCAATCAATCAACATTAAAAACGCTGTATATACCTAAACTTTTCGCATGATCTTCTATTTTATTCACCACATCCATCAGCATTGGAGTTGCATTGTTAGCCGCAAGCAGTGATTCAAGAAAAAGGTCGGCATCCGCCATATATTCGTGAACTAATAAGTTCCTTAATTTTCTTGCCCCTACAAATTTTGCGGCGCTGTCGACCCACCCGACTTTCTCGGCGTATGCCAATACATCTAATAAAGATTTTGGCGACTCGCCCAATAAAGCGGCAAATCGAGGTATGAGTTTTTCTCCGATGTGATCTTGCAGCCGACCAAACCTGCTCACAAAAGCATCAATTTTCTCAGACAGGTCTTCACGTTCGGATAATGATTTTACCCATTCCAAAGTGATCG
>QJPH01000022.1 GCA_003242955.1 Candidatus Methylumidiphilus alinenensis
GGTCGGATGGCAAGGGCCGTTACCCCGCAGTGGAAATCCTCGTCTCTACGCCCCTAATCGCCGACCTGATTCGCAAGGGCGATATTCAAAAGCTCAAGGAAGTGATGAAAAACTCCCGTGAGCAAGGCATGCAGACCTTCGACCAAGCATTATTCGACTTGTACACGACTGGCAAAATCACTTACGAGGATGCCCTGCATTCCGCTGACTCGAAAAACGAAGTCCGTCTTATGATCAAACTAGGCGGTGGCCGGGAGTATCAGGCAAACCCAAGCTTGGCATTGGACGGCGAAGAACCCAGCTTGCTTGATGAATAGATGACAAGAAACCGCACCACCCAATTTGAAATACCGGTTGAATTGCTAACACCTTCTCAAGCGGAGGCTGAACTGGCGGAACTGGCAGAGATGCTCAGTTGGCACGACAAGCTATACCACGGCCAAGACCAACCTGAAATTTCCGATGCCGAGTACGACTTGCTGGTACGCCGTAACAGTGCCATTGAGTCCCGTTTTTCCGAACTTATACGCAGTGACAGCCCTTCGCGCCGAGTCGGTGCCGCCCCGACGACTGGCTTTCGCAAGATCAGGCATAGCGTGGCGATGCTTTCTTTGAGTAACGCTTTCAGCCAGCAGGATATGCGGGACTTTGTCGATAGCCTACGCAACTTCATGCGCGAACTCAGCGACCCGTCCACCAGCATAGAACTGGTGTGCGAACCCAAAATAGACGGACTGTCGTTAAGCATTCGCTATGAGCACGGTCGGCTGGTCTCCGCCGCCACACGGGGCAACGGCACCGAAGGCGAGGACGTGACCGCCAACGTCAGGACTATCGCTGAAATACCCAAAACGCTGGTGGGCCGGATTTGGCCTGAAACGCTGGAAGTGAGAGGAGAAGTATACATGAGCGACGAAGACTTCCTCAGCCTCAACGCCCGTCAGGCAGAGGCTCAGGAAACCCTCTTCGCCAACCCCCGCAACGCCGCCGCCGGGAGCCTGCGCCAACTGGACGCTTCAATCACCGCGCAACGGCCCTTGCGATTTTTTGCCTATGCCTGGGGGGAAACGTCCGAATCATTGGCCGAGACTCAGTGGGATGCGAGGCAAAGACTAAAGACCTTGGGGTTCCGCCTGAACGAACCGGCCCGGTTGGTCAGAGTGACCAGAGAAGACTTCGACGGCCTATTCTCCCTATATGACGATATTCAAAATCAAAGGGCTTCCCTGGGATTTTCCATTGACGGCGTGGTGGCAAAGGTCAACCGGCTGGATTGGCAAGCCCGCCTGGGTTTTGTAAGCCGCTCTCCGCGCTGGGCCATCGCCTGGAAATTCCCGCCGGAACAGGCACGGACTGTAATCCGCACGATCTCCGTTCAAGTTGGGCGAACCGGTAAAATCACCCCAGTGGCGAATCTGACCCCTGTCAACGTGGGCGGCGTGCTTGTTTCCCGTGCGACCTTGCACAACCAAGACGAGATCCGGCGTAAAGATATCCGCGAAGGC
>QJPH01000021.1 GCA_003242955.1 Candidatus Methylumidiphilus alinenensis
CTTGGGGCTGGAATCCCTGGTCGGGTGGGATTGGCTCCAATCCTAACGCACGCTGGTATAAGGTTGGATTTCACCACCATGGTGTCCATCGTTGCCAGCCTTGTGCGGGCTTGATGCTAGCCCCCTATCTCGTCGGCGGCGAAGGCTTGGCATGGTTGCAATCAGACCCCATCCTGTTTGCACATTGGCTTGCCTGCGCCTCCGGGGACGATGCCCAGGCCGGGGTGTTGGGCGAAATTGTCAACAAGGCCATCGGTGAATCGGTTGGACGCTGCTCGGACAGCGGGCAGCGAATCGCCAATGATGGGAATGGCGGGGTGGAGGTCGGCCTTTTCGTCAAAGACAAGCCCGAGGATGCAATCGCGACGATGCCCATCCCAGTTCAGCAGGGCATGGAACACCGGCAAGAGGTACTTGAAGGTAATGAGGCGGGAGACATCGGACAGCTACTTTCTGATTTGGATGCCTGTGCAAATTCCGTGGCGATGGTGGAGGAAGCCCCGTCCGCCAGTCAAAAACGCGCCAGTGCAGGCGGCCCAGGCGGGAAAGCCACAGCCAATCCGCTAGGCCGCGAGTTCCTGCATTGGCTGATGGCGGGGGTTCAATCCGGCCTGATCAAATACAATAGGCCGGAATCACGGGTTCATGTGGTAAGGGAAGGGGTTTTGCTGGCCAGCCCGATGATTTTCAGAGACTATGCAGAGCAGATGGGCTCGGCAGATTACTTGTCAATCCAGCGCTCGTTTATCAAGCTCAAATTGCACCAAGAGAACACCGCCGGCATGAACGTCTGCCAATATGTGTTTTCCGGCAGCAACTCCGTCATGACAGGTTTTTTGATCGCCAATCCGGGGATTGTGTTCGGCACGGATGTCCCCGTCCCGAATCCGCTTCTCAGCCGCCGTTAGTTGAAAAATCTTAATCCAGGTTTAATTAAATTTTGCCGGGAATCCCGCTAGTGCAAGCCCCTGGCCACCTGCCGCCGCATGCCATCCTCTTGGGCAAACGCATCCGGCGACAGGACAAATGAATTGTCGGCATCCAACTCGATGCTTATGGCGCTTGCGTAACTCAAAAGCCCCCGGCGGCGCAGCCGTTCCAGCGTCGCCAGCATGCACAACTGTTCGACATGCCTGCCGAGTTCGTCCGTGTTGAAAATGACTTCCCCGGCCTGGCGCTCGGCGGCAAGGGCATGCATGGCGACCAGCGCGAGGTCTTCCATCGCCATGCCCATGGCGGGCGAACCTTGTACCCCCATTTCGGCAAGCTGCGGTAAATGCCCAAGCATGTCCCAGTCCAAAGCCTGGAGCCAGTCGCCTAGGTGGAACCGCCCGCACTCCTTCCGGTTGGCCAGAAAGCCCATCAAGTTTGATGAAAACCGCAACTCGACCCCGTCAAGGCTGGTGCGGATTTCGATTGCATCGTCTGTGGTGTTTTGAATCATTGTTGCCTTCTACGCATTAAGCCCACGTCAGCCATTATAGCCCTTTGTAAGCGAGTC
>QJPH01000019.1 GCA_003242955.1 Candidatus Methylumidiphilus alinenensis
GCGGATAAAACTGCAAAATTACGGCTTGCTGACGGTTCATCCCCACGGCTGTGGGGAACGCTAAATCAAAACATAATTACAGGGGCTAAATATCGGTTCATCCCCACGGCTGTGGGGAACGCAGGTCTTTGAGTAGACATGATAACGCCGATGTCGGTTCATCCCCACGGCTGTGGGGAACGCATGGGGTTTAAGTTTGGGTTAGGTCAATTTCCCGGTTCATCCCCACGGCTGTGGGGAACGCCAATGTCTTTAGATCGACCCTGCGTTAATAACCGGTTCATCCCCACGGCTGTGGGGAACGCATGGGGCTGGCTTAGATCTAGTAGCACCAAGACGGTTCATCCCCACGGCTGTGGGGAACGCAATGGGAGATAATTTAATGATTTTTTCTTGGTCGGTTCATCCCCACGGCTGTGGGGAACGCGAATAATACTACATCGGTAGTCAAAAAATTGCCGGTTCATCCCCACGGCTGTGGGGAACGCTATGAAAGCGAATGTAGCTGCGCTAGTGCCACCGGTTCATCCCCACGGCTGTGGGGAACGCTATCTTTAGATGGTTCATCTGCAATGCAATCCCGGTTCATCCCCACGGCTGTGGGGAACGCTGAAACGTAAACAACAGAAATTACGTGATGACCGGTTCATCCCCACGGCTGTGGGGAACGCTTGTGATGAATTCCGGTTCAGGTATAGTACTTCGGTTCATCCCCACGGCTGTGGGGAACGCGTCATACGGCGGTTTGGTTAGGGTTTTATTGCCGGTTCATCCCCACGGCTGTGGGGAACGCGTTTTATCTACCTGTTTTGTTTTTTTTAGTCACGGTTCATCCCCACGGCTGTGGGGAACGCATGTCAGCCCATGCACTCAAGCCACCTATTGCCGGTTCATCCCCACGGCTGTGGGGAACGCTTTTTTTTGCTTGCCGATGGGGCTATAACGCACGGTTCATCCCCACGGCTGTGGGGAACGCCTGAAACTGCGGATTTAGCAATGTTTAAAGCCCGGTTCATCCCCACGGCTGTGGGGAACGCCATATCCACATAGCGCAAAGCACAAAGGGGGGCGGTTCATCCCCACGGCTGTGGGGAACGCACCCCGCCATAAGCTTTACAACGTTATGAGGTCGGTTCATCCCCACGGCTGTGGGGAACGCTGTTATTCTACGTGTTTGGCCGCCGCGGATTTCGGTTCATCCTGAGACTGAGCATTCTTTTTGATGGACAATTTTCAAGCTAATTGATGGTCAATTGGGGTGCGTTCAGACAGATATGGTCTATGACTGGGTATTGGCAGAGTTCCGTCTGCCTTTTTGTCAGCCGCCGTCATTTAATGTGGAAACGGTTGCCGGAGGTGTTTAGCGAGTTGCCCCGGCAACAGTGGGTTGTGCCTGACTGACGAAGTTCGCTCAGAAAGGCGGGTCGGTTTCGCCGAACGGCCCGGCATCAGCAAGGAAAGACGGCTTCTGTTCGTCGGCATGCCGCCTAAGC
>QJPH01000316.1 GCA_003242955.1 Candidatus Methylumidiphilus alinenensis
TCCGTCTCCATGGGTGCGCTCACGGCGAATGGTGTCGGCACCTTCCAGCCCACCGTTGCGGCAGGCACATACGGACTGAAAACCTCAGGTGCTTCCGGTGCTGCGCGGGACATTTTCATCGCTGGTCAGTCAGGCTACTCCAATGGCTTCACTGTGCAGTTCGATGGCGCGAAGATGCTCTATGGGCTAGGCGATCCTACTGGCATCACTACGATTTCCGGCTCCGTCTCCATGGGTGCGCTCACGGCTACGGGTGGGACATTCAACAATGGCGTCTATGTGGGCGGATACGCTGGGAACCCCTATGGCTCCATTTTCAAGCAGCCCACAAATGGGCTGGCTTTGGCTGGGACCACTGGCTCCGTCAACGATTTCGCCATTCTGACCCCTGCGGCAGCGGTCATCGCCTACAACCCCACCGGGACGCTGAACATGGCGTTCAACGGTTCTGTCTCCATGGGTGCGCTCGCTGCTGGCTTCACTACTGTATCAACAGCATCTTCACCATCTTGGGGAATACTAAGAGTAAATAATCCTAGTGCCGGTGGGGAAGCATCTATGAGCTTCTCTAATAACAATTCTGGTCCGGGTGCAGCAGGTTCAACTCCCAGTGGAAATGCCTGGGCTGTTGGGTTAGGTGTCGGCGGAATTTCTCCCAATTTTGGTGTTTACAACTTAGCCACAAACTCAGTAGCTTTCAAACTTGATAATACTGCTGGCTACATCTACAACTCCCTCATCCTCACCCTCGGGAATGTCGGCACCAACGCCGCGACACTCCAAGCTGCGGTGGCGAGTGCCACGGCTCCGAAGGTGGGAACGAACGCTCAGATGTGGAGCTACTCAGGTGCAGGAGTTCCTTCCGGCTTCTACCCTTACTGGTATGCCACAGATTCAACCAACACCAACGATGGAACTCTAGGTGCCTTGTATCAGTGGAACGGTTCAACCTGGGTCTATCAGAATCAGCCGCAGGTTCTAACGCCCAAGGTGACTGCCGGTGTGATCAGTGCGGGCGCGGTCGGTGCCCAGGCCATCGCCGCCGATGTGGCGCTCATCGGTCAGACCCTTCGCAACACCGGATTCACGGCAGGCACTTCGTCTGTTGCACCTTCGGGATTCAAGTTCAGCGGCACGGTGTTCACCGCCACCCTTCTGGACGGAACTACTCTCAGCGTCTTCGGCGAACTCGGCGCAGACCTTTCCATCGGCGGGCTCAAGGCTGCGGTGATCGCCAATCGCGTGAAGGGCAACCTGTTCTACCGGAACACGGCGGGCACTACGGATGTTTTTGTTCCCGATGGCGTGGTGAGCATTGAAGTGACCCTGCAGGCCACGGGCGGCAACGGGGCCTCCAGCTACGGCACTGGCGGGGCTGGCGGGCAATACATCAAGGCGATGGTCACGGTGAAGCCTCACAACACCTACCGCCTCACGCTGGGCGCGGCTGGCTCCAACTC
>QJPH01000437.1 GCA_003242955.1 Candidatus Methylumidiphilus alinenensis
TGGGACTTCGCCACGGCGGCAAGGTCGATGTCGATAAGAAGAAGGAATGCAAAAAACTCGGCGGACTGAAGAATGATCTGGCACACTGTGGGGGTCTCCGTTATTGGTTTAGTGGAGACTCCTCCAAAGGGAGCTTGCAGTCAAGCTCCTTGAGGGGGATCAACCTCAAACCCTCAGTCTATTTGATCAAATAGGCCGGATAACCCATCAAAAAAAGTGCTCATGCTCACTATGGCGGTTCATCCCCACGGCTGTGGGGAACGCCGCTCGGGTATCCGCGTCCACTTCAATCTCGCCGGTTCATCCCCACGGCTGTGGGGAACGCATGCTTTGGGAACTTGAACCATGTCAAGCGAACGGTTCATCCCCACGGCTGTGGGGAACGCACCCCCAATCGTTTAGCCGTACTAGCCAATGACGGTTCATCCCCACGGCTGTGGGGAACGCTTCATCGCGCTGGGGCGGTCCCGCCTGCGCCGCGGTTCATCCCCACGGCTGTGGGGAACGCGTCAATGCGTCCGGCGAAAGGAAAGCGGAGGACGGTTCATCCCCACGGCTGTGGGGAACGCACTGTTGTACCTGTTTAATGGTTTGATTGACACGGTTCATCCCCACGGCTGTGGGGAACGCAATGTAGGGTTATATCGTGTACCGCTGGTCAACGGTTCATCCCCACGGCTGTGGGGAACGCGTTGGCTTTGGCATAGGCCGGGTGCCAGCCTTCGGTTCATCCCCACGGCTGTGGGGAACGCGTGAGTTGGTGTTCCGCCGCCAGGTGGTCAATCGGTTCATCCCCACGGCTGTGGGGAACGCAGAAGTGGCAGGTACGCGAGCTGTTCAAACGCGGGTTCATCCCCACGGCTGTGGGGAACGCTTTTCAGGCATTTTCGTTCTCTAGTTGAGTTGCGGTTCATCCCCACGGCTGTGGGGAACGCGCGGCGGGATTCGCAAAACACTTGGATGGCGACGGTTCATCCCCACGGCTGTGGGGAACGCGCGGCGTTCAAACCGGCGCGGCTGAACTTGTGCGGTTCATCCCCACGGCTGTGGGGAACGCCTTGTAGGTCGTTCATAGTTCCTCCCTCACGCCGGTTCATCCCCACGGCTGTGGGGAACGCTGGATGGGCAGGATTAGGCCGGCCATTTTGGCCGGTTCATCCCCACGGCTGTGGGGAACGCACCACAACAACGCGAAAATTATTCCTTCTAAGCGGTTCATCCCCACGGCTGTGGGGAACGCAAGATCGGCTGTTTGCAATGCGGGCATTTTGTCGGTTCATCCCCACGGCTGTGGGGAACGCATCCAGCTTCTCGCCTATTAGTACGCCGGGCACGGTTCATCCCCACGGCTGTGGGGAACGCTTTCGCTAGGCGAAAGAATCGTTGAAGAACGGCGGTTCATCCCCACGGCTGTGGGGAACGCGGTTTTTTTTCGGTTCAAGGTTCAATATCAA
>QJPH01000018.1 GCA_003242955.1 Candidatus Methylumidiphilus alinenensis
CGCTGGTATTCCAAAAACGAGGGGCATTGCATGAAGAACACCGAGAAGGCGCTCAGTCCGGCATCGACCAGCGTGTAGCTCTTGTTCTTGCCTGTCCGGGGGTCTATAAAAGTCTCGAAAGTGCCGCGTATCAGTCTCGTGATGTCGCCCATAGTCAGGGCAAATTGGCCAAAGGGTGCGCTCATTAGGAAGGTTCTAGTGGGGTTGATACGGCTACTTTACCGGACAATCGCCAAAATGAGAATTGCTGGCCTTCAAAGCACCTACTGTGTAGCCCGCCACATTTCTGATAGTTCCTTTTTTGACTACACGCTCGACTACATCCAAATTATCCGAGACATAATCAAAACTGTATTCCGAAAGAATCTTTTCGGCCATCGCAGGCTTAATCCCGAAAGACTGGATCAATCGTTTGAACAAAATATCTCTGATGTCATGCCTGCCGTAATCCTTCGATTCCAATTCGATTTTTTCATCTTGTTTTGGGCTTTCAAACTTTTTGACACCCTGCTCTTCGCTTGCACCATGCTCCATCGTAAACCGTGTAACACCAAACAACAATGCATAGGGGATTCTTCCCTTTCGCCTGACATCAAGAGTGACAGATATTTTCGAATGAGCGTTTATTTCAGCAACTGCCGGCTTAATGACGCGTTTGCTCAGATCGCTGAACTCTATATATTCACGGGAATCAATGCTCATCAATTTTCTGAAATCGGCTATCGCAAGAAGAATGTCAGCCTCCGACCTTTTGGCACCAAGAGCGTCGGTCAGATATTCCCATAGAGCGATGGAGTGTTTGCTACTGAACTTGTTCTGCACCGTCAGATCAAGTCTCGCATAGACATTCGGCGACATTAATAGCTCACGTATATCAGGTGGATACCAATATATAACTTTGTTATCCCTGATTTTAACTTGAGACAGAAGCGCAAACACACCCCACTCGTTTCCTCGATCTTTGTCGAAAATATTGTATTCGACCACCGTCCCTGCTAAGGATTTAATTGCGCTTTTCAGATGTTCGATGTTCTTTGAGTTGTATTCAATTTCGCGGCGCAAATCAACAATCAGAATTTCATAGGCGACGGTCTCCGCAGGCATTTTCCTCGCATATGCCAGCAATACATTTGATATCCTTCGGGCTAAAAATGATATCCGATTGGTTATTTGGATTGATGCACTATGTTTGATGAGCGTTTTGCCTTCACGCGCATCAGTAACATTCTTACCTGCTGGAAAAAAATCACTCTGTTCTGTCACAGAACACCTCTTTAAATAAAAAACAACTATATGATTTATATAAAGAATAACGGTAAATACTTTTATTATAAAGTCATCGCATCTAAAGTCGATGGCTTGCTATGAAAGGCAAACACACGCTTTCAGTAACAACAGCTTATCAAGGCCACCCACGGAAT
>QJPH01000056.1 GCA_003242955.1 Candidatus Methylumidiphilus alinenensis
GGCATTTTCTTTTGAAACGCGGCCTTGGTCAAAATTGGGCCGGGCGGCCTGCGCCGCCCGCCCCGGTTCCCTCTGACGCTATTCCAAGTTAGCGTGTCTTGTCCTCATTTCCTCTTCGGGGATGCCCTTCTCATGGATCACATGCGAGATGGTGGCTTCCAGCAGCAACAACGTGGACAGTTCGAAAACCGTGCCCATCGGCATGCCGACCACCTTCCCGTAAAGCTCCGGGGTCCCTATCTGGAATATGACATCGGCCAAATCCCCGATTGTCGAGCTGGCCTTGGTCGAGATCAGGGCGATTTTCGCGCCCTGCTTCTTGGCCGCCTTGGTGAACGCCAGCATGGTCTCGGTCTCGCCGGAACCCGACAGGACCAGGAACAGGTCGCCCTCGCGGATGCTCGGGGTGACGATCTCGCCCACCACAAACACCTCGAACCCGGCATGCATCAGGCGCATCGCGAAAAACTTCGAGATCAAACCGGAGCGGCCCGCGCCGGCGACGAAGATGCGCTTGGCGCCCTCGCACAGCCCGATCAGCTTCGCGTCGTAGCTGTCGTCTGTGGCACTGAGGATATCGGAGATTTTATCCAGGATCAGCTTCTGGTGCATCGCTTACGCCCCGGCAGCTGCTGCGTCAACCAATTCGCGGATTTCGCTGGCAGCCTTGCCGGCGTCTTTCGCGCCGGTGATGGCGCCGCCGACCACGATGATGTTCGCGCCGGCCTGGACAACCTGCTTCACGGTGGATGCCTTGATGCCGCCGGCGACGGAAACCTGCACGTTCAGGCCCAGCTTCAGCAGCGCCTCCAAGTCGGCGAACGGGGTGTGGCCCGCGATCTGCTGGTCGATGCCGGTGTGGATGCCGATGATGTGGGCGCCCGCAGCAGCGGCGGCCTTCGCGCAAGCGGCCTTGTCGTGGACGTTGATCAGGTCAACCTGGGCCTTCGCGTGGTACTTGTTGGCGACGGCGATGACACCCTTGATGGTGTCAAGATCGGAGGTGCCCAGCACGGTGGTGATGGCGGCGCCGGCCTTGAAGAACGGCTCGGCCTCGTAATAACCGGCGTCCATGGTCTTCAGGTCGACCAATATCTGCTTGGTGGGGAAGCGGGCCTTCAGGTCTTTCACCAGGGCCAGGCCGTTGACCTTCAAGCACGGAGTGCCGATTTCAATGATGTCGACATAGCGGTGCGCGACTTGGGCCAGTCTTACGGTGGTATCGTAATCCAAGGAATCAAGTGCCAATTGAATTAAGGGTTTCGCCATGATACGTTTCTCCGGTTGTTATAGTTGGTTGAAAACTTTTTTGCAATTTTTCATGCAGACTAACTGGCTAACCATAAAGCAAAAAGGGGGCGGCTGTCAATGCCCCCGCCAAGCCCCGCTCGCCGTTTGTCGCGCTTGCTGCGGCGCGGCCC
>QJPH01000017.1 GCA_003242955.1 Candidatus Methylumidiphilus alinenensis
TAACCCAACAAGTAACTATTCGATATTAAAAACGCTGTATGTCCAACCGTCAGATATTTTTTTTGATTTTGCTCGGCATCATGGTGGGGTTGGGCTATTGGGTGATTAAACCCTTCTTGGTGTCAATAGCTTGGGCAACCATCCTTGCATTTGTGACTTGGCCTGCCTATCGCCGCTTGCTGCGAATGCTTGAGAAGCATCGTTCCACCGCAGCATTGATCATGACCACACTATTGATCATCCTCCTAGCCTTTCCAGTATTATGGTTATTGATCCGTTTACAGGGTGAACTGGCCGATGCCTATCACGCCCTTGCAACACAAGTTTCCGATCACCCCCTATTGATACCGGATACCGTCGCCCGTATCCCTTTAGTTGGACGGGCATTACATGATGAGATGACAGCCTATTGGGAAAATCCCACACTTATGACGCGACAAATGAAAGAGTGGCTTGAGCCCTGGCTGAATGGTTTGGCGGGGATGGTTGGTCAAATCGGACGCAATGTACTGAAACTCATGATTACGGGGATTACGCTGTTCTTCTTTTATCGTGATGGAAATCTTCTGTTGGGACAGATTCGAGAGGGCTTGCGCAAAGTGATCGGCGAATCAGCGGATGGCTATTTTAAAGCCGTGGAGGGAACCACTCATGCAGTAGTCTATGGGCTGATCGTCGGTGCCTTGGCCCAAGGTCTGGTCGCCGGGATCGGCTATTGGATCATGGGCATTGGGACGCCTATTTTTCTGGGTGCAATGACAGCACTGACTTCGTTGATACCTTTCATCGGTACTGTGTTGATTTGGGGTCCGATCGGGGCATGGTTGCTATTATCCGGTCATATCGGAGCCGGCCTGGGATTGTTGGCCTGGGGTGCCATTGTGGTCCATCCCATTGACAATATCTTACGCCCTTTGCTGATCAGCAGTGCCACCGACATCCCCTTATTAATTGTACTTTTCGGGGTGGCGGGTGGTTTGTTTGCTTTTGGAATGGTAGGGTTGTTTCTGGGGCCCCTTATCTTGACCGTCCTTCTCGCAATCTGGCGGGAATGGTTGGCAGGAGATATGGCAAAGCCAGCGACTCCTGCTTAAGAAAATGGCTATCAGCTTAAGGCGGGACAGGCGCGAAGCTTAACCGTTCGCCCTGAGCTGCGAGCCTGTCGAGCAGTCGAAGGGTGGATGTTTAAGCCGTTCGTGGTTCGACAAGCTCCGCGAGGACAACGGGATAACCGCCACTCCCCGGTACACCCACCCTGGAAAGGTTGAAATCCGCATCGTATCGCCGCAGGCCGCGCAGTTTGCCGCCTTGTTGCGGAACATGGAGTCAAAACGATTCTAATAAGCGGGTAATTCAGTTACAGCGGGGTAATTTACCAAAAAACGGAAAAAAGTAAAAATGTGGTCAATTAATAAG
>QJPH01000525.1 GCA_003242955.1 Candidatus Methylumidiphilus alinenensis
TTACCCTGATCGGCGGCGATATCGCCAAAGCCGCCGAAGCCATGGAGTTAAGTGGCTTCACCATCCGCGTCATTCGCCAGAACCTGTTCTGGGCTTTCGGTTACAACATCGTCGCCATTCCCATAGCCGCCTTAGGCAAGCTCAACCCGATGATCGCCTCCGCCGCCATGGCGATGAGTTCGGTGTCTGTGGTATTGAATTCGCTGCGGTTGCAGAAGAAATAAACTAGACCGACTCGGTTTTTAAAACCGAGCCGGTCTAAAATAGACTTTATCGAAAACCTTCCCCTGATGCAACAGCGATTTGGCCATTCGCCAGGTTTCCGATTGGCAGTAGATTAATCCAGCACTAATGCCTTCAACCCACTAACCAAGCGCCGCAAACCCTCTGCCGCTGTGTTTTCACCCAACGCCCCATAGGCAATGCGTAAATAACAACCCTCATCAAGGCCAAAGGCAATGCCGGGTATCACGGCAACGCCATGTTCCCGTATCAAGCGTTCCGCTAATTCCAAAGAACCCATCCCGGTTGCCACTTTCAAAAAGACATAGAAAGCCCCATCAGATGGCGGGATATGGCAAAAATCCCGCACCGCATCCAGTTCTTTCAGTACAATTTCACGAACCTCGGCGATGGTTTTGAGTTTGTCCCGGCAATAGCCGGAACCGGTTTCCAATGCGCCCACCGCCGCCTGTTGCGAAACTAGAGGTGCGCAAATCAAATTGGTGTCTTGGGCTTTCAGCACCGCCGGGTAGAGCGCATCGGGCATGACCATGTAGCCTATGCGCCAACTGGCGAAGCCATACGCCTTGGAGAGTGAAAAAAGCGAAATCGTGTGTTGCTGTGATCCGTCGATAGAGCCGGGTGAAAAATGCCGGGCCTCGCCATAGAGGAAATTCTCGTAAGCTTCGTCGCTGATATGGTAGACACCGGCTTCCTGGCAAAGCGCGTTCACGTCACGCAAGCTGGACTCATCATAAACCGCGCCAGTGGGGTTGTTGGGGGAAATGCTCACCACGGCGCGGGTCCGTGTTGTCAATGCCGAACGGATTGCCTCCGGTTGCAGCTTGAAATTTGCGTCGGTGGCTACGAACACCGGTTTGCAGTTCAACATGCGGACAGCCATTTCTTGGTTAAAATAATACGGCAACGGCAAGATGACCTCGTCGCCCGGATCGGCGATGGCGAACAAGGCGTTGAGGAAACCCATGTTTGCCCCGGCGGTGACCACCACTTTCCTATCGGCAAGGCGAATGCCGTTTTCCGCAGCCAGCTTGCATCCTAGCAGTTCCAACAGGGGTGGGATGCCCTGCACCGGACCATATTTATGGTGGCTGGGATCGCTAAAAAACTCCAAGACCTTCGCCTTGGCAGACTCAGGAGGTCCGTATCCAGCCACACCTT
>QJPH01000548.1 GCA_003242955.1 Candidatus Methylumidiphilus alinenensis
GCCAGACGGCAAGGCCGGAATAGGGCAGGGCTTCACGTTCTGGCAGCACACCGCCATCAAGCAAGGCACGGGCGACCGGCGCAAGCTTTCACGATCTGACAGGGCAAGGCCATTGCCGAGCGCACCACGGGCAAGGCTCCACGATCTGGCGAGAGCCTTCCAACCCGTCAAGGCCACGGGACTAGCGAAAGGAACCCTGCCCTTGGGCAGTCTGGTTGGATTTGATTTTGTGCTTAGACAAGGGGGGGTATGACCCTGCCTTTGGGCGGTCTGGTTGGATGGTGATCTAGGCCACGGGCAAGGCCGGAACCACGATCAAGCCAGACGGCAAGGCCGGAATAGGGCAGGGCTTCACGTTCTGGCAGCACACCGCCATCAAGCAAGGCACGGGCGACCGGCGCAAGCTTTCACGATCTGACAGGGCAAGGCTGTCGAGCGCACCACGGGCAAGGCTCCACGATCTGGCGAGAGCCTTAACCGTCGAAGGCCACGGGACTGGCGAGAGGAATCCTGCCCTTGGGCGGTCTGGTTGGATGGTGATCGAAGCCACGGGCAAGGGCGGAACCTCTACCAGGGGGAGGGAGGATGCCACGGGCAAGGCCATGTTTCAAATGTTGGGGGTGTTTTCCGAATTTGAACGGGCTATGATCCGCGAACGGGTAAACGCGGGGCTTGCCCGTACCAAGGCCAACGACAAGACACTAAGCCGACCGAAGTCCAAAGTCAGCGAAGAAAAGGCGATACAAGCGACTTTAGCCGGGGGCATAGGAATAATCCTCAAGACCGCCAAGAAACACAGTGTAGGCACGTCGTTTGTGTAACAAATCAAGGGCAGCTTGTACGAAACTGCATAACCGCAATTTAGAGTGTGAACCGTGCTGCATTCGATAGCGGCGAAAAAAACTCCCTTTCCAGCCTAGATTTACGGCTAAATTGGCGTATTATTTCTCGATTTGACCTTCACACTCTTTCAAGACATGACGCATAGGGAAAAATTATATGTCCCACAATCTCGACGAAAGTACCGGCAAGCCAGCAATAGCCTATGTAGGCGATGTGCCTTGGCACGGTCTTGGGCAGGAGTTAAAGAAAGATGCTTCGATTGAGGACTGGATAAAAGAAGCACAGCTAGATTGGCAAATCTTACGCGAATCGGTTCGCTATCGCTTTGGTGATAAAATACTGACCATGCCGGATCGTCATGTTTTGCTTCGTAGTGATAATGGAAATCCACTGTCAATTGTTTCTGATGATTATAAAATTGTTCAGCCTAAAGATGTTGTTGAGTTTTATCGTGATCTAGTCAAAGATTCTGACTTTACCCTTGAAACAGCCGGGGCACTTGATGAGGGTAGAAAAGTCTGGGCTTTAGCAAGATCAAA
>QJPH01000016.1 GCA_003242955.1 Candidatus Methylumidiphilus alinenensis
CATCAAGACGGTGCTGCAGGAGATCATGTACCGTGCCGCCCAGTTCATCCGCAAGGCGCGGAAACTGGTCTTGGACTTCGGAGGGCACTGCCCGGCCTTCAAAGCGTTTGTGCAGGTACAGGAACACCTGCTGGAAGCGGGGCAGTCGCCATGACCGCCCGGTTTCCGGCTGCCCGAACTGGCCCGGCAATGGATGATCGCACACGGTCAGGGGTGGCATTGTCCAAAACCCATAAAAACTATACCACTTACAGTGGTAAAGGAGAAATGGATGAGCAAATGGCGATAAATCGAAGCTTGTTTTTCCAATTTGAGTCAAAAAGGGCAAGGTATCGGGCTTTAATAAAACAACATAGTTGCATTAACAGCCAAACTCGGGCATTCAACACGGATTCAGGTTATACACAGATAGAGAGCCAGCATCCGGGCACGAGAAAAGCCGCCCATTCGAGCCTAACGCCCGAGCTAAGGGGCGCGGGCGGACACAACTAGGGGGAAACAGGCCAAAGCATAACCCCGCGTCCCCTTGAGCGCCGGGTTGGGCGACGGACTAGAAAAGAGTGGCTCTTGCTCTTTGCCTTTCGCTCTTGCAGCCCTAAACCGCCTACTAGTGACGAGTTGTAGGGCGGATACAGGGATGTGATCCGCCGAATGCTGGCGACCGACCCATAACATTCGGCGGAACCCGTCCATGGTTCCGCCCTTGGACCTGGATCGGAAGGTTAGGCGAGTATGTTAAGTGGAAATGTCGGGCAACGATAAAGCCGTTGCCCGACCCGACTGTATGAGGTCGAGGATTGGCCGATGCCCCAGACCGCGTGAGCCGCCGGCGAGGGAGACGGGTTACACCCCCCGACTTCTCTTCATCAGGAAATAGCCAACAGTCAGCGCAATAATAATAGAGGCGATTCCAATCAGGCTTAGGCTGTCCACCTCCTTCAGATCTAAGATGATTACCTTACGAGCAATTGCGATTATTGCCACTGAAAGAACTTCTTCATAATGAGATTGTTCTTGAGTTATGTACGTCTTCATTATAGTTTCCAGAAGCTCAATCCCTATCACGACCAGCATAAATAGCCCGAATATATCCAGCAACTGAGTAACATCGAGAAGAAAGTACTCCCTTGTCATTCCAATTTAGGCCAATTTTGCGCAGATTTCCCGCTTCTGGGTAAATTCACGATATGACGCAGGAGGCTTTCCATTTGTTGGGGTGTCAACGGTGGGCCATGTGCGAGATGCTCTTGCACACGCTCGGCCTTGCCCTGAAGCGTAAAGGTGCAGGGCAGATGATAAAGGGCATCCTGGCGAACCAAGTGGATCAGATACTCGGCCGGATTGAACGTGGGCGAG
>QJPH01000015.1 GCA_003242955.1 Candidatus Methylumidiphilus alinenensis
CACTGCCATTAAGTTAAGCCGTCATTCCGGCATGGACCGCCGGAATCCAGATTGCAGGGATGCCGACAATCTATGCCATCCATGGAGCCTAGGTTCCGGCGATCCCTGCCGGAACGACGCGCTTTTCTTAACTTAATGGCAGTGACGCTCCGGCGTGGGAATGCAGCCTGAACCACTCCGGCGGTTTCTGACGCAGAGCGTCACAGGAGGCATTCCCACGGAGACCGTTGGAACGATGAAACCGTAGCCCGGATGGAGCCGCTTGCGGCGTAATCCGGGTTTTGCCACGTTCTCCCGGATTGCGCCGCAAGCGGCTCCATCCGGGCTACGACACTTCACCGTTGCCCGACATGCCCACGTAGGGCGCAACGCAAAGAGACGCGCCCGACCTTCTTGACTATCGTTCCCACGCTCCGGCGTGGGAATGCAGCCTGAACCACTCCGGCGGTTTTTGACGCAGAGCGTCACAGGAGGCATTCCCACGGAGACTGTGGGAACGATGAATCAAAGCAGGAATTCCCGCAAATCAGCCACCTGCTCCAACACCAGCAAGGGATCGAAAGCCAACAGTTCCTCTCTGTCATTCGCGCCACTGGTCACACCGATAGAGTCAATTTGGGCGTTTCGTGCCATTTCCAAGTCATGCACCGAATCCCCAACCATCAAAGTCCGTGTCGGAAGGGATTCCAATTCCTCCATCAGTTGCTGCAACATCAATGGGTTAGGCTTGGATGCCGTTTCATTGGCAGTGCGGGTCGCGTGGAACCAATCAACGTATCCGCTGGTGGTTAATGCTTGTTCCAAACCCCTGCGCGTCTTGCCGGTGGCCACGGCCAGTTTGTAGCCATGGACGCGTAAATCGTCCAACAGCCCCGCCACACCGGCGAACAAATCATCCTGCCCCAGTATTTTTACGTCATAATAACGGTGATAGGCGGCCATCAACGGCTCAATGTAAGATTCACCCTCATTGGGAAACAGCGCCCCCATCGCCCTATCCAGACTTAACCCAATCACCGACCGGGCGAGCCTGTCCGATGGAATTGGGAGTCCGCAGTCCCGGGCGGATTGTTGCAAACATTCGGTGATCCAATGGATGGAGTCAATTAAGGTTCCATCCCAATCGAAAACTATCAAATCAAAACGGTTTTTCATGCGGGTAGTCGTTGGAGAATATCCTGTAGTTCAGGTTCCAAAGGTGCTTGGATTGCGAAAGGCCGGTTGTCGCGAGGATGGGCGAAAGCCAGCTCAGACGCATGTAAGAACAGCCTTTTCAAACCCATTTGGCGAAATTCCGCATTCGATGACTCATCGCCATAACGCTCGTCGCAGACGATGGGATGCCCTATGGACAAT
>QJPH01000048.1 GCA_003242955.1 Candidatus Methylumidiphilus alinenensis
CAGTAAAGACAAGGTGTTGACCGACAGAATGGTCGATAGCTCGGGAATTTGTTCGAACATCGGCTGAAATCATCTCATTTATGTTGAAAGGCTTTGCATTAATTATCGCTCTTAGTCCCAATAATCGCAAAACATCTATCGGAACGCCAAGCCCCAGCTTGGCATCAGGGTGTACCGCGCCAAGCTGGGGCTTGGCGTTCCGTCAAAGGCTGATTTCACGCTTAATGCATCTTAACTTAATGGCATTGAGTGAGAGTGTGCCTGCTTGGATTAAAAGTAAATGGACGATCTGAAAAAGCGCTACCCAGCCGATGGGCAATAGGAATGCTGAAACAGGCTATCCCAGCAAAGCCACGGCTTTGATCTGTGCCCAAACGGCCAGCCCGCCGGTAATCCCAAGCCGGTCATGGGAGCGGCGGGTAATGCGCGCCAGCAAAGGGGTTCCTCCAGCATCCAAATGCACTAGGACATGGGCGCGAATTTCCGTGTCGGCGACACCGACCACGATGGCGGGTACGATGTTGAGTATGCTGGTTGCCGACGGTTGCTCCAAGGTGAGGCTGACATCCCGTGCATGGACACGGCAGCGGACCTGTCGTCCTAGGGGTTCCGGGCGGCTTGCCACATAGATGGACCCTCCTCTGAAATCCAGCCGGGTCAGCGCATCTGCCTCTTCATGGGCGGCGATCACGGTTTTTAGGACCACGCCCACATCATTGGCAAAGGCATCGGAAAGGTCGAGTCGGGCCAAGGTCTCTTGTAATGGGCCGTTGGCGACCACCTGACCATGATCTAACAGAACCAAGTAATCGGCGAGTTGTGCGACTTCGTCTAGAGAGTGGCTGACATAGAGGATAGGGATGGCCAATTCATCATGCAGGCGCTCCAAATAAGGCAGAATCTCGTTTTTGCGCTTTTGGTCCAAGGCTGCCAAAGGCTCGTCCAACAGTAAAAGTTTAGGGCTAGTGAGCAGTGCGCGGGCGATGCCGACGCGCTGCCGTTCCCCGCCGGAAAGGCTTTCAGGCCGACGGGACAGCAGCGATTCAATGCCTAAAAGCGCCAAGGCTTGCTCAAGTGCAACTTTGCGTGAGGCCGGGGACACCCGCTTCTGCCCATATTCAAGGTTTTTGCGCACACTAAGATGGGCAAACAGGCTGGCCTCTTGAAAGACATAGCCTAGGGATCGCTGATAAGTGGGTACGAATACCCCTATTGAATCGTCCTGCCAAACCTCGTCGTTGACCGACAAGAACCCTTCCTGTGCCCGCTCCAAACCGGCAACGCAACGTAGCACAGTGGTCTTGCCTGAGCCGGAATGACCAAACAAGGCTGTCACGCCTTGACCCGGCAGGTCC
>QJPH01000460.1 GCA_003242955.1 Candidatus Methylumidiphilus alinenensis
CTTCCACACAAAAGGCCGAAGAAATCCAAAAATAACCCAAAGCCAAAACTGACCGCCGCGCAGGTAAAACATAACAGGCAGCATGCGGGAACCCGCGTTTCCGTAGAACATGCCATTGGCGGAATGAAGACATTCCACTGTCTAATGCATAGGATTAGAAACCACTTGGACTCAATGATTGAATACCTGTTTTGGATTCCGGCGGGTCTTTGGAACCTAAAAATAGCCTAAATTCATAAACTTAACGTCGGGAACAACTCTCATGTCTAAGTGCCGCCCGCAATCGAAGCAGGACAAACGGATGATTGTGGATGTTTGTAAAACCAATAGTCTAACACTGACACGCTTGCAACGTCTCGTTTGCCCAGTTTAGCAGCCATGCATCCAAACGAACTATATGTCTCCTCTGAGTCGAGACCGACCAGTCGAAATACCCCGTGATTTCTTTGTCGAAAAAAGCCAAATATCCGTCGTTTATCCTTCGCCCCTTATTAAACGTGTGAAGCCATCATCAGATTTCTAAGCCGGGTTTTCAGGCATTTTAAGGTCATGTGGATTTTTAAGTCCATCCTTGCCACTGACTAAGACCAGCAGCGCAGCCAAACACAAGGCGCAGGCCAATCCATACAGGCCAACATCCACATCGCCGGTATGTTGCTTCACCCAGCCTAGGATGACCGGGCCAAAATAACCGCCGAGATTGCCAATGCAGTTGATCAAGGCAATGCCCCCGGCCGCCGCACGCCCGTGCAGGAAGGCGGTGGGCAAGACCAGAAAATCGACAAGGCGGCCATAATGCCGGAAGTCGCCACACCCAACGCAAGGATAGACAGCACCGGCAAACCACGCGCCATAACGAGAAAAACCAGGCCCACCCCGCCCGCCGCAGCGCAGCCGTCGATATGCCAATGGATTCAGCGTCTGTCGACCCATGTCGGGGCACTGCTCTGCGATGGGAAATCAACGGGCGACGGCCCAAAGATTCCACAACGCTTACCGATTGACCAGTGCCAAAGTCCGATGCCAAGTGTAGCGGTTCAGAGGATCAACCCCCGAAAAGCCGCTCGCTTCGGCCATGGCGGCGTATTCGGAAAGTGTTTCGGGAAAATCGTTTTCGCTGACGCGGCAGTTGCGGAGTGCCGCCGCCGTCTGGCTGGCATCGCCGCACCCCATTTCCAAGACCGAAATAGGGCGCTGTTGGAAGCGCCGCCCAATGAAGCTTG
The DNA here is from genome assembly GCA_003242955.1 of Candidatus Methylumidiphilus alinenensis. GTDB lineage: Bacteria > Pseudomonadota > Gammaproteobacteria > Methylococcales > Methylococcaceae > Methylumidiphilus > Methylumidiphilus alinenensis. The sequence continues at coordinate 1,224 of QJPH01000460.1, forward strand.
TTATGTCGCCGTAAATTTCCCGGTGGAACATGTAGTTGTTATCGACGATTTTCCGATAGACCGGCCAGCCGTCTTGGAAGTAACCTGCCGGGTCGTCCGGCAACTCGATTG
>QJPH01000014.1 GCA_003242955.1 Candidatus Methylumidiphilus alinenensis
CCGCCCGCCTGGAACCTTTAGGCTTCAAAACCGAATGGTTCAACTTTGGCGAAACCAAAAACATCTGGTTGCGCCGGGGTTGCAGCCCGCCGTTGTTTGTGTTTTTAGGCCACACCGACGTAGTCCCCCCCGGTCCAGCGGAAGATTGGGGTTCACCGCCGTTCGAACCAAGCATCCGTGACGGGGTTTTATATGGACGCGGGGCGGCGGACATGAAAAGTGGTGTCGCAGCCATGGTCACAGCGTTGGAATCGTTCATTCCCGAACATTCGAACTACAGGGGTTCCATCGCCGTGCTACTAACTAGCGACGAGGAAGGCGACGGCAGGGATGGCGTGGCCAGAGTGGTCGAGGTGTTTAAGTCGCGTGTCGGGGTTATTGATTGGTGCTTAGTCGGCGAGCCATCAAGTTTTGATCGCTTGGGCGATACCATTCGTGTGGGGCGGCGCGGTTCGTTATGCGCCATCTTGCGTGTGTTGGGTGTGCAAGGCCATGTAGCTTACCCGAACAAAGCGGATAATCCGATTCACCGTTTTGCCTCGGCATTGGCGGAACTCACGGCCGAGGTTTGGGACCAGGGCAACGCATTCTTTCCCCCCACCAGTTTCCAAGTCTCCAATATCCATGCTGGAACCGGCGCGGATAACGTCATTCCTGGTCAATTGGAAGTACTGTTCAATTTTCGCTTTGGCTCTGTTTCGACGGCGGACAGCCTTAAATCCAGAACCCACGCCATTCTTGACCAGCATGGGCTGAATTATGAACTGGATTGGCGTTTGTCCGGTTTGCCCTTCCTGACTACACAAACTGAATTTGTCGAAGCGGTGCAAGCTGCCTTGGTTGAAGTCATCGGCCAGCGCGCCCGTGCCGATACGGGCGGAGGCACCTCCGATGGACGCTTCATCGCCCCGACCGGTGCGCAAGTGGTCGAGTTGGGTCCGTTGAATGGCAGCATACACAAAATCGACGAGCATGTTCCAGTGGAAGATTTGGCAACCCTGTCCAAAATCTATCGGCAGGTGTTGGTGAATTTGTTGGCGGTGCCTTAATAAGCCGCCTAGACGGGCTTATTAAGGCGTAAGCGCCCGAGCACAAAGCAGGGGCGACTGGCTGTCACCCTATCCAACATTCATGTCGATGCGTATCGACGCCCCTGACGATGAATTGCCATACGGCAACTCACGGATAACATCCCTCCCAGGGATGTTATCCGTACTTTCATGGCAACCCAAACGCCGTCATTCCGGCATGGACCGCCGGAATGACGGAATAGCTGAAACATCTTACTAATCAGATAATTTAATGGCAGTTAACCAA
>QJPH01000013.1 GCA_003242955.1 Candidatus Methylumidiphilus alinenensis
GGATCAGCAAGCTGCCATTCGTTCTGCTGTCGCTGAAACCTTTGGTGACGCGGCGAGAGTCTGGCTGTTTGGTTCGCGGGTGGATGACAAAAAAAGAGGTGGGGATATTGATTTGCTCATTGTAACAAGCCAGTCCGATGTCGCTGCGATAGTACGGGCGGAGTTGGCTTTTCTGACGAAGCTACAAATGAAATTGGGTGAACAAAAAATAGATGTACTGGTGGATTACCCAACACGTCGCCACACCCCGCCCATTTTTGCCATTGCCAAGCAAACAGGTATTCCATTATGAGCGACGACATTCCATTGTTGCGGCTACAGGACGCTTGGCGCGAATGTGAGCGGCATGTTTACCATTTGTTCCATGCCCTGTCGTCCATCCGCGCATTCTGTCCGCTGACTGGAGAATCATATGCAAATCTTACTGATGAGGTAAGCGTTCACTCCCCCCTGCCTTTTCCTGGGAACGCGGCCATCTTGGCCGCCATTTCAGCGGGCGAGACGCCCGCGCTCCCAGGGGGGAGTGAACGCTTACCTGATGAGCAGGTGCAGGATGTGGATCAGTTTATTCTGCGCTTCACCAAGTTGCAGGATACGATGGGTAGCCGTTTGTTTCCTGCTATCCTGCATTATCTGACCGAGCCATTTGATGAACGTCCTATGCTCGACAAGCTCAATAGATTGGAGAAGCTTGGCTTCATCAACAGTGTGGAGAAGTGGCAGACGGTCCGTAACATTCGTAACAAATTTGCGCACGACTATCCAAACGACCTTGATAAAAATGCTGCGCAATTGAATTTGGCTTTTGAATCGGTAATGGATTTGTATGCCATGTTGACCACTATCAAAACCAGGTTGAAAGCCGAGTACCCCTTGCTTGAACTTGGCAAATCATTACCACAGAGACCTCCTGCTTGGGTGTTGGCATGAGATGGGGTCCATTAGCAATTTGATATGCGGCAAAAGCTTGGAAATGAAAAAACTCGAAGCCTATATACCGCTCACCTCAATGGGCAGTTACTGTGTGGTGTTCGACACTATCGGCCTTGGTCATCGTTCAGCCCGATGGATGAGTTTGTGGAGTGCGGCGACTCGTCGCCGCATGTTGCTGAACGATGACCAAGGCCACACTGTCATTGAGGACATGCCTGCCGGTTCCTTCCCCGACCGCCCTTGGGACAAAGGCAACAACCCCAAAATTGCAGTGTGGGAATATCTCAAAACCCATCCCGAGTTCGAGATCGACAAGGGTATCCAGAACAAGTTGCTGATCACCGTCGCGCCGGATGGGTA
>QJPH01000119.1 GCA_003242955.1 Candidatus Methylumidiphilus alinenensis
GCCAGCTTGCCATTGGCCGGTTTCAAAACCAAGCTGCGTGTGCCTATCGATTTGGAAGACCTTTATGTGCCGCTGCAAGCCGTGGTTGATCTCCGCGCCTTTGGCGATAGCCATTTTGCCGATTCCCAAGATGCCTTGGAACGACTCAATACCCACGGCTCCCAAAACATCCCCTTGATAGACGCTTTCCGGGAAGCCGGAATTCGTAAGCGCCGGGGAGTCGTTATGCTGGGCGATCCCGGTTCTGGCAAGACCACCCACCTCAAACGCCTGCTGCTGGCCTGTTTGCGGGAAGGCCCTGCCGGGATGGGATTGCCGTCCAATACCGTGCCGGTCTTCCTGCCCCTGCGCGAGTTGGACGATTTGACCCACGGGATCGACACGTTCATCGAAAAGACCCTCGCCAGTCCGCATCTTAAGATGGCGCTAGGCTTCGGCGGCAGGCTGTTGGAGCGTGGTCATTTGTTGCTGCTATTCGATGGACTGGATGAAGTCAGCGATCCGAAACAGCGGGCCAAGGTCGCCCGCTGGATCGAGCAAGCCGTGCAACTGCGCCCCACCTGCACCGCCGTGGTCACTTGCCGCTTCGCCGGTTATGACGAGGAGGCCCGCTTGGGTCCGCAATTTTTGGAACTGCACCTGCGGCCCTTGAGCCAAGCCCTATCGGAGGCGTTTATTCGCCATTGGTACCAGGCCGTTGAAACCGGTTTGGCTTCCGATCCAGCCCAAGGGGAAATTATCGCCGCCCAACGCGCCGGGGAATTGATCGAACGGCTGCAAGGGCCGGATTTCCGCTCGGCTCGTATGGTGGAGATGACCCGCAATCCCTTGCTGCTGGCCAATCTCTGCCTAGTGAACCGTGACCGTGGCGCCCTGCCGCGCGGGCGGCATCAACTGTACGACGAGTGCATCGATGTGTTGCTGGAACGCTGGCGGGAAGGCAAGTCGCTGGCGGTGAGCGTCTCCGCCGAGACCGGCAGACGGGTACTACAGCCTACGGCCCTGTGGTTGCACGAACAAGAAGGCCGGACACGCGCCTCGGCGGAGGAATTGGTGAGCCTGCGCACTTTTTTTGATGGGTTATCCGGCCTATTTGATCAAATAGACTGAGGGTTTGAGGTTGATCCCCCTCAAGGAGCTTGACTGCAAGCTCCCTTTGGAGGAGTCTCCACTAAACCAATAACGGAGACCCCCACAGTGTGCCAGATCATTCTTCAGTCCGCCGAGTTTTTTGCATTCCTTCTTCTTATCGACATCGACCTTGCC
>QJPH01000012.1 GCA_003242955.1 Candidatus Methylumidiphilus alinenensis
CGTTCAATCCGGCCGAGTATCTGATCCACTTGGTTCGCCAGGATGCCCTTTATCATCTGCCCTGCACCTTTACGCTTCAGGGCAAGGCCGAGCGTGTGCAAGAGCATCTCGCACATGGCCCACCGTTGACACCCCAACAAATGGAAAGCCTCCTGCGTCATATCGTGAATTTACCCAGAAGCGGGAAATCTGCGCAAAATTGGCCTAAATTGGAATGACAAGGGAGTAGCGTGGCGTTTCCGAGTGATGGAACACTTGTTTCAATCCACTCCCGGCTTTAAGGCCGGGAGATACGCGGTCAAGTTGCGGATTGCGTTGGCGCTGCCGTTGTTTCAATCCACTCCCGGCTTTAAGGCCGGGAGATACCCCGCTTGCCAGTCTCTTTGCTCGTCTTCAGCCCGTTTCAATCCACTCCCGGCTTTAAGGCCGGGAGATACCTGCATCTTTGTTGGCGTTGGCAAAATCCTCCGCAGTTTCAATCCACTCCCGGCTTTAAGGCCGGGAGATACTGGGCACGGTAGATAAAATGTTAAGCCAGGGCCGTTTCAATCCACTCCCGGCTTTAAGGCCGGGAGATACGCGTGGCGAATCTAGGGGGCATTTTCATAATCTTGTTTCAATCCACTCCCGGCTTTAAGGCCGGGAGATACTCGGGGATGTGCTGAAATCGGCGCGGGCAGCTTTGTTTCAATCCACTCCCGGCTTTAAGGCCGGGAGATACATTAATAATCCTAAATCATTATTTGAGTCTTTTCTGTTTCAATCCACTCCCGGCTTTAAGGCCGGGAGATACGGGGTCCGCTTCATTTCTTCGTCCGCAAGTGTAAGTTTCAATCCACTCCCGGCTTTAAGGCCGGGAGATACGGGCCATGCCGACGACCGCGAATACGCTGGCCGGTTTCAATCCACTCCCGGCTTTAAGGCCGGGAGATACGCCGGGTGCATTCATTTTTGGGTGAACCGACTGGATGTTTCAATCCACTCCCGGCTTTAAGGCCGGGAGATACATTCACGCCACCGTTAATGGATTTGGTAATATGGATGTTTCAATCCACTCCCGGCTTTAAGGCCGGGAGATACGCCATGTCTCGATCACATCAAGGCACGGTACACAGTTTCAATCCACTCCCGGCTTTAAGGCCGGGAGATACTAAATCACCTATTTATAGTTACGTAACGAAAAAATGTTTCAATCCACTCCCGGCTTTAAGGCCGGGAGATACATTATAAAAGAGAATGGATATAGCCTTACCACTGTA
>QJPH01000011.1 GCA_003242955.1 Candidatus Methylumidiphilus alinenensis
CGGACATGTTCAATCCCCTGTCAGTCGGTCAAAAAATGTGCGTGGCCGAAAACTATAGCAGTTGCCAAGGCCGTTGGGGATATCTTTTTTCCTGCAAAGTATGCCGGGAATGATTCACGAACAGTGTCATGCAGCCTGTTGCCGATCAACTTGCGCGGTCTGAATCCAATGGATTGAGTGGTTTGCCGTCCATGGCTTGCCGGGTTTTTGGTTGCAGTGTTGCTAATGGTTTATTCTAGAAAGGAATCTCAAGTTCTTGGTCGAAACCATCATCCCAATCATTTGGCGCACTGCGGGCGGTTGCCGCCCTGTTCTGGGCGGTGCCACCGTTATTACGCTGGCTGCTCGCCCGGTTGGCGGTACTGCTTTTATTGGCTGAACCATTCGCAGGGCCAGCCTTGCCATTGGAATGGCCATGAGTGCCATTAGAACGGGCATTGCCAGTGTTGCCGTCGTTTCCGTTGGCATGGGCTTGGTTTTGCTGCTGGCCATTGCCAGAATTCGCCGGCCGGTCCAACATTTTAAGCTCGTTCCCGACGATTTCCGTGGTGTAATGGTCCACGCCATCCTTTTCCCATTTCCTTGTCCGCAGACCGCCTTCGACATAGGCCAAAGCCCCCTTTTTAAGGTATTCGCCAGCGATTTCGGCTGTCCTGCCGAACAGGACCACGCGATGCCACTCGGTCCGGTCCTTTCTTTCGCCGGTTGCCTTGTCCTTGTAGTATTCACTTGTCGCCAGCGAGAGATTGGCTATTGCAGTCCCGTCCTGCGCATACCGCATTTCCACGTCCTTGCCCAAACGACCGATCAATTGCACTTTGTTTAACATACCGTTTACTCCACCCGCCGCAGCGGGAAAACATGCTTGACAATAACCGGTTCGCGGAACCGGCCAGTTACCGTGTATAGGCAAGCCAGAATGGAACGTGCCTTCATGTTTAATTTATAACGGGAAAGGGAATATGCAATGGCTGTTTGGAGGGGATTTACGCCCCTTACGCCGCTTCATTCGTCAGGCTGGCTAATGCCAATAAACTCATCGGCACCGATATCGCCGTTGTCGTCATAGCCAATGTCCGGGCCTGGGTCTTGGTCAAACAGGCCGTGAATTTGGTCGTCCACAAATTCCCAGAAGGAATACTGGTTGCGGGATTCATACAGTCTCGACAAACCCGTGTCGGCCATCATCGAATTGATTTCCGCCCCCGACACGGAACCGTCATTCAGCACAACATCCCCTGCCACGGCTGAA
>QJPH01000010.1 GCA_003242955.1 Candidatus Methylumidiphilus alinenensis
CCAGAGATCAGAGAAGAGCCAGAGCACAGAGACTACAATGGGGACAACACAATACGAAACCCGAGGCGGTTGTCGCGGTTGACGGGTCCGCTGCTGCCGCGGTAGGCACAGCGGACGCTGCTCTGAGAGCTGCCGAACGAGCCGCCGCGCAACACCCGGTATGCACATTCTGCGCCACCACCCCATGCACTCCCGTCCCCCGGCGCTCCCTGATAACTGCCATGATAGCAATCCTGCACCCATTCCCAAACATTGCCGCTCATGTCGTATAGCCCGAAGGCGTTAGCCTGCTTGCCGCCGACCGGGTGGGTTTGATTGCCGGAATTTCCGTCATGCCACGCCACCGCGTCCAAGTCATTGCCGCCGCAGTAGAGTGTATCCTGTCCGGCCCGGCAGGCGTATTCCCATTCCGCCTCGCTCGGCAAGCGATAATGCCCACCGGTCTTTTGATTCAAGGTCTTGATGAAGGTCTGCACATCATTCCATGACACGATTTCCACTGGGCAGTTGTCGCCGCATTGTTTGAAATAGGACGGGTTGGAACCCATGACCGCCTTCCATTGGCCTTGCGTGACCTCGTATTTCCCAATGCTGAATGCCTTGATCTTCACCAAGTGGCGGGGTTGTTCGTCTTTACCCGCCCCCGCCTCGCTCGGAGCCGCGCCCATCATGAACTCGCCAGCCGGCAGCGGAACCATCTCCGGGCAATCGGCACACGCTAGGGCTTGTTTAGGCGGTGCTTTACCAGCTTCTTTCCCGCTCCCACTGCTCTCTACCGCTGGAGGGTTCTTCGTTTCAACCGGTTTGGGTACCTGCACTACGGCGACTTGCTGCGTTGGCTTGGCAGCCGTTGGTTGTTGCGGGGGAATGAAAAATTGGGCATACGACACCACCCCTAAGATGACAGCCCCCAAGGCTGCATAGACTGTTTGCAGATTAATTTTATAGTGTTTCTTTGGGGCAGTTTGCAGGACGGGAACGTTCTTCGGTTTATTCCCGTCACCGGAACTGGCCTTTGGTGCTTGGATTGATTCAGGCTTTACCCCCGTGATGCCCCAAACCAAGCGGTGAAACCCTTCTTCTTCCTTGCCCTTCCGGCAATCCACCCAGGTGAACTCTTGTAACAGCAAGGGCAATTCGGGTTGTTGTGGACAATCGGGTAGTAACACCGGAATCACTGGCAGTCCGCGCCGGACAAATTGATTCAGCAAGGCGCGCATTTCCCGGTTTTCCC
>QJPH01000376.1 GCA_003242955.1 Candidatus Methylumidiphilus alinenensis
GCTCGTTGGCTCGACGGTCAGCTTGGACGGCAGTACCTCCACCGACCCTTACGGCAATGTCATCACTTATCAATGGACGCTGACGCAAAAGCCGGTCAACAGCCAAACGAACCTGCTCAACCCCACCGCGCTGCATCCTACCCTAAGCATCGACAAGCCGGGAACCTACTTGATTAGTCTCGTCGTCAATGATGGCATGCTTGGCAGTGCCCCGGACACCGTCACCATCAGCACTAAAAATTCCATACCGGTGGCAAACGCTGGCAATGCCCAAACAGGCAAAGTGGGCGATACCCTAGTGCTGGATGGCAGTGCCTCCAGCGATGCTGACGGCAACGCTTTGACTTTTCATTGGACACTGCCCGTCAAACCACTGAACAGCAATGCGCAACTGACCAACCCTGACACCGTCAACCCCGGCTTGACTCTGGACAAATCGGGCAGTTACACGGCTCAACTGATTGTCAACGATGGCCAAGCCGACAGCCTACCGGCGACTGTGATGCTCAGCACCGTGAATTCCAAGCCGTTGGCCAACGCCGGTGGCAATCAAAGCATCCTGCTAACCACCCCGGCCCCTACCGTGCTGCTGGATGGCAGCGGTTCTTCCGATGCCGACAACAACCCTTTGAGTTTCCGCTGGGCGCTCATCAGCAAGCCAACGGGTAGCCAGTCTGTGCTGTTCGACCCCTTGGCGCCGGTCGCTTACTTCACCCCGGATTTCGTTGGCTATTACGTCGCGCAACTGATCGTCAACGACGGTCAAGTCGATAGCGATCCGAACACTGCCCAGATCACCGTGACGGCCCCGCCGCAAAACCACCCGCCGCACATCACTTCGACACCGGTGACCACCGCCACGGTGGGTCAGGCGTACAGCTATCAAATCACGGCAACCGATGCCGATGGCAATACCCTAGGCTACAGCTTGACTACTGCACCTAGCGGTATGACCATCAATTCCAACACAGGGCTGATTCAATGGACGATGCCGACAAGTGGCGGGCCTTTCGCCGTAACGGTGAATGTCACTGACGGCAGCGGCGGCACGGCTACCCAGTCATACCAACTGGCCTTGAACCACAATCCGCAAATTACCTCGCAGCCTACAACCTTAACTGTTTTCGGTCAAACCTACAGCTACCCAGTGACGGCAACCGATGCCGACGGCAATACTCTAAGCTATAGCTTGACCACCGCGCCTAGCGGTATGACCATCAATCCC
>QJPH01000009.1 GCA_003242955.1 Candidatus Methylumidiphilus alinenensis
GGGAATGCAGACTGAACCGCTCTGGCGGTTTCTGACGCAGAGCGTCACAGGAGGCATTCCCACGGAGACCGTTGGAACGATGAAACCGTAGCCCGGATGGAGCCGCTTGCGGCGTAATCCGGGTTTTGCCACGTTCTCCCGGATTGCGCCGCAAGCGGCTCCATCCGGGCTACGACACTTCACCGTTGCCCGACATGCCCACGTAGGGCGCAACGCAAAGAGACGCGCCCGACCTTCTTGACTATCGTTCCCACGCTCCGGCGTGGGAATGCAGCCTGAACCACTCCGGCGGTTTTTGACGCAGAGCGTCACAGGAGGCATTCCCACGGAGACTGTGGGAACGATGAATCAAAGCAGGAATTCCCGCAAATCAGCCACCTGCTCCAACACCAGCAAGGGATCGAAAGCCAACAGTTCCTCTCTGTCATTCGCGCCACTGGTCACACCGATAGAGTCAATTTGGGCGTTTCGTGCCATTTCCAAGTCATGCACCGAATCCCCAACCATCAAAGTCCGTGTCGGAAGGGATTCCAATTCCTCCATCAGTTGCTGCAACATCAATGGGTTAGGCTTGGATGCCGTTTCATTGGCAGTGCGGGTCGCGTGGAACCAATCAACGTATCCGCTGGTGGTTAATGCTTGTTCCAAACCCCTGCGCGTCTTGCCGGTGGCCACGGCCAGTTTGTAGCCATGGACGCGTAAATCGTCCAACAGCCCCGCCACACCGGCGAACAAATCATCCTGCCCCAGTATTTTTACGTCATAATAACGGTGATAGGCGGCCATCAACGGCTCAATGTAAGATTCACCCTCATTGGGAAACAGCGCCCCCATCGCCCTATCCAGACTTAACCCAATCACCGACCGGGCGAGCCTGTCCGATGGAATTGGGAGTCCGCAGTCCCGGGCGGATTGTTGCAAACATTCGGTGATCCAATGGATGGAGTCAATTAAGGTTCCATCCCAATCGAAAACTATCAAATCAAAACGGTTTTTCATGCGGGTAGACGTTGGAGAAAATCCTGTAGTTCAGGTTCTAAAGCTGCTTGGATTGCAAAGGGCCGGTTGTCGCGTGGATGGGCGAAAGCCAACTCCGATGCATGTAAGAACAGCCTTTTCAAACCCATTTGGCGAAATTCCGCATTCGATGGGTCATCACCATAACGCTCGTCGCAGACGATGGGATGTCCTATGGACAAA
>QJPH01000141.1 GCA_003242955.1 Candidatus Methylumidiphilus alinenensis
TGGGTCGTTCCGCCAGTCTGGTTTGGCCGGTTCCCCCCCGGTCTCATCTGGCCCATTAGTGGGTTCGGGTTCATTTTGGCGGGGGAGTTTCTCCCTAAGTATTTCGAGCGAATCCTTGTGTTTCAGGCGCTTTTCCCGTGCTGTATCTCCCCCAAATATCTGCTTATAAGTAAGAACACTCATTGTAATCACTCCGATAACTAACAATCCGAGTGCAATCAGTGGACGTATCTGAACGCCCTGTTGGCCTTGCGCGTCGGTGTCGGCATCCCCCTGCGTCGCCAACGCCTGCTGCCCCCGCACGGTGCCCAACAATACCGGCACGGGTGTTTCGGCATCGTCAGGGTCGCCGGTGAATAAGCCTAAGGCGGCGAAGCTGGTTTGCAATTGGATCGCCGGGTTGTCGGCGGCCAAATCATCGACCAACTGGCCCTCCCGGTAATACAGCGGGGTTTTGCTGCCATCCAAGGCGTGGTAGGTTACGCTGTAATCCCCACCCTCGCCCCCGGTCTGGTTGAACAGCACTTTGCCAGCGTCCGCCATGCCGTTTGAACCGTTAAGTTTAAGGAAGTAACTGCTCTGATCGGCAAAATCTGCCCAAGGCGGTACACTGGAAGACAGCCATTCGGCCATATTCAAAAAACTGTCCACCGTTACTTGGGAATAGAGGCTGGTGTTGCGAAAAAAGCCGTTGATTTCGGCTACTGACGCCTTTGCAGAATCCTGCGATTGCGCGACGGCGAGGGTATTGACAAATTGAGTCGCCAATGCCGAAGCCGGGTTGGCGTTGATGAAGCGGTAAAACTGATAGGACTGGTTGAGTGTGGGCGTGTCGGTTGTTTGGGTTGTCATGATTGATTGCTCCTGTGTCGTTAGTTTCGGCCTGGCCTGCCCTGTATCCGCACCATGCTGGGCGGTCGGGGTTTGCGGGTTCTAGCCTAAACCGGCCGGGATGGTCTTGTATATCGGAAAAAATCTGATTTTTTGGCGATAACTGAATTATTTTTGCTAGGGCAAAAATCAGCATTTTTCCGATTGTCAAACAGGCTTGATGCTAGGATACTGCCACCCGAATGCCCCAAGGCGTTTAGTGACTGGTAACTTGTCATTGCTATCAACCCATTACAATCTAATTAGGTGTGACTTATGAAAATCGAAGCATCCCAAATCATGGCAATTTCCCCCACCTGCAAACC
>QJPH01000008.1 GCA_003242955.1 Candidatus Methylumidiphilus alinenensis
CTACAAAGACAAGCACCAAGGCGAAGCCTTGGACATGCTGCTGAACAAAGTCGCCGGTCAGCGTTTTCATAACCATTCCGCGTTGACGTTTGAAAAGCTCAAGGGCGACCCCGACAACATCCACCTGCATCTCGTTTCCTATATTCAAAGCTTTTCGAAGAATGTGTGGACGATTTTCGATTATTTCGAGTTCACTAATGAAATTGAACGAATGCGCGAACACAATATTCTCTACTTGGTTGTCACCCGTTTTTGCGATGTAGATTTGCATCCTGATCGTATCCGCAACACAGACATGGGGATATTGTTTGAAGACCTGATCCGGCGCTTCAATGAACAGGCCAACGAAACGGCGGGCGACCATTTCACCCCGCGTGAAGTCATCCGCCTGATGGTGAACCTATTGTTCATGCACGATGACGACTTGCTCACCAAGCCCGGAACCCTGCGCAAATTGCTAGACCCCACATGCGGCACAGGCGGCATGTTGTCCGAGGCGCGTAAATACCTGCGCGAGCATAACCTGACCGCCAAGCTTTATGTTTACGGACAAGATTATAACAAGCGTTCCTATGCCGTGGCCGCATCCGACTTGCTGCTTAAAGAAGGCCAGGAGGAAAGAGAGCGCACCAGTCGGATAGAATTTGGTGATTCCCTAGTTGATGACCATTTCCCCTCCTACGATGCGGACACCAAAGGGCGTTTTGATTATTTCCTCGCCAATCCGCCTTTTGGCGTGGATTGGAAACGGCAACAGAAGGAAATCGTCCGCGAACACGAAAAGTTAGGGTTTGCGGGGCGGTTCGGGGCGGGTTTGCCGCGTGTCAACGATGGCGCATTATTGTTCTTGCAACACATGGTCAGCAAGTTCGAGCCAGTCAACCCCAAGGAAAACCGCGACGGTTCCCGTTTGGCGATTGTCTTCAACGGCTCGCCGCTGTTTACTGGCGGGGCAGGTTCCGGCGAGAGCGAGATACGCCGCTGGATCATCGAAAACGATTGGTTAGAAGCTATCGTCGCCCTGCCCGAGCAGATGTTTTACAACACCGGCATCGGCACTTATATCTGGGTTGTCACCAACCGCAAAGAGCCTCGCCGCAAAGGTAAAATTCAATTGCTGGATGCCCGTGAGTGTTGGGTTCCCTTGCGCCGATCCTTGGGCGACAAACGCCGCAAACTGGCCGGCGGCGAAC
>QJPH01000568.1 GCA_003242955.1 Candidatus Methylumidiphilus alinenensis
TGGCTGGGGCTATGGTGGCGGTCACTATGGCGGCAACTGGGGCTATGGCCGCGGAGGCTATTATGGCTGGGGCTATCCTAGGGGCTGGTATGGAGGCTATTATGGCTATGGCATAGGTCTGGGGGTTTATGGGCTGGGCCTAGGTTATGGCCTAGGCTATTACGGCTGGCCTTATTACTCTCCCTATTATGGCTACGGCGGCTATGGTGGTGGTTACGGCTATGGAGCCGCCGCGCCTGCGGCACCGCCAGTGTATATCCAACAGAACAACTCGCAATCATCGGCCCAACCCCAAGCCGGGTATTGGTACTATTGCCGGGACCCTAACGGTTATTATCCCTATGTCAAGGAATGTCCTGGTGGCTGGCAAGCAGTGGCACCCCAGCCAGCCCAACGTTAATGAGGTTCATAGCCATGTTAAGAAAACTTAAATTCTTCCCCCTGCTGGCGATGCCATTGCTGACGGCGTGTGTGAGCATGCCGACTGGTCCCAGCATGTTGGTGCTGCCTGGCACGGGTAAAAGTTTCGATCAATTTCGCAACGACGATTATAACTGCCGCCAATATGCCTATGTGCAAGTGGGCGGAGTGACACCCAATCAAGCCTCCGCAACCAGCGGATTGGCAAGCGCCGCCATCGGCACGGCACTCGGCGCGGCGGCGGGCGCGGCGATTGGAGGCGGCCAAGGGGCTGCTATTGGTGCCGGTACAGGGCTGTTGGCGGGCGGGATGGTTGGCAGCAGCAATGCACGAGTCTCGGGTTACCAAGCCCAGGAGCGTTACGATATCAGTTATGTGCAATGTATGTACGCCAGTGGGAATAAAGTCCCGGTACCAGGCCAAATCCGAGATGATTCTCCGGTGAGTGGTTATCCATCGGACGGTTATCCTTCGGGGGGCGGTTATTCAGGCGGCGGTTATCCATCGGGTGGCAGTTATTCAGGTAGCGATTATTCAGGCGGCAGCTACCCATCGGGTGGCGCCAGCATTCCGCCCCCCCCGCCTGGCAACCCCCCGCCACCTCCGCCGCAGTAAGGATTTGGTCAAAAACAATTCGCATCGGTACTGAAGAGATATTTGAAATATGCGTGGTAAATGTCTGCGTTTGCTAATCCTGCTGCTTGTGTTTCTAAGCTGTGACGATGTGTTGGCTCGCGGTGGG
>QJPH01000007.1 GCA_003242955.1 Candidatus Methylumidiphilus alinenensis
GTGACCGGGCCCGGCGGAAGTATCACCCAGACTAACCCGAATTTCATTACCGTTTCCGCATCGTCCTCTGGCAGCGGCACTACGAGCAGCAGCACCATTAACGGACTAGTGGCGGCTTATTCCTTCGACAATAACGGTGGAACCCCGCTTGACTATTCCGGTAACGGCTATTACGGCAGCGCCCTAAATGCCGTCACGGTCCCGCAGGGCCGCTTTGGCTCTGCGATGAGCTTCAACGGTACGAACGCCTGGGTCTCTGTCGGCAGTAAGGCGTTGCTGGCACTGAGCACCGGCATGACGCTGGAGGCTTGGGTGTATCCGACGGCGGCGATGAGCGGCCTGGACACCGTTGTCATGAAAGAACAACTCGCCACCGCCACTACACCCGGCACAGCGACGTACCTGCTGGCGGCCAACAACAGCGCCAACCAGCCAATGTCCGCAGTCTGGAACGGAAGCGAAGCGACGGTTAACGGCAACACGCAGATTCCGCCCAACCAGTGGACGCATCTGGCCTCCACCTACGACGGGCAATACCAGTCCCTGTACGTCAATGGCGTTCTGGTTGAGACGCTGCCGCAAACCGGTCCCATCGCCACCTCGACCGGTTCGCTGCGGATTGGCGGCAATTCGATATGGGGCGGGTATTTCCAGGGCTATATCGATGAAGTGCGGATTTACAATCGGGCATTGAGCAACGCGCAAATCATCAGCGACTCCACGACGGCGCTCAGTGTGTCGAATCCGCCCCAGCTTATCGTCGGCGACCCCAGCGTCGAACCCACGGTGGCATCCCTACCGGCGGGCGTGGCGCAGGCGTTCCAGGTCACACCGACCAAAAGCGGCAAATACGCGACAGCCATCGCGGTCTACGTGGATGCGGGTTCGACCGCGACCGGGCTTAATGTGAACATCTATGGCGATGCCAACGGGTATCCATCGACTGGCTTCCCATGCGGCACATTGACTACCCTGCAACCCGGCGCATGGAACTTGGTCCCCATTTACGTGCAACCGCTGACGGCGGGCAAACCCTATTGGATAGGGATACTGGGCACGGGGGGGACGTTAAATCTGCGCGGACAACTTGGCACAGGCACGGGCTTGATGGAAACCAGTGCTTCAAGCACACAGACAGCCCTGCCGCGTACTTGGCAGAC
>QJPH01000006.1 GCA_003242955.1 Candidatus Methylumidiphilus alinenensis
ATTACCGACTTGAAGGGGGAATTGTGGGCGATGACCGCAGGCTGGCGGAAAGGCTATGCCGAAAACAAAGTGCTGCGCTTCGAACCCGCAGGCCAGGGCGGTGTTTGTTGGAACCCGCTGGATGAAATCCGCATCGGCACAGACTACGAAGTGGGCGATGTGCAGAACTTGGCTACGCTGATTGTCGATCCTGACGGCAAGGGGTTGGAAAGCCACTGGCAGAAAACCGCCCAGGCGTTGCTGGTCGGCATGATCCTCCATGTGTTATACAAGGCCAAGAAAGAGGGCGGCGCGGCCACGCTTCCGGCAGTGGATGCCATGCTGGCCGATCCCACCCGGAAAAGCAAAGACCTTTGGCAAGAAATGGTCGATTACCAACACACGAAAAATGGGAACCATGCCGTGGTTGGCTCGTCCGCCCGCGACATGCTGGACCGGCCGGAGGAAGAGGCCGGTTCCGTGCTATCGACCGCCAAGAGTTATCTTTCGCTGTATCGCGACCCGGTGGTAGCCAAGAATGTCAGCAAGTCCGAATTCAGGATCAAACAACTGATGCACCACGACCAGCCGGTGAGCCTGTACGTCATCACCCAGTCGAACGACAAAGCCAGGTTGCGCCCCTTGGTGCGGGTGTTGGTGAATATGGCCATCCGCCTGTTGGTCGATAAGATGGAATTTGAGAACGGGCGACCGAAAGCCAGCTACAACCATCGGTTGCTGATGATGCTCGACGAATTCCCAAGCTTGGGCAAGCTGGAAATCTTACAAGAGTCGCTGGCCTTCGTCGCCGGGTACGGCATCAAGTGTTACCTGATCTGCCAGGACATCAACCAACTGCGCAGCCGTGAAACCGGCTACGGCCACGACGAGACAATCACCTCGAACTGCCATGTCCAGAACGCCTACCCGCCGAACCGCATTGAAACCGCCGATCATCTATCCAAATTGACCGGACAAACCACCGTCGTCAAAGAGCAAATCACCACCAGTGGGAAGCGCACCAGCGCGTTGATGGGGCAAGTGTCCAAGACCTTCCAGGAAGTCCAAAGACCCTTGCTGACCCCCGACGAATGTTTGCGCATGCCGGGTCCGAAAAAAAATGCTGATGGCGCAATCACGGAACCGGGTGACATGGTGGTTTATGTCGCCGGG
>QJPH01000082.1 GCA_003242955.1 Candidatus Methylumidiphilus alinenensis
GTCCGGCGCGAAGTCATGCCTATTCCCTCCAAGCGCTGGTTCATTCAGCTACAACTCCCCTTGGTAGCCAGTCGGCCAACCTTTCCAGGCTATCATAGCGGGTCAGGTCGATCTGCAAAGGCGTGACAGAGACGTAGCCTTCACGGACGGCATGAAAGTCTGTTCCCGGGCCGGCATCCTGTTCTGGGCCTGCCGCACCCACCCAAAAAATTTCCCTGCCTCTGGGATCTTGGCTTCTTACCACTGGCTCGGCTTTGTGGCGGTGGCCCAAGCGGGTGGCACGGATTCCTTTGATGCCAGCCAACGGCAAGTTAGGGACGTTGACGTTAAGAATGGTGTCGGTGGGTAGGGGATGGCGGCGAATGTTTTGCAAGAGTTGCACGGCAACCTGCGCCGCAGTCTCGTAGTGGGCCGGGTTAATGCCGCACAAGGATATGGCTACTGCGGGAAGGCCGAGAAAGCGGCCCTCGGTGGCGGCTGCGACAGTGCCTGAATAGATCACATCGTCGCCTAGGTTGGCACCGTGATTGATGCCGGCGAAGACCATGTCAGGTTCGCGTTCCAACAGTCCGGTAATGGCCAAGTGTACGCAATCCGTAGGCGTCCCGTCCACCTTGATGAAACCATTGCTGGTTGTGATGGCATGGAGAGGCCTATCCAGTGTCAGTGAATTGCTCGCGCCACTGCGGTTGCGTTCCGGCGCCACTACGGTGACATCCGCGTAGTGCTTTAGCGCTTCGGCCAAGGCGATGAGCCCTTGGGCGGAATAGCCATCATCGTTGCTGAGGAGAATGTGCATCGTGCCTTTCGATTTCGCGTTGTAGTGCTTGATTTTACCATTATCGCCTTGAATGCGTGTATTTCGATGGGGCGATGAGGGTTCTAAGGATATAATATACTCCTATGCGTAAACCTTCCCATCTACCAAAAAAAGCCAAAGCTGCCTTCGTCTTATCCGAAGAGGATGGCCGTTTGTTTCGCGAAACCGTAGGGACCGTGCGTCCAATGGTTAGCAACCGTGTCTTGCTAGAATTCAAACAACCCAAACCCCGCAGCCAAGCCTATGAAGCGGGTTGGTCAGACATCTCGCCAACAGAGATTCCCCTGCTGGCAACAGGTGACATTATGAGCTTTATGG
>QJPH01000205.1 GCA_003242955.1 Candidatus Methylumidiphilus alinenensis
GTAGCCGTAGGGTTTGTTCGGTATTCATTGAATACTCCGCGAATTTAACGCACTATTAGGGGTGGAGAGGGTGGGGTATGGTGGCCGCGAAAGATCCGCGTCCGGTTTTCGCGTCCGCGTTCGGATTTTGGACGCCCCCTTTCCGCCTGTGGACACGACGGTGATTACAGGCGGGCGGTGCGCTTCGGCACCGTTTTTCCGGAGCAAGCCCCCCGCCGTGCGCACGGCGGGCGTGTCGGTCGCGTTTGACTGGCCGATCGCTTCAGCCTCCCCCACTCTCTCCAAAATCATTGTCTGTTGCCTTTGCGTTTCAAATTTGTACGCACGGGTCACCAAAAACCAAGGGGGGGCATTATGTCTGAATGGGGTATTGCCGATGGTGACGGCGAGGCTAGAACTGCTTATGAATATCGCGAAATATGGCATCATACGCCAAGAGATAGACGGCATATACCGGTTGCATGTTGAAAATCTTGATTATGTTTATCTCGATTGACTTAGCCAAACCGCCTTTCAAGGCTGTCATTGAATGCGTTGAAACGGATTTGAACCTGGATGATGCCCAATGACCGGAGGGCAATGTCGGCAAACTGGACAACCGAACTGACGGATGGCAATCCACAGTAATAGGACGGCATGGCGTGAGACTCGGGTTCTCCGCCAAGGTCCAGCCATCCGAGCGGTTCAAGCAGGAACTCCAGCACGGCACTTCCATTTTCGTCTTCAAATGACAGTGACACCCGATTGCTTTCGTAATCGCGGTGATGATCGGTATGGCTGCCAATGGCGGAAAGGACCGCACGCACGGGTCGGACGGCTGCCTTGCCGAGGACATACGTGGCGATGTCGTCCGTTTCGGCGGTGAAACCGGCAGAAGCATGGATCTTAGTGATCCCGACTTGACCGTTCGGGTAGGCATCGACGGACATCTCGGTGAAGTCGTTCAGGCCAAAGTCGGGGTCGTCAATCCAGCAGACAAACTGGTAACGCCCGGGTTCGGGGCCATTGTCGAGGGCGTACCGGATCGCTTCGGCGCGGGTCGCCGGAAGCCGTTCCATGGGCCGTTCGGTGCCGTCGGGCCTGCGGAAACTGAATCCAACCGGCGCGAAATCGCCCGGTTCCTTGTTGCCGC
>QJPH01000055.1 GCA_003242955.1 Candidatus Methylumidiphilus alinenensis
GCCGGTCAGGCTGAGGCCCATGCCATTCTGGTGAAGGCGAACCCGGATCGCGAAGCCTCGCTTACAGAAGCCCCCGACGAGGTTTTATTGATTTTTAACGACTCCGTAGGCCAAGAATTCTTGGCCTTGGCGGTCATTGACCCATCTGGAAAGCGTGTGGATAAACACGACGCCAAACTAGACTTCACCGACCATTCCCATCTTCGGGCATCGGTGTCGAAGCTTGCCCCTGGCAGATATACCGTTCGTTACCGAGTGCTTTCGGCGGACGGGCATGTGGTCAGTGGCAAATATTTTTTTGATGTGCAAGGCAAATAAAACGAGGTACCCCTATGACTAAGCAACAGCAATTTTCAGTCTTTTGGACTGTTATCATCACCCTGTCGTTTCTGGTGTTAGGCCGGAATGCATTAGCGGCCGGAGAACCTAGAAATGCAAGGCAGGCGTATTCGGGCTCAAATATGACCTGCTTAATCGGCAATGATTTTTATGCTGTCCATTTCACTGCCATTCAAGAAGGCCGCGAAAAAGGGGAAACGACTAATTTTGCCAAATATTGCCAAGAGGTGCCTAGGGTAGGCGTGACGTATCTGAGCATTGATTTGTTGGACCGTGATGTCAGAAAAACGCCTGTAGCCCTGCGTGTGATAAGGGAGGAATTCAGCGAAGAAGGTGGACGCCCACCACAGGAATTGGGTGTGCTGAAAGAAATCCCTGCAAAACTTTACCCCAATGGAACGGCGGACATTTCGGTTGATATCAAACAGCCGGGGCATTACGCATTGGTTGCGACCATCGGCAGCGAAGCAATCAGCGAGGATGACCGTTTGCGCATCCCGTTTACGGTGGCTGTTGAGGGTGCCGCAAAAGTCAACTGGCTGGGTAGGATCACCGGTTTCATCGTATTCACGTTCTTTGGCGTGATGGGCTACATCGGTTGGCGCACTTATCGTGCTTATCGCCCCAAAGGAGGGGTTTCGGTAGGGGCTGAGGCTTGATCCTAACAAATACTATAGTTTGCTTACTGATGTTACGTAAACCGGAAGGCCGTAGCCCGGATGGAGCCGCTTGCGGCGTAATCCGGGAGAACGTGGCAAACAAAACCCGGCTAGCGCACTTGATTGATTCTC
>QJPH01000005.1 GCA_003242955.1 Candidatus Methylumidiphilus alinenensis
ACAATTAGCGCATCGGTGCGATTCCCAACAACAGCCCGGAGCGTATCTTGCACGGCGTAAAGAGATTTTGGAAATGGGAATGTTCGTTCTGGAAGAATTGCCCCGACGAGATTAGTTCCATACCAACCAGAATGGTGTCGCGATCTGTTCCAGACCGTTTTGATTGGTAGCGTTTTATCAATCGAAGAAGACACAGCAAGCACCTTAGCACCCTGTGCATCAGTCCCGGTAATTATAAATTCGCCAGTTTCGATTTTGCGCCGCGCAGAGACGCCGAGATACCAGATAGTGCCCTTGCCTCCAGCTTCTAATTTACCTGCCCGTGCAAAGCCATTTTCGGCCAATTCTCGTAATGTAGAAGGGGAGCATCGCCAGCGTCCTTCGTTGCCATTTATCTTTAACGGCCAAACAGCCGTAGCACCCTCTGGAACCAACCACTTCTCGCGCAGTGCCTTATTTGGCTTTGCGTCGCCGCATCCCACAATTGCACCAGACTCATTGCTGACGTAAACGGGGTAAAACAAAGCGGGCGTATCCTCTCGCCTTGACTGGGTGCCACTACGGAGAAGTGACTCCCAACGTACCTTGTTGATCTTGGTTGACGGAGCCTCATTAAGAAGATCGTCGGTGGATTGGTGCGGCACGGCGCTCTCCATAAACACAAAAAATGCGTATTCATCCACTCGCCCAAGTTCCCCTTTACGATTGCTTCCAGCCGCCTGAATAACGATTGTCACCATTTGTTTCTTGCATTCAGGAAATAGTTGCTGAATGAGCATACCTAAGTGAAGATACTCCTTTTCATCTATTGTGACAATCAACACCCCAGTATCCGGCTTGAGGAGTTTCTTGGCAAGTTTCAACCGCCGTTCCATGAACGCCAACCATTTGCTATGCCGCCAACTGTCGTTACCATCCACATAATCATTATTGTACTTCCAGTCCTTGGCTCCGGTGTTGTACGGCGGGTCAATGTAAATGCAATCGACTTGCCCGGCATACAGGTATTCCAGCAGTTGCAAGGCATGGTAATTGTCGGCTTCAATCAGCGTATGCCAAGGGGCATCGAGCGGGCCATTTTGCACCTCGTCAATGGGCGTCAAGGCCGGATAGATCGG
>QJPH01000299.1 GCA_003242955.1 Candidatus Methylumidiphilus alinenensis
GAGTCCGCAAATAACCCGCCAAAATTTCCACCGCTTGCGGGTTGTGGGCCACGTCCAACAGGACAGGCACTGGCCAGTCGAAATATTGATACCGTCCTGCCAGTTTCACCGATTCCAAACCTTTGCCTATTGATGCATCGGAAACCGGTCGGTATTGACCGACCGAACGCAACAACTCGATAACAGCCGATGCGTTGTGCAATTGATGTTCCCCGGCAATCCCCGGCATGGGCAGATGCTCAAGCCGTTTTCCTGTGCCAAACCAATTCCAGCCATCGTTTAAGCGTTCATAGCCAAAATCGCGCCCTAAGCACGACAAACCTATACCCTTTGCCTTTGCAAAGTCAATAAGGCTACTTGGCGGGCTTGGATCGCCTATGATCGCAGGTTTGTCGGGACGCAGGATGCCGGCTTTTTCCAAGGCTATGGCATCACGGCTGTCACCAAACCAATCCCTGTGGTCAATCGCAATGCTGGCTATCATCGCGCCATCGGGATCAATGATGTTCACCGCGTCCAACCGCCCCCCTAGGCCCACTTCCAAGATTTGCACGTCGAGATTCGACGCGGAAAACAACTGTAACGCTGCCAATGTGCCAAATTCAAAAAAACTTAGGCTAGTGCCGTTTCGCATCCGTTCAATGCGTTCAAACGCTGCACAGATCGCTTCATCGTCTGCGGACTCCCCGTTCACTTTGATGCGCTCGTTATACCGCAATAAATGGGGCGAGGTGTAGGCTCCCACGCGATAGCCCTCAGTACGCAATATGGAGTCCAACAATGCAACGCTAGAACCCTTGCCATTTGTACCCCCTACAGTTAGCGTAAAAGGTCTGGCACTTCCGGCGGGAAGCAAAGTTTCGTAAACCTTACGAACCCTCGCCAAACCAAGGTCGATTGCCTTCGGGTGCAAGGTTTCCTGCCAAGCCAGCCATTCATCTAGCTTGGAAAAACGCATAGTTGTGCTGATGTTATTCGCCTCTTGGAACCACCGGCGTTTCCGTCGCGGCTTTTCCTGCTTCACCTCCTTGTAATAGCAAATCCAATAAGACGGCTATCTTATCGCGCATTTCCCTCCGGTCAACTATCATATCAATGGCACCATGTTCCAACA
>QJPH01000065.1 GCA_003242955.1 Candidatus Methylumidiphilus alinenensis
CCTCCCGCAAGGCACTTTCCCGCGTGTCGCCTTGGGTAATGGCTTCGGGCCAATCGCGGAAAGTCACGACAAAGCCGCCGTCGGTTTCATCCGATGCCAACGTGGCGGAATAAACAAATCGCATGGCAGAATTCTCCTACAGATCGCCCAAGGTCAAGCCCAACTGTTTCAGCATGGCGTTTAAAGTCCCGGTCTTCAATTCGTCTTTAGGGTTGCGGACAATAGTCAGTTTATCGTCCAAGTAAAGTGTTACATGGCTGCCCTTGCCGCGCTTTTCGTCCACGCGGCAGTCAAGATGGTTTACTTTGGCGTACCGCTGAACCCGTTTGATAAATTCGGAACCTTTCATGCGTCGAGTCGCTGACGCGGACTGGGCTTACTTCACTTGAACAGTTTGGCCGCCATCGGAATGACCTGCGCCGCAATGACAAGCGCGAGCATCCATTTGACTAGGGTCAACTCGCCAGTCAGCTTGGCCTCCATCCCGTCCATGCGACGCTCCAAGCGGTCAATGTCCCGTTTGGTGGCGAGTTGCGAGTCCAGTGCCTCGGCGAACGCGCCTTGCAGAGCTTCCGCCTCGGCCTTGGCCTGCCCCTCGGGGATACCAGCGGCTTTGAGCCGCTCGACGAACTTAAGCGTATCGAATGTGATGGTGGCCATGGGGTACTCTTGGGGTTCTCGGACGGTCTTGTTAATGCCTATTGTAGCAAATCACTGGAATTGCCGCTTGCATTCTGAAAAAAGCAGTGCTAGGCTTTCCCCATCCTTGCAACAGGCAAGGGGCGGGTTTTGCAGCCCGTTAGTTTCAGGCGCACCCCGCGCCCTCCGTTCAGGAATCCGGCGCTTTTTTTACGCCCAAATTCCAGCTTTTCCTTGGTGGGGTGCATGGGGACACCTTCAGGTGTGCCGGTTCCTGAAACCCGGTCTGCAAACCCCATGCATCCCGCCGCCAATCGTTTTGCAGCGATTGTGGCGGCTACCAATTTTGTTTCAGGAGCCACACAATGACTACCCCTGCCCAAAATCCGTCCACCGCCTTGGCTGGCGGCAAGCTCGGCTATTCCCTTTCTTCCCTGGCGTTGAACTGCTTGGCCTCAG
>QJPH01000342.1 GCA_003242955.1 Candidatus Methylumidiphilus alinenensis
TTCCTGTAATCCATCCAACAGCATTGCGGCTAGGTATCGCCTCAGCGAAGAATCTCGATCTCGCTTTAGATTTCCCTGCATTTTGGCGATAACCTGCTTGGCGTAAGGGCTGGTTAGGTGTGCACAACACCAAACTTTACGCTTGGGTTGACTCTGATGTTACGCAGTGAACCGTTGAAGATCGGAGAAACTGGTTTGTAGGGCTTTGGTGTAAAGTTTGCTCCTGAGCGCGAAATGGTTGAGTTGGTACTTGAGCTTATTGAGTAGCACAAGCTTTAAAATGGAATTATATTGCTGCGAAACGGGTTAATGTGTTCTAACGCACAGATGGCAGCAAGTTTCTGAAGTAGACTAATCACAAATGTTACGCAGAATGTGTGGTCGTAGCCCGGATGGGACCGCTTGCGGTTCCATCCGGGCTACGACACAGAGATTTAACAGCGCGGGTGCGTAATATTTATTTGACGTTCACAACAACAGGACTTTACGTATGAAAACTTCAATCAAATTGCTTTCCGCCATCGCTTTGGTGGTGGCCTCGGCATCCGCCTCGGCCGCGAGCTTTAGCTTTAACTTTACTGACGGCACAAACGCTGGTAATTTTTCTCTCAACACAACCAATATTAGCGTGGGAACCGAATGGGCCACTACCGGAACGCTGAATGTAACCGGGGGTGTTGATACGGGTACTTACACGCTGGTTGCGCTCGGACCAACATCTACAACCCCATCGCCGGGTGCCTTCTCTGCCGATAATGTAGTGTATACTGCCGGGAACCCATACTTAGACAACAGTGGGTTGCTGTTCGCCACCGACACGAGTGGTACACCCATTCAGATTAATATCTTTGGCAATGGTACAAACCCCTATTCGTTCTGGTCGTGGGAAAATGGGGGTTATAAGGGTTCCGATAACGTGACGCTTACCGCCACGCCCATCCCCGCCGCTATCTGGATGGTCGGTTCGGCATTGGCCGGTGCCTTCGGATTCATGCGCCGCAAGCTGGCTTGATTGATTTGATTGCCGGGTGACGCGCTTCGGCATGCCCTAGCGAACAGCCGTAGCCGGGATCAGGCGCACCCAAACCGA
>QJPH01000004.1 GCA_003242955.1 Candidatus Methylumidiphilus alinenensis
CGATACTCATTTTCCGCTTTCCTTTTCAGTAAAAAGAAATAGTGGAACCCACTCAATTGGTGAGAAGGCTTCTGACTTATCGGATACCGTAAGTAAAGTGAATGTCATCCTTTATCCTACCATTTGCCTGATCGTGCTGATCGGCAGGTAAAGCTTAAGTCCATCCTGTTTGAGCGGGGCAAATCCAAATCGCTGATAAAAACCCACAGCTTCCGGCTTGCTGTCCACGATGACGCATTGCACACCGATGGTATCCGACGCAATCAGGGCTTGTTTGAGGGCGTGGATCAAGAGCTTTGAGCCAATCCGTTGACCGATTGCCCGTGCCTGTGCGTCGGAAGCCATGCGCCCAATCAACACGGCGGGGACAGGGTACTTCGGCAATTTTTTGGCTAGGCTTTCCGGGAGTTCTTCGTGGCGAATGGAGGCGGCGGAGAGGGTGTAGTAACCCAGAACTTTGCCCTGCCCATCTTCGGCAATGTACACCTGAGCCAAATGGTTGCGTAGGCTTTGGCTGGCATGGCGTTTCAGGTACTCATCCAGCCCTGCATGTCCGCAAGCAAAATCGCCCCGGCGATGTCGCTTGGCCTCGAATAAGACGATTTTCATTCCAACCCGGCATCTTCATAATCGCGCCAAGCCTTTTTGAGGGCTTCGTTGGGTTCTGGCGGATGGTCCAGTGCTGCGGTGAATTGCCGCCATTCCTCGGCATTGAGTTTAAAATGCTGGTGGCTTTCCAAAATATCCCGCGCTTTGTCCAAGGCCGCATTCAGCACCAAAGAGCTGAGTGTGTTGCCGCTGATTTCCGCCGCCTGTGTCAACAATCGTTTGGCGTTGGCAGGAAGGCGAATGTCAAAGCGTTCAATGGTTTCGTTCATGGATATTTCCAATGCGGTGATTATCCGTACATGATAATAGGAGATTGCCTATTGTCAACTAAATGAAAACCCCATCTTTTCCAAATGGCGATACACTTTAATCGCCAAGCTGGGGCTTGGCGTTCCTGGAGCAAATATCGCCAAGCTGGGGCTTGGCGTTCCTGGAGCAAACATTGCCAAGCTGGGGCTTGGCGTTCCTGAAGCAAACATT
>QJPH01000003.1 GCA_003242955.1 Candidatus Methylumidiphilus alinenensis
AACGCGGCGGATTCCGCGCAAACGCTGAACGACAACCGCTTTGCAGTCGCTGCCTTGATGCCTGCCGTGGGCGTTGCGCCGCCCACCGCCACGCTAACCGCGTCCCCGTCCACGGTGGCCTATGGCGGGGCGACAGTCTTAGCTTGGTCATCGACCAATGCGGCCTCGTGCAGTGCCATCAGCAGCGACGGGCAGTCGTACAGCGCCATCCCGACGGCTGGCAACGCGACTGTCTCGCCGCCCGCGACGGTCACTTACACGCTGACCTGCGCCGGACCCGGAGGGACGGTGAGCGCGGCGGCGACGGTGACGGTCAGCCTGGACGCAGTGGCGTGTCTGTTCAATTGGGGCGAAAAAAACTATCCCGTGCTGTTTGCCCCGATTGGGGAGTCCATGCAGGCTTGGAGCGTCTACACCTACCGCCACTACACGGGCACCAACTCGTACCTGGGGGTTTCCTCGGCTGACAAGCACGTTTATTACTTAGGCCCGGACGGCATCATGCAGGACGAGGGGGCGCTGTCCCATTGGCTACCGATTGCGGGTTGCCAGTAGGGGCTAATGAAAATCTCAAAAACTAGCGAATATTTTTTATGCACATTGAAATTGACCTTGACACTGCACATACAGAACGCTTGCACCGCTTGCAGAAATGCTGGAGCCAGCCCTTGGATCAAGTCATTGCCCGCTTGATCGACATCGACCACACACTGGAACCCGAGGACTCCGCCAAGGCCACCCTGCTTGCCTCGGAAGCCGTGCTGCGCCGCGACTGGGACACACAGGAAGAGGATGCTGCATGGGCGAATTTGTAAAAGGCGATATCGTATAGAAAGCGTCTAAGCTGGATGGCCGCCACTGGCTGCCATAGCGGCCAACCCCTTCGTTCGTTCACTGATACGAATACGTATACACATTGATGTATCCGCCGGTCGCGCAATACGCATTGACCCCGTAACCCACGCCGGGCGGGACGGCAAACGCGATGCTGTTGATGTTCGCGCCGGACGAGCTGGGGTTTTCCTGCTCCGCAACAACCATCCCGTTGACGTTGCCGAAGATGCTTGTGGCG
>QJPH01000020.1 GCA_003242955.1 Candidatus Methylumidiphilus alinenensis
TTCCTGTAATCCATCCAACAGCATTGCGGCTAGGTATCGCCTCAGCGAAGAATCTCGATCTCGCTTTAGATTTCCCTGCATTTTGGCGATAACCTGCTTGGCGTAAGGGCTGGTTAGGTGTGCACAACACCAAACTTTACGCTTGGGTTGACTCTGATGTTACGCAGTGAACCGTTGAAGATCGGAGAAACTGGTTTGTAGGGCTTTGGTGTAAAGTTTGCTCCTGAGCGCGAAATGGTTGAGTTGGTACTTGAGCTTATTGAGTAGCACAAGCTTTAAAATGGAATTATATTGCTGCGAAACGGGTTAATGTGTTCTAACGCACAGATGGCAGCAAGTTTCTGAAGTAGACTAATCACAAATGTTACGCAGAATGTGTGGTCGTAGCCCGGATGGGACCGCTTGCGGTTCCATCCGGGCTACGACACAGAGATTTAACAGCGCGGGTGCGTAATATCTATTTGACGTTCACAACAACAGGACTTTACGTATAAAAACTTCAATCAAATTGCTTTCCGCCATCGCTTTGGTGGTGGCCTCGGCATCCGCCTCGGCCGCGAGCTTTAGCTTTAACTTTACTGACGGCACAAACGCTGGTAATTTTTCTCTCAACACAACCAATATTAGCGTGGGAACCGAATGGGCCACTACCGGAACGCTGAATGTAACCGGGGGTGTTGATACGGGTACTTACACGCTGGTTGCGCTCGGACCAACATCTACAACCCCATCGCCGGGTGCCTTCTCTGCCGATAATGTAGTGTATACTGCCGGGAACCCATACTTAGACAACAGTGGGTTGCTGTTCGCCAGCGACACGCTCGGTACACTCCCTCAGATCAACATCTATGGCAACGGCGCAAACAACCTCTATTCGTTCTGGTCGTATGTAAATGGGGGTTATAACGTGGGTTCCGATAATGTGACGCTTACCGCCACGCCCATCCCCGCCGCTATCTGGATGGTCGGTTCGGCATTGGCCGGTGCCTTCGGATTCATGCGCCGCAAGCTGGCTTGATTGATTTGATTGTCGGGTGACGCGCTTCGGCTTGTCCTAGCGAACA
>QJPH01000002.1 GCA_003242955.1 Candidatus Methylumidiphilus alinenensis
CGCCACCGGCGACCTGTGTCACTGGGCGCGGCAACTCGCCGCCTACCTGCTCGACTGCAAGTCGCGGCTGGCGGACTGGGAAAGCGCACAGCCGGGGCCAACGGTCGCGCCGTTGCCCGACAAGGCTGGATGCGAGGCCCAATCCGACGAACCGATGGTGCTCTACTTTGGCGAAATGCCCTTGCGTATCGCCAAGTACGAGGACGGGTTGCCTTGGGTGGTCGCGGCGGATGTGTGTACCGTGTTGAATATCAAAAATGTCTCGCAAGCATTGGAATCATTGTGCGAGGATGAAAAGCGTATATGTTTAGCATATACCCTTGGCGGCACTCAGGGGTTATGGAGTGTCTCTTATGGCGGTCTTTCCACTCTGATTCTCCGTTGCCGCGACGCGATCAAGCCCGGTAACAAAGCCTACGAATTCCGCCGCTGGGTGACCAACGAAATGCTGGTTGAGGTCTACAAGACAGGCCGTTACGAACACCCCGGCCATGGCCGCATCGTCCAGCCATCCCCAACCGCCATCCCCGCCACCGAAACACTGCCGAACCCAAGCATCGCGGCAAAACCCGAGGAACCGGCATCCGAAGAACCGGCCAAGTCTGCAAGCAAGCCCGTCACAACCAAGGCCAGCAAGCCCAAGGCGCAAAACGCGACCAAGCCCAAACCGTCCAAGCCAGCCAACGGCGAGGGGCAGGCATAGGATAGGCGAAGCAACCGCCCAGTCCGTCGCGCCCTGATTGCCCAAGGGGGTAACAAGAAGTTACCCCTTTGGCGGATGGGTAATCCCGATTTGTGAGTTCCCATGGAAGAAGGCTCACCCATAACCGAATTTCCAGTCTGGCAACGCCCGTCTTTCTTGGCAATGTTTCACAAATGACGGATAAAAACAACAAATAGACTTCACTGTTTTCTTATAGTTAATAAAGATTCAAAATATTTCATCAAGAATCAAATAATGTTCATAATAATTTATAAAAGCTTCATTAAAGCTCAGTAAAGATTTATAAAGTTTTAATAATGTTCAGAATAAACGCAAAATATGCCCTAAAGGAGTTAGAAAA
>QJPH01000557.1 GCA_003242955.1 Candidatus Methylumidiphilus alinenensis
TGCCCAATTCGGCCAGTTCGCTGATAGTCTGAGTATCGCCAAAATTGCCCGGTGTAAAAGGGCCGATGGCAACCCCGGCCAACAGATAACCGACGATGGTCGGCAAACGGATGCGCTGGAAGATCAAACCCCCGACAAAAGCAGCGCCCAATGCCACAGCAATGTTTTCAAGCAGATTTAGATTGTGCATACAGCGTTTTCGACATCTAATAGTTACTTGTAAATTTTTTTCTCGTTCCCAAGCTCCTGCTTGGGAATGGGGTTTATGAAGCTCCAGCTTTCCGAAGAACGGCCAAGCAGGAGCTTGCAAGATAAGGGTTCCCAAGCCGGAGCTTGGGAACCAGCCAATCAGGTAACTTAAAGGCATTGCCCCTTACCCCATGGTTTGCGCAGCAGCTTCGATAACCTGTCCATAACTTATTCCGGCATCGTTGGCCGGAATTTCGGTCGGCAGAAAAACTTCAAACCCCTGTTGCGCCAATAGTCTGGTTGCTTGTTCGGTCAGCAGGCGGTTTTGGAAAACCCCGCCCGTCAGCCCCACTTTGTTCAGACCCTGTCCTTCGCGG
Source organism: Candidatus Methylumidiphilus alinenensis (assembly GCA_003242955.1). Taxonomy (GTDB): domain Bacteria; phylum Pseudomonadota; class Gammaproteobacteria; order Methylococcales; family Methylococcaceae; genus Methylumidiphilus; species Methylumidiphilus alinenensis. The sequence continues at coordinate 567 of QJPH01000557.1, forward strand.
ATTTTAACGGCTTGTGCGACGATGAGCCGGGCGAGGCTGGCATGGAACAGCGAACCGCGCTCGGCAATGCTTAAGGTATCATCCATTAGCATGGGCAACAATGGTCCCCAGTCGGCTCGCCATAATCCGCTCGAATCGCCTAGCAATGGCAACTCGATGTACTCATCAATGGGTTCGCTCAAAGCCTCTAATCGCATGGCAGCCTGCCCCTCAAAACTGGCATCCATACTCAAGCCGGTCAAGGCGGCAGCGGCGTCGAACAATCGCCCGACGGAACTCGAAACCGGGCAATGGAGTTGGCGTTCCCAGGCATGGACCAACAACTCCGTATCTTTTGGGCAGGATTTCCAGGCGATGCCCATCTCCAGACAAAGGGCCAACCCACAACGCCAAGGCTCGCGGCTGGCTTTGTCGCCGCCCAGCAAGCGGAAGGGTCGCATTGAGGAAACTCTACGCCAAGTTCCAGGGTGTCCCAATAAAGCTTCACCTCCCCAGAGC
>QJPH01000248.1 GCA_003242955.1 Candidatus Methylumidiphilus alinenensis
CCAATTCAAGTGGCGATCCATCGCCACTTTGAACTTGGGGCATGGCTTGTTGATGTCATCCAAGGGCGGTCAAGGCTGCGCGGCTTCCCATGCGGCTTGGACACGCCGCATCAGAACAGGCTGGATGCGACCGATTTAACACGGCCTTGCGGTTCGGCTTGCTTGATCGCGGTCAATTGCCCGGGGGTCAACTCGCCGTCGTCGGCTTCATAAGCGGGCAGCACTTCCGAAGCCAGCTTCCTCAGGGCATAGTGCATGACTTGGGTTTCCGTAAAACCCAACTGTTCGGCCAGCCGGGCAACTGTCGCACGGCTAATGCCGTTGCTCGAATCGGCGGGCCTGAAACGGAACAGCAGTTGGTCAGGTTTGGCGGCGGTGGTCATGATGCAATTTCCCGGTTATGGATATAAAAAATATATCAATAGATTGACCATCCGTCAATCCGTGAAAGCCGAATCTGACCAAACCTGCCCGTTCCAGGCTATTCGGCCATCCCTATCCCTCTTCTAACCACCCCCATTGGCTTCCTCCAACAACCTGGCAAGCGTCTGTCTGCCGCTGTTCAACTCGCCCACCTTGACGGCCACCCTGCTTTGGTAGGCTGCCGCCAAACCGGGTTGATGCGAATGGTAGCGGCCTACCGCCCGCCACAGGTCGCCTTTGGCCTTGCCCTGCCCGTAGCGGATGGTTATAGTGCCGACGGCGGTTGGCGCAACCGTCGTGCTGCAACCGGTGTTGGTCAATGCCATACGGCGCGAAGAACTTCAGCCAAGCGCTGTTGACCTGCATCGGCCCGATGTCCCAAGTGCCGTTTTTGTTTAGGGAAGACTGACCGAGTCGGCCACGCTCCTGCGCCAACACCCCGCCGAGCAAGGCAACCGGGATTTGATACTGCCGTGAAACCTCGGCCACGCATTCGATGGTCACTGGCTGCACAACCGGCATGGCTTCGACAGTCAGCACTGGCATGTCTGTTTCTCCCGCAAAAGCCTGGATTGTCTTCGATTGCGCGGGCATTCGGCTTTGGAAAACCTAG
>QJPH01000001.1 GCA_003242955.1 Candidatus Methylumidiphilus alinenensis
TGCTACCGGCGACCTGTGTCACTGGGCGCGGCAACTCGCCGCCTACCTGCTCGACTGCAAGGCGCGGCTGGCGGACTGGGAGAACGCACAGTTGGAGCCACTCGCCGCGTCGTCGCTTGACGCGGCGGGATTCCAGGCCGACCCTGACGACACGCTGCCGTTCCAGTCAGGCGCAACCGGCACCGTTCAAGTTAAGCCCGTTGTCATTCTGCATGACGGGAAGGCGGTCACCACTTCGCTTGAAGTTGCCCGGTATTTCGGCAAAAACCATCGCGACGTTCTTCGGTCCATCGAAAATTTAAAAACCGATTTGCCCGAAGATTTCCGCCTGCGCAATTTTGCGCAGACGGTCATCGAGCGTTCCAACCCGAGTGGCGGGGAACCCATTAAGTCCCCCGCCTACGAACTCACCCGCGATGCCTTCACGCTGCTGGCGATGGGCTTCACCGGCAAAACCGCCCTGGCGTTCAAGCTGGCCTATATCGAAGCCTTCAACCGCATGGAATTGGAATTGCTGGACACGCGCCGGCCGCTGCCAAACCCTGGCTTGACGGACAGGCAGGAAAAAATTGAAGCCAAGCCCGTCAAAGCCAAGGCCAGCAAGCCTAAGGTAGCCAATACCACCAAGCCGGACCCCGCCAAGCCAGCCAACGGCGAGGGGCAGGCATAGGCGAAGCAACCGCCCAGTCCGTCGCGCCCTGATTGCCCAAGGGGGTAACAAGAAGTTACCCCTTTGGCGGATGGGTAATCCCGATTTGTGAGTTCCCATGGAAGAAGGCTCACCCATAACCGAATTTCCAGTCTGGCAACGCCCGTCTTTCTTGGCAATGTTTCACAAATGACGGATAAAAACAACAAATAGACTTCACTGTTTTCTTATAGTTAATAAAGATTCAAAATATTTCATCAAGAATCAAATAATGTTCATAATAATTTATAAAAGCTTCATTAAAGCTCAGTAAAGATTTATAAAGTTTTAATAATATTCAGAATAAACGCAAAATATGCCCTAAAGAAGTTAGAAAG